>JAYPGD010000640.1:0-2800 GCA_038126655.1 Verrucomicrobiales bacterium
CCATGATGGTGCCGTGCATGGCGCCGAATGAGTTGTAGAGTTCCGGCTGCATCACGCCGCCCGCGCAGACCTCGCCCAGAATGGCCTCCAGCAGGCCGCCAACCACCGGGATCGGTTGGCCGGGATAGGCGATCTGCCAGCGCATACAGGCCATCAGGAAGAAACCGAAAAGAAGGAAGACGAGCGAGGTGATCCCGTATTGGATGCCGATCACCTTGTGGTCGCAGGAGAAGATGTATTTCTGCCAGAACCCCGGTTCGTGGTGATGCTCGTCGTGGGCGTGAGCGTCGGCGATGTCGTCTGCTGTGGTCGTTGCTTGCATGTGCAAAAATCGGCTGGTTTTCGTGTGTGATCTTCCGGACTCAGCCTCCCGGAAGGAATGTTATTAAGGGAGGCGATTCCCGCGTGTCAATGGTCGATTGATGTTTCTTCAGGTTGTTCCGGATTCAGACCTTGTCGAAGGCCATAAGAGCCAGCAGGAGCGGCAGATAGATGATCGAGGCGAAGAACAATCGACGCGCGTTTTCATGCGTCAATTCGCGAGAGAAGCGGATGGCGTTGGCCAGGAAAATCGCGCCGAGCACGAGGGCGGCGACGACGTAGATTCGGCCGGAGATTCCGAGCAGAAAGGGGAAGAGGCTGATGGGGAGCAGGCCGAGGGTGTGGCTGACCGAGCTGCGGCCGGTGCGGGAGCCGTCGGGGTCCACGACCGGCAGCATGACAAAGCCGGCCCGGGCATAGTCGTCGCGGTGCATCCACCCGATGGCGAGAAAGTGAGGCAATTGCCAGAAGAACAGGATGGCGAAGAGGGACCAGCCGCCGATTTCGAAGGCGCCGGTCGCGGCGGTCCAGCCCATGAGCGGCGGCAGGGCGCCGGGGATGGCGCCGAGGAGGGTGTTGAGCGTGGTCTTGCGCTTGAGAGGGGTGTAGACGAACAGGTAGCTGGCCAGGGTCAGCGCGCCCAGCAGGCTGGTGATCAGGTTGACCTTGAGCGCGAGCTGGATCATTCCGGCGGCCGAGGAGGCGCCGCCAAAGATGAGCGCGACATTGGGGTGGAGGCGCCCCGAGGGCAGGGGGCGGGATTCCGTCCGGTTCATCTTGGAGTCGAACTGGATTTCGAGGAGTTGGTTCAGGGCCGCGGCTCCCGCGGCCAGGAGAAACGTCCCGAACATGGCGGACATAAGCAGCCCGTAGCGCAGCGTGGCGGGCTCGCCAAGGTAATAGCCGACCAGGGTCGTCGCCATCACCAGCGCGGTCAGGCGCATCTTGATCAGTTCGCAGAACGCCCCCGTAAACGATCGTTCCATTGTCGAAGTGTCTTCGATCGGTTGAGCCGATGCCTTCATCTGATTCAGGTCAGGCTGTTGTCGCTTCGGGCGGCGCATTGGGCGCAGGGGCCGTTTCGGTCCGGTATTCGCAGTTCAGAGTCTCGGGGCAGACCTTTGCCGTAATCAGGGTGACGAGGGAGCCCGCAACCAGACATCCCGCGCCCAGCATGACATGCAAGGTTGCAATGTCGGCCGCCTTGTCGGTCCACACCGTGACGGCGCCAAGGATTGCCTGAAGACAGATCATTCCAAACCATGCGAAACAGAATTTCGAGAGAAAACTGCGCTTGCGGCCCGATTTTGCCGCGAGTCCCGCGATGGCTCCGCCCAGGAGGAAGACCAGCAGGGCTCCGAAGCGATGCGCCATGTGAAGGTGGATGAGGAACGGAGTGATCGGCTCATCGTAGAAGGTGTCGGTGCGGTTGGCGTTGACGGCGGCAAGGGCGGATTCGCTCGTGTCCGGCCAGATTCTGCCATAGGCCAGGGGGAAATCCGGGACGGCCAGGCCGGCGTGTTGGTGACGCATCACCGCGCCGAGGATCAACTGCGCGAAGATCAGGACGGTCAGGAATGCGAACAGACCGCGGAGGTTGGAGAAATCCGCGGTTGTCTCGTTCGGGGCGAGCCGCTGCCACCATTGGGTGGAGAGCAGCCCGATGCAGCAGATCAGGACCAGAAAGGCCTGCGCGAGGGCCGCATGAAAGACGCCGATCTCGTCTGCAAACAGGGCGACCCGGAAACCACCCAGCAAGCCCTGGAAGATGACCGCAAAAAAGGCGGTCAGGGTCAGCCAGCGCAGGGAGCCCCGTGTCAGGAGGCATTGGAAGACGCCGAAGAGGGTCAAGAAAGGCATGATTCCGGCCAGAAGCTTGATGTGGGCGGGCACATTCTGGACGCCGCCGTCCGCGCTGCCGGATCCACGGTGCCCCAACATGGCGACGAGGATGAATATCACGATCCAGCCGGTCCATCGGATGCGCCCGTTGGTTTCGCGGCCCCAGGTCCAGGAGGCGAGGATGGTGGTGAGCAGTCCCACGACGACGCCGAACAGGCGGTGGCTGTGCTCATAGAAGATACCGCCCACCCAGTATGAGAAGGGCAGGGCGAACATGTTGTAGCCGTAGGAGGTCGGCCAATCCGGCACGGCCATGCCGGCCTCCTTGCTGGTGACCATGCCGCCAATCCCGATCAGGCACAGCGTGGCCAGTGCGGTCGCCCAGGCGAATCGCTCAAGTCCTTTGCTGTGTGGGGGTTGTGACATTTCGTTGAGGCGGCCGGCCAAGATACAAACAAGCCGCTGCGACAAGATTGACGCAGCGGCTGGGTGTCAAGCCATATGGCGATTCGGGGCCGCGCTTACGGGACGTTCAGCGTGAAGTCGGCCTTGCCGCCGGAGGTGCTCACCGAAACCTTCTGAACCGTGCCCTTGTAGCCGGAAGCGGCGGAGGCGGCGTGCACCTTGCGGTGGATGG
>JAYPGD010000641.1:0-1607 GCA_038126655.1 Verrucomicrobiales bacterium
ATCCGGGAGATTGTCTGAGAGGTTTTGCTGAGCGCGCACGATGACTTCGTAGTCGCAATCTTCAGGTTGCGCCGCAATCTGCTTCTCGTGCAACGCTTTCCCGGCGGTCAGTTTCCTGCTGACGTTCTCCGCCAACGCCGCCAATTCAGCGGCAGGTCTCGCGGCGACAGCGCCGCGAACTGCTGGATCGCCCAAGTCGTAACCGACGTATGTGAGGCGTTCTTGATGATCGGCCTGGGCCAGGAAGAAGGCACCCAGGGCGGCGGATGTCCGGCTCCATTCGGCGGCAAGCAGATCGTCGGAGACGGGCGGCTGGGCGAAGGCAAGGACGCGCCAACGACGCTCGGCTTTAAGTAGGCGCGCCTGAACGGGCGCATGTTCCTACGCCAACTTCGCCGACAGTTCTTGAAATGCTGCGGAGTCGTCCGGCTTCCCCAGAGCGCGGGAAACGATCCGATCGCCGAAATATGCGCGCTTGTGCCCCGTGGATTTCTTTACGTGACGATCCCAATCGCCGCGCGCCAATGCAGCGCGCTGATCCGCGTCAAGAATTGCCCACGCATCGCGGCAAAGCCGATGTTGAGCAATGCGCTCCTGTAGCGTGATGTCCAGCCACACACCGAGCCAGGCCTTGAGTTCACGTTCGCCACGATCTCGTTCCGCCCCGACAAGCAGCGGCAGTTCCCAGGCCTTGGCGAAGAAGAAGCCGCGCAGGACATTCCGCTCGTCGTGCAGCCGCTTCAGTCCAGGCTGGCGCGCGTCGAGGAGGGCGTTCCAACGCTCCGCCTGCTCCTTCGTCAGCAACCGTTCGGCGTGTCGCTTGATCCCGTGCAGAAAACTCGTCGCCGAGGTTTCGGGATCGCGACCGCTGAGTCGTTCCGCGATGCGGCCTCGGTATTCGACGAAGGCAGGTGGCACGTTTGGATAAACGCCGATCGACGCCACGCGCTCACGCGCCACGGCGACGGGAGAACGGGCTTCGTCCGCCAAGGTCGCGGCCGAGGCGGCGATCCACGCGGCGATGAGGAGAAGACGTGTCGGCAAGACGCGCGTGATCGGATTCCCGTCGGTCAGTTCGCCCCCACCGGCTTCCGGTTTCGCGGCGCGGTCCGACCGCCGTCCTTCGCAGCCAGCTTCTTCAGGAGATCGCGCATCTGTTCCCGCTTCCCGGATTCGGCGAAGAACAGGTTCGTCGTTTCACCGGGGTCGATGGCGAGATCGAACAACTGCCCCGCCGCCTTGGGAGCGGTCTCAGGCAGGGCATACTTCACCATGTTCCCGCGGGTGTAGTTGTTGCCGCCTGAGCCCATGTGGGCCAAGTACTTCCAATTCCCCACGCGGAGCTGAAACTCGCCGCGAAAACTTTGCGTCAACATGTGCGGCCGGATCGGTTGTTTCGCCCGGCCCAGCAACGCGGGCAGCATGTCGAAGCTGTCCAACGCCGCGTCATCTGGAAGTTCATAGCCGACCAACGAAGCCAGCGTGGCAAAGATGTCGGTCGTGTTGATCAATTGATCCGAAACCTGCCCCGCCGGAATCCGCCCCGGCCACCGCGCAATGAAGGGCACACGATGCCCGCCTTCCCAGCCGTCGCGCTTCATGCCGCG
>JAYPGD010000641.1:1617-2771 GCA_038126655.1 Verrucomicrobiales bacterium
GCGCATGATCCTCCCGCATCCAGATCGTGTGCAATGTCTCAGGGCCGTTGTCGGCGTTGAAGATCACCAGGGTGTCCTCGTCGATGCCCATCTCCTTCAGCGCGTCCAGCAACCGCCCGGTCAAAGCATCCAGTTCGTACACAAAATCCCCCCGCGGCCCGCCCTTCGTCCAGCCGTTGAACTCCGCGGCGGGCAGCACGGGCGCATGCGCAATCTGCGTCGAGAACACCGCGAAGAACGGTTTGTCCTTGTGCTCCCTGCGGTGCCGCGTGATGAAGTCCAGGGTCTTGTCATAGAACAGGAGATCCGCTTCGACGAATTTGTAGTCCGGCGCCATCCAGCCCTCGTCGTTGTCCCAACGCCACTTGCCGCCGGGGTTCGGCAACCGGTCCCGCTTGTGCCGTTGACTCGCCGGCGTCACCACGTTCCCGTTCTCGATGTAGACGTAGAGCGGGTCGGTCGTGGGGCAGTTGGGCGTGACGAAGGATTCATCGAAGCCCCGCGCATTCGGGCCGTCCTCCAACGGACAACTCTTCTCGTAATCGATCCGCAGCGAATTCTCGAAGCCCCCGCCGAGCTTCTTCCCCTCCTTGTCATACCAGGTCAGGCCAACGTGCCACTTGCCGAACACGCCCGTGCGATAGCCCTTCGCCTTCAGCATGTCGCCGATCGTCAGTTCGCCCGGCTTGATGTAGCTGGGTCCGCCCGGACCTTCGAACGCCCGCGATCCCCTGCCCGACCGGCAGACCAGGTTGCCGGAATAGAGACCGTAGCGCGACGGAGAACAAATGGTCGACGGACTGTGGGAGTCCCTGAACCGGATCCCCTCCGCCGCCATCCGGTCCAACCTCGGGGTCCGATAAGCCGCCTTGGGATTGTAACAGGACAAATCGCCGTAGCCGAGATCGTCGGCATAGACGATGACGATGTTGGGCAGTTCTGCGGCAACGCCCGAGAACTGACAAAGGGCGAAGAAGGAGAGCACGCACATGAACGCCCGCGCCTTTCTGATCATTCGAATAAGCATGACGGGAGAAAGGTGGCAGATTCATGGTCGGATATCGAGACTGGGCGCCGTGTGATTCTGGGCGCAACCAGAATGGGTCCGGGTAGCGGGGGGGGATTACTCTCCCCCCGCCCCCGCAGATCCGTAC
>JAYPGD010000642.1:0-2767 GCA_038126655.1 Verrucomicrobiales bacterium
GCGGTTTTCGCCGCGCAGCAACTGCTCGGCGGACCAGCCGCGGCTCTGCGCATACCGGGCGAGTTCAAACAACTCCTTCGCCACGGCGGTCTTGGTCTTCTTCAACTTGGGAACGTCTGAATCGTCTGTCACCCCGGCGCGCTTCGCCTTTTTCACCAACTTCTCGCTCCGCTGCAGCGCCGGCAGATGTTTGGGGATGCCGTCCATGGCCGAGGGCCGTTCGCGATGCGTCCCCTGCTTCTCCTCGCGCTTGAGCTTCTCCCAGTTGGCCCAGACTTCGTCGACGCTCTTCACCTTGCGATCGCCGAAGACATGCGGGTGCCGATGAATCAACTTGTCCACGATGCGCTGCGCGACCTGTTCAAAATCGAAGACGCCGCGCTCCTGCGCCAACTGACAATGAAACACGACCTGCAGCAGCACATCGCCCAGTTCCTCCTGCATCTCGTGATCGTCCTCGGCGTCGATGGCGTCGAGCAATTCATAGACCTCCTCGACGGCGTGCATGCGCAACGTCTTGTGATCCTGCTCCCGGTCCCACGGACAGCCATCCGGCGCGCGCAACCGCGCCATGACCTCCAACAACTGTTTGATCGCCGCTTTCTTAGCCATGACTTCAATAAACAGAATCAACCACGGATGAACACCGCTGGACACGAATACGGAGGTCTCGCGAATGATGTGAAACCGCCCCCTGCGTGCGCTTCCAGCCCCGGCAAACGCCGGATCCCGGCCAAATGGCGGTCATCCATCCGTGGTCGTCCGTGTTCATCCGTGGTTCCACCTTCAAAGAATCACCAGGTTGTCGCGATGCACCACCGCGCCGCGCACGGCCTCGCCGCCGTTCAAGGCCCTCGAACCGACAGCGCAGATGCCGCGTGCAAATTCCGTGCCCCTCCGATCGCACACCCGCACCACATCGCCTTTCTTGAACGAGCCCTCGGCCTCGACGATCCCGGGTCGCAACAGGCTCTTGCCGTTCTCGCGCAAGGCCTTGGCGGCTCCATCATCCACCAGCAGGGATCCCTTGGGTCGATGGAAGAAGGCGATCCAACGCTTGCGGCTCTTCAACCGGGTCGCGTCCGGAACAAAAATCGTCCCCACCTCGTCGCCCCTCAGAATGTCATCCAGCACCTTGGGTTGGCGCCCCCCGGCAATGACCAGGGGAATGCCCGAACGGATTGCAATCCTCGCCGCCTCGATCTTCGCCGACATCCCGCCCGTCGCGGTGTCGCTCATGGTCCCCTTGGCGCTGCGGGTGATGCGCTCGTCAATCTTGTCGATCGTCGACAAAACCCGGGGATTCTCGCCGCCGAAATCCTCGATCACGCCATCGACAGTCGTAAGGATCACCAACAGGTCGGCGGGCAGGAGGCTGGCGACGAGCGCGGAAAGGCGATCATTGTCGCCAAACTGCAGCTCGGTATAGGAGACCACGTCGTTTTCGTTGACGATGGGGATCACGCCGCGGGCGAGCAGTTCGTTCAGGGTGTCGCGGGCATTGAGGTGGCGCTCCTTGTGCCGCAGATCCTCGTGGGTCAGCAGGGCCTGGGCGACATGTTGACCATGCCTGGCGAACAGGCGCTCGTAGGTCGCCATGAGGCGAAGCTGCCCCACGGCCGCGCAGGCCTTGAGCTCCGCCAGGCGCGTCGGCCGCTTCGTGAAATCCAGACCGCCCATGCCCGCGCCCACGGCCCCGGAACTGACCACGACCACCTCCTTGCCGGCGCTGCGCAGCCCCGCCAATTGCTCCACCAACCGCGTCATCTGCGCGCGATGCAGCCCGTTCCGCTCGTTCGTGAGCAGACCCGTCCCCAGCTTCACCACGATTCGGCTGACATCTTTGAGCAACTTGCGACGCACGCGGGAAGGTAAGCCGGCAGACGGCGCGATTTGAAGTCAATTCGACGTCACCGACGTCCGTCGTACCACATGTGGCAGGCTTCCTTGTCCTTCAACGGCCGTCCGCGACCGACGACGGTCTTGTACAGGATGCCCAGCAATTCGCCGACAGAATAGAGCTTCACCTTGCGCGCTGATGTCTCCATGGGATGGCTGGTGAGAATCACGACCTTCTTCCCGCGTTCACGCGCGAGGCGCTTCAATCGATTGAACAGATCCAGTTCCTCGGAGGCGAACAGTTCATGGCTGAACCCCTCCACCGCGCGGAAGGCTTCGGCTTCCACCCAGATGAACGATCCGGCCGCCCAGCGCATTACGCGGCTGATGGAGTTCCACAGGCCATTGACCATGCGCAGGGCAAGCCCCCCTTCATCCATGCACACCGTGCTGCCGCCAGCGAGGCAACGCTCCGACTCCACTTCGACCGCCACGTCGTCCAGCAGTTCGAAGGTCGGATGGCTGTCGGCGTCGACGAACAACATCCACTCGCCCTTCGCGGCTGCGGCGCCGCAATTGCGGGCGCGGGAGATCTGGTTGACCGGTTCGAATACGACCTGCGCTCCCTCGTCCTCAGCAATCTCCGACGTGCGGTCCGTGGAGTTGTTGTCGCAGACGATCAGCTCCCAATCCCAGGCGCGCTCATCGAAGGCCCGGGCCGCGGCGCGGATCGAGCGCAGGGAATCGCGGAGCAACTTCTCCTCGTTGAAGGCCGGAACAATGATGGAAAACTTCATGATAACGACAGCAGCCCGACAACCTCACCCAAGCCCCCTGCGCTGTAAAGCTGCGATGACGCAGCAATGGCAGGTGGGGTGCGGTTGGAACTGGGATGAGGAGCGCGGTTGTGTCCCGTCATCGGGACCAG
>JAYPGD010000643.1:0-2168 GCA_038126655.1 Verrucomicrobiales bacterium
CAACGGGAACCCAAGCTTCCCTCACCGAATCTCGCTTCGGTGTCTTTCTTTATGAGTCAACACGCCCGGGATCCGGCCGATTGCAGCGCGGAAACTATTCTTGAAACCAACCCCGTATTTCCCCTAATCTGCGCGGCTTCCCGCCGAATCTGGAATGGGAAGGAGTTTTTCCGGCCTTGCGCGCCCTGAACGACAATCGTGCTTGTCGTCATTCCCGGACGAACTGAAACCGTCGCTTTACCATTGCGATGTCGCGGCCACGGACCCCACGCGCGCTCAATCGACATTTATGAACAAACTGAAAGCCCAACAGGCAGCACAGGCGGAGCGCAATCAGGCGCTCCTCGCAGACACGGTCTATTGTCAGGACAAGATTGAATCCAAGGTTCTCCCTTGGAGCCTCGATTTGAGCGCCGCTGAACTCTCCGATGAGAAGATGAATCAGCAGCGCGCAATCGAGAAGCTCGCCGCGAAGATTGCGATTGAGTCGCTGATCGACCTGGCGGTGAAAGAGAAGGATCTGGATCACCTCGGCGGCGGTCTGGATCTCATTCCCGCCCTGATCGCCACGCTTGGCGTGGTTGATTACAACGCGAAGCACTACACGATCGAACACGCGCACACGAGCATCGGCTACTACAGCTCTCTGGCCGCGCTCGGCTTCCTGGATCAGGAGCGCGTCGTCAACACGTTCCGTCGGAGCCTCGACATCGCCGGCCACGTCTCCTGGGTGCCGGGCGGCACGGAGCTCAATGGCGGGCGCCTCGGCGTGATGGTTTCGGTGGCGGTGGGGCAGGCTTTGGGCGCCAAGGCGCATCATGGCGATGACGCGCTGGTCTTCGTCCACTGCGGCGACGCCGGCTGGATTTCCGGCCAGGCCCTGAATGGCTTTGTCGACGCCGGTCTGCACGGGGCGCCGATGGTGTTCATCATGCACCGCAACGGCATTCAGCTTTCCAACACCACCGAGAAGGTGATGAACCTTGATCCGCGACCGATCGTGGAGGCGATGGGCGTCAAGATCGTCGAGACCACCGCGCTCTGTCGCCCCAAGGGCCTGTTCCAGGCCTACAAGGAGGCGGCGGATCTGGCGAAGAACGGCCAGCCCGCGATGGTTTATCCGGTCGGACTGAAATCCACCGATCAGGAGAAGGTCACCCTGGCCACGCTCGGCGAGCTTGCCGGGATCGGGGAACAGGTCGAGGCCTTCGCCGCGAAGAACGAGGTCGCGACCGACACCGAGGTCTGGATTCCCGGTTCGTTGATGAGTTACCGCGATGTGCCGGCGATGTTGGAGTGCGTTTTCCACGTGAATGATCTCCCGGGCGGCCAGGGGCATCACGATGGCAGCATGCTCGGCCGCGATCACGAGGCGGCGGTGGCGAACCCGATGTTGATTCTGTCGGACGACGAGCAGGCCGCGCTGGACGCCATGAAGGCGGCCGATCCGCGCGTGGTGGTCACCGAGGCCCGACCGGCGAGGGGGACCGCCAACCTTGTGCTGTCCGCCGCCGATGTCGCCGATGTCAGCCTCCCTGAAGCCGGTTCAGCCAAGTCGCCGCGCGCGGGTTCCGAAGTGGCCTACGCCGCCATCGCGAAGAAATATCCGGAGGCCTTCTTCACCGTTTCCTGCGATCTCGATCCTTCCACCAAGTTCGCCAAGGCCAAGGCCCTGATTGCGGATGATCACAAGTTCGAGGTCAGCATCCAGGAGCAGGTGGCCACGTTGATGACGGCCGGTCTGGCCTGCAGCAGCCGCAAGCCCCAGGTCAATGTGGTTGCCACGTTCTCCGCGTTTTTCGAGGGCATCGCCCGCGAAGGCTTTGAACTCTGGCGCTACCAGCGCAACCTCAACGGCGTGAACGAGGGACTGAATGTGATCATGCACCTCTCGCATGTCGGAGCCTGCACGGGCCGCGATCATTTCTCCGGCTGGAGCCTCGATTGGATCCCGCTGGGGCTCGGCTACCTGCCTTACCTCCGCGGATTCTATACGCCCGCCGATGCGCGCGCCGCGTTCATTGCGGTCAAGGACGCCGCCGCCGGATACGGCGGTCATATCGTCGCCATTCCGCGCGACAACCTGCCGACCCTGACCAAGCAGGGGACGGACGAGCCGTTGTTCGATGCGGCGGAGGGCCGCCTGTTCGGCAAGTGGAACCGCAATC
>JAYPGD010000643.1:2179-2766 GCA_038126655.1 Verrucomicrobiales bacterium
TACACGTCCACCTCCCAGATCCGCTCCAACGACGGGGCGAAAGTGGCGATCATCAGCGTCGGCGCGCCGACCTATGTCGCCGTCGAAGCGGCGGACAAGCTGGCCGGGGAGAGGACGCCCGCCGACGTCTATTGTGTGAACGGTTTCCCGGTGGCCGATGACTTCTTCGACGGCATTGCCGGGAAGTACGACGGCGTCGTCACGGTCGAGGATGGTTTGATCGGCGATCGCGATTCGGGCGTCCGCGGATTTGCCGCCTACGCCGCGACCCGCCTTTACGACAGCCGCACGCCGCTCAGCCACATTGGCATCTGTGATCCATCGGTCGCCCCCTCGGAGCACTTCCACGCGGTCTGGGAGCATTTCGGCATCACGGCCGACAATATCGCGGCCGAGGCGAAGGCCCTGCTTGGCTGAGCTGCCCGATCCCATTCGACAACAAAAAGGCCGCCCGGAATCGGGCGGCCTTTTTTGTCGGGAAGGGTCCGGAGTGTTGCGCGGCCGTTCAGGCGGGTTGGGCGCCCGCCTTCTTGAGTGATTGGGCCCCCGCGAACTGGCCCATTGCGAATGAGATGATTTTCCGGGAA
>JAYPGD010000644.1:0-2750 GCA_038126655.1 Verrucomicrobiales bacterium
GTCCGGACATGATTCGCGGCGGTCGCAGTCGCGGCGGATTCGGCGGACCGGGATTTGGGCCGCCTTGGGCGCGGGGCGGTCGGATGCAGTCGCCCTTTGCGGGCGGTCATGGTCCGGGCGCGCCTTGGATGCGCGGGCGCGGCGGGTTCGGTCCGGGGCCGCGCGGTCCCAAGGGCGGCAATCCGTTCGCCGGCGGAGGGCCGGGCGGGATGAGCCGATGAGATCATGAAACGACATTTGAGAAAACTGATTGTGGGAGCCGCCGTCATGGCGGCTCCCTTGACTGCATTCGGGGCCGAGGACGCGGCGAAAGCGGACGCTGTTTCCACCAATGCGGTCGAGCGCGCGACTGCAGGCGTGACAGACCCGGTGAGGGAATCGTTACTGCGGGAATTGCGTCCGGAAAACCTGGATGCGAATCGGTTGGACCGTCTGCGACGCGAGTTGCGTCTGAGACATGGTCTGGGCGCCCAGTTGAAGGATCTGCCGACATCGGACCTCCTTCGGTTGCTGGGAGATGTTTACGCGGAGACCTGGGAACGGGAGGCGGCGGGCGACTTTTCCGGCGGAGCCAGGCGGCCTCAGGGTCGGGGGGCTCCGGAGCGCCGGGGCATGCGGGGCGGCGGCCCTCCGGGCGGCCGACGCGGCGGTTTCCGGTTCGGCGGCGGAAGGCCAGAATTTGTTGAAACGGCCCGGGGATCCCAGATGATGCAGATCAATTCGCGCATCTTTTACGGACTGTTGGAGGATGAAAGCGGGCAGGACCCCGAAGTCGCCATCGCCGAGTATGAACTCCTCATCAAGGATTTTGACGAGCACCGCAACAACATGGCCAAAGTCCATTTCCGCCTGGGCCGGTTGCTCGACAAGACAGGCGACGCCAAGGCCGCGGCGGAGCAATACCGCCTCGTGCTCCGGCATTACAGCGACGTCGCCGAGGTGAAGGCCGACGCCGAAAAGGCCCTGAAGAAACTGGAAGGGGCGGGCGGCGGCCCCGGACGCGATTTGCCCGAACGCCAAGAGTCCCCGCGCAAATCGAATTGAGGAATTGCCCGGTTGGGACTTGCTCGCTGCGCTTGATTGGGGTTGGAGGCCGGCCCAAATTCCCCGTGCCGGCGGCGCTCGTCAGTCGTGGAGCCGGGCTCCGGGAGTGGTTTTTCATCCCGCCATTTCGGCGGCGCGGCTCACCACTCGCCCGATCCGCCGAACTTCTCCTTCGTGTTCTTCGCGAACTGCGCGGCGGCCGCGTTGAGATCGGCGAGGTGTTGTTCCTTCGATTTGCCGGCTCCGGAACGCGCGGCGGCGATCACCGTGTCGCACTCGTTCTTGTCCATGAAGAGGGACGCCTCCAGCAGCCGCGCCTGATCCTCATCCGGTATGGCGAGGAAGCCGTGCTTGTCGGCGTGGATGAGTTGGCCGGGCCGGATCTTCCGACCGAAGACCTCGACCTCGCAGTTCCAGCGGACGGGGACGACGTGGGCGTGGCCGACGCAAAGTCGCCGGGCCAGGGCCTTGAAACCGGCGTTGGTCATTTCATCGACATCGCGGATGGCGCCGTCGGTGATCGTGCCGACGCAGCCGAGCGAGCGGTGGAGGTTGCTGTTCACCTCGCCCCAGAAGGAGCCCAGCACGGCGGGTTTGTCGAGATCCTGGACCACGGCGATCTTGGGGCCGGGGACGGAAGCGAGGTAATCGCGATATTCCGATCCGGGAGGGGCGCTCTGCTTGTGATCGGGATTGGACGGTTCGACCACGACCGTGACTGCATAACCGATCATCGGGCCCATCTGGGGCATGAAGTCGCGGGTCTCCTCGAGGTTGAAGCCGTCGCGGGCGATATCGTGCGAAGTGATCTGCTCCCAGCCGTTGTAGAGGGTGGGCGTGTTCCAGCGTTTGAGCTGGAGAAGTTCGGAATGGGTAAGGGCGCGTTCCATTGGATGGGTTGTTTGTACGGCGCGGTGAGAGGGGCTTTCGCGACGCGGTGGAAGCGGCGTTGTAAAAGGCGACGGGATCGCGTATTCAGGCGTTCAGCATGAAGATGAAGATTGAAGGCTGGCTGAACGAGGCCGACGGCTCCTTGTTGTTGAAGATTTCGGGCGAAGACCGGCCCAATGTCATCGCCGAGGTCACGGGCGCGCTGGAGGATCGGAAGCTCTACGTGGCGTCGATCACCTTCGGTCTGACGCTGCCGAGCCAGGATCGATTCTCCATGGACATTCTGGCCAAGGGGAGTCCCGAGGATCTTCTTTCGGTGAAGGAGATGGTGGAAGGAGGGGATTTCATTTCCAGCGCCGGCGAAGGGAAGGGCGGGGCGCGGGCGGTCAACTGGCCGACGGCCCACATCTTCCACCTTGCGCTTTATACGCCGGATCAGGAGGGGCTGACCGCAAGGTTGTCGCGGATTGTCGGGAAGGCAAGGGGCGCGGCCGAGGACAACCAGTGTCCGAACGGCAGCTTCGTTCATCTGCTCGGCATCACGCACAACGCCGGCGGCGCGCAGGGCTCCACGCCCTATTTCAGCGTGCGCGCGAACGTGGCGACGGAATCGGCGCTGATCCAGGAGCAGATTGTCGAGGAGTTGCATGCCTGGGCCGAGGCGGAGGGGATCGGCAATGATCTCTGGACGAGGGACCTGAACAAGGGGCGATGAAAAGTGGGTAATGCGGCAAGCCTCAGTCTTGTGGGTGTCGCGTTGGGATTCTGGATTTCGTCACTCGGGCTTCTTTCGGATTTGGGTGGTTGGGTGTTTC
>JAYPGD010000645.1:0-2750 GCA_038126655.1 Verrucomicrobiales bacterium
CGTCAACGCTGTTCCCGGTCCGGCGTTCCCTGTTCGCCGTTGCGAACCGCGAACTGCGAACCGCGAACCGCGAACGGAGAACTGATTGAAACGAAACACTGGAAATTCAGTCGAAGGAAGGCAATGGTGGGGCGTCTGATGAATGTGAGAGTCAAAAGCCGATTGGGCCGGGTCCTGCGTCGCGGCGTTATGGTTGCGGTATTGGCTGGCGTTTTGCCGGGGGGCAGTCGCGCCGCTGAGGATCCGGCTCCTTACCTCCGCGTGGTGCGGCCGAATGCGGATGAAGTCGAGCTACAGGTGGTGGCCCGGCAGTTCAAGCGCCCTCAGGGCGACGGCCCTGTCATCTGGTTGACCGGGGTCACGCATGTCGGGGATTCCGCCTACTACGAGGCGTTGCAGAAGCACCTGGACGAGCAGTCGATTGTGTTGTTCGAGGGGGTTGGCGGCGGACCGGAAACGCCGCCGAAGAAGAAACAGGCGGTTGGACGACAGGAGAAGGTAGGCGAAGCCAAAGGCGACGGCGCTGAGGGTGACGATGCCGCTGAAGACAACGAACTCCACTCCGTGCAACCCTGGCCAATTCACTGGGGCTGGTCTTCCAGTTGGACGCGATTGATTACACACGGCCGCATTTTGAAAACAGCGACCTGTCCATTCCCCAGATCAGGTGGTTGTTGTCGGGCGGAAAGGAGGAGGACATGCCGCAGCGGAGCAAGCCGGCGCAGCGCACGGAACCCGGAGGGGCTCCCACCAAGCAGTTGAAGCCGACCAAGCCAGCGGAGGCTTTCCCTGCCAAACCGTCGGCGCGCGCACCCGAGCAGGACAGGGCGAAACCGGCCCAGTCGAACGAGCCCAAGCCTGAATCGGCTGCGGGAGAAGGGAAGGCGGAATCTGGGGCGGAGGAAAGCGCGGGCGCCGAGCAGGAGGGAGCCGACAAACCTTCCCAATCGGCGGAGCAATTCGACCGGTTGCTTCAGGTCATGGACGGCAGTTCGGCGATGGGGGCGATGGTCGACAGCCTGTTGAAGTTCATCGGAACCAGCCCGAAGTTGAAGGCGATCACGCGCTTGATGTTCATTGAAGTGTTGGGCGGAATGAAGGGGGACCTGGCGAACACCGCCGCCATTCCGCCCGAACTGCGCGAGGTGCTCGAGGTGCTGATCCGCTCCCGCAACAAGCAGGTGATTCTGGATCTGCAGGCGCAACTCGCGCGGGAGACGCCCCCGGCGTCCATTTCCGTCTTTTATGGCGCGGGGCACATGGATGATTTGGAACGGCGGATGGCGGCCGAATTGGGATACGAACCGGTGAAGGACGAATGGTTCACCGCCTTTGATGTCAACACGCGCGAAGCCGGGATCAATCTCGCCGAAAAGGCGCTCGTCAACTACATCATCAAGATCCAGATGCAGGTGTTGAACACGCCGGTGGCCGGGGGGAACAAGGAGGCGGGCAGCGAGGATGCGCCCAAGGCGCAGGAGGATTGAGGCGGAGAACGGTCCCAGGATGTGAACGAAAGTGGGGCGCGCAAAGAACGTCCCAAATGGACGACCGGAATTCACCACCCATTTCTGGTTGCGCTCCACAAGAATAGCCGTGGTTGTCGCGGCAAGGACGAGGCCGCGGAACACGGAACCGTCTTCAACGTCCTTCGGCGCCGTGATCTTCAAACGATTTGAGAATCTTCAACCAACGGATGTCCTCGGGGCCGAGATGCGCCTCTTTGTGGCTTGATGGATTGTCAGTCACATCGGTGTAGACGGCGCCGATTGCGCAGGCGGTCATCTGCAGGGGCTGGACGCCTCGCCACCCCTGGGTTTCGAGAATCTCACGTTCGCGACCTTACAGCATTGGTTCGAATTCCGAGGCGTCTGTGCCAAGAGCCTTTTCGAGAGTTTGGAGGATCGGGTTCACCTCAATTTCAACCGTGGCGGAGGCGAGTTGTTTTCGCGCCTCCTTCCGCCGGTTCCGGGCGTCTGAAACGTCCCGCCATTGTTGGAGTTTTTCTCCTGTGTGCTTGAGTCCTTCGCGGGAGAGTTTTCCGCCGATGACTGATAACAGCGCGCCGGCGGCGACGCCGACCCCGGCGATTGGACTCACGGTGGCCGCGTAGGCGCTGGCGATCAGCAAGCCGCCCGTGACCTGGTCGCTGTGGGCGTCGATCTCCTCGCCAAATTTGCGAAAGCGTTCCTGAATGGACTCTGCAGTAGTGTTCGAGATCTTCTGTTGATCGGCGAGGCGATCGAGGACGAGGCGTTCAAGCAGCGTCTCCATTCCCTCGGCCGGCAGATGAAAGATCCGGCGCTTGGGAAGGACGTTTTCTGCGGGGCAGCCTTTTGGCAGGCGGCGGGATGAAAAGAGCGCATAGCCGCAGTTCGCGAGTCGGAATGGGACGAGGAAGTAGTGGGTCTCGTCGGTCTGCTGGGCGTCATCCCTGGAGGTGGCGATCACGGATGCCAGCAGCGGGATGTCGTTCAGGGACGACGCGATGAATGATTTTCCGCCGGCAATGGCCTGCTCGGCAAACTCGCGAAGCTGCCGGGTCGTCCTCAGGACCGGATCTTGGATGAATTTCATCGGATCGCGGTGAGGAAGGGAATTCAAACACCGGCGGCCGCGGCGGAATTCAGCAGCAGCGTCGCGCGGTCGCAGTGGCGCAGCGCAGTGGCGGGGCAGTCGGGGCTGATGTCGCCTTGGAGCAGTCGTTTTACCGGAGCCTGCTTGCGCGCGTCCAATGCCATGCAGAGGAC
>JAYPGD010000646.1:0-609 GCA_038126655.1 Verrucomicrobiales bacterium
TCCTTGAACGGCTTCATGAACTCGTCCTTCAAGATGAACGCGCCTTCGTCCCGCTAGCGAATTAGAGCCTTTTCGGCCTCCGGACTGAGTTCAGCGCCGGGAGAGCCCAACGACTCAAGCAGGGTCATCGCAATTCGAGCGCGATCCTCCGCTGGAAGTTCAAGCAGCTCGTTGATGGCCATGAATCCAAGTTACCCATCACACAGCCCGGACGCAAATCGTAAACAGCATCCGCGCGCCCCCATGGAGGGGCGGGATTCCTGCCGTCCTGCCTGCTCAACAGGCACAATGGACGAGGGCGTTACTTGAAGCTTTTGAGAATCGTTGACGCTGCCTGCGGGCAACGGCTTCGCTGGCTACTTCAGGGCCACGGCGACAGGTATGTCGCCGCTCCTTGGGGAAGGCTCACTTGTAATCCTTGAAGTAGGCCGTCAGGTCCGCGAGGAGTTGTGCATTCAGTCCCATCTGTTCGGCCGACAGCATCAACGATCGACGCAGCGGTTCAATCCTGCCCTTGATCAGCTTCTTCGGAATCAACTGGGTGACGCCGCCGGTGGAGCGGATCATCAACGGATCGCCCTGCGACTAGATCAATCCGTGGATCTCGCG
>JAYPGD010000646.1:619-2725 GCA_038126655.1 Verrucomicrobiales bacterium
ATCTCGCGGCCGTCCTTGAGCTGCACGATCTCGCCATCGAAGCCATGCGCGATGCCGGCCGACGGATTGCGGACGGCCTCGATGAAACCTTCGACGCTCTGGCTCGCCACCCAGCCCCGGAGTTCGGGGCCGAAATCCACGCCCATGTTCGGCGCGACCCGATGACAGGTCGCGCAGGCGGTCGCAATCTGCTTGCCGACCTCGGGGTTGCCCTTGAGCTTGGCGATCTCTTTGGCTGGGGGAAGCGTCACCTTCGGAGGGGCGGGGACCTTGATCTCCAGGATTTCCGCCTTATCCGGATCGTAGATGCCGTGCTTCTTCAACAAGGGCATCACATTGAAGTTTTTCCACTCGCCGCCCGCGCGATTCAGCAGCCAGGCCGTCGCCCAATCCTTGACCATGCCCGTCTCATTCAGCAGTTCCGCCATGGCGTCGGCGGCGGACTGCGTGCGGGTGAAGGCGATGGTGTCGATGGCGAGCTTGCGTTCATCCATCGTCAGGTCGGCGGACCGGGCGCGCGTCAGCAACGTCCGAATCGCCGCCTTCGGCTGAAGCCGCCAGGCGATGCGCGCGTTCTTCTCGCGCCAGTCGAAGGAATGCATCCGGGTCATCTCTCTCCAAACGGCATCCTCCACGCCTTCAACCGCCAGGCCACAGGCTTCCAGATAGACGCGGTCCTTGCCGTCGTAACCGCCGAACAGGGCGGCGGCAAAACCCTTCTTCAATTCCTTCGACTCGTTGCGAAGCGCGACCGCAAACTCTCGGCGAACTCCGGGATCCGGATCGATCGACACGCGTTCGCCCAACCAGGTCAGGTCCTCGCCCGCATTGCGCAAGGCGCGGAAAGCGAGCAACCGCTGCTGCGGATCGTTGTGAGCCAGATGCTTCCGGCATTCCGCCTTCCCCTTCTCCCCAAGCAGGGGCAACAACCACACGCCGCGCGCCGCTATGTAGGGGTTCGGGTCCTTGATCAACGTCCGCACAGCCGACAGGGACTTCTCGCCGGCCGCCTTCAACGCCTTCCATCCGGCGTCGCGCACATTGGGCGACGGGCTGCGCAGGCGCGCGATGGCGTCGTTCGGACTCTTCGGCAGGCGCGGCTTGAAGCCCTTGGGCGCGACGCGGTAGATCGTGCCGGACACGCTGTTGTCGCGATCCGCGTGTCCACCCACGCCCGGATCGAACCAGTCGCTCACATAGATCGCGCCGTCCGCTCCGACCATGACATCGGACGGGCGAAACATGTTGCCCAGGCGCGCCTTCAGGAAATCGAAACGCTCCAACTTGAAGCCCGCGCCTTCCGGCTTCGGGTAATAACCGAAGATTACCTGATGCCGCGCCTCGGCGCTGAGCAGCAGGCCGTTGTATTTCTTGGGCAGCGCGCCATTTTCGTAGAAGGCGATTCCAGTGGGCGAACCGGTTCCATAGACATCGCCCGGAGGCAACGTTCCCGGATCCTCCTGCCGCCATTCCGCCACTTCCGTCGTCTGCCCCGCGCGCTTGTCAGCCTTCCAATGCCGCTTCCCGTCGCGCGAGAAGAAGCCGAGGAAGCCGCCCTCCATCAGCCAGGTCGTGCGGCAGGCGGGCGGGTCGTCGTTGTCGTTCTGGAAGACATCGCCAAAGGAGGTGACGCAGTGCTCGTAGCTGTTGCGGAAGCCGTGGCCAATCATCGTCAGGCCCGTGCCGTCGGGGTTCATGCGCGCGGCGAAACCGCCGGTCCAGACGCGTCCGTCGTCGCTGACCGCGCCGGCGATCTTGGCGCCGTCCCAATACGGGCCGCCCACGCGATAGCGCACGCCGTCGCGGGTCGTGAAATCCGCGCCGGTGTTGCCGTGGTTGAAATACCATTTGCCGTCCGGCCCGGCGACGACCGCGTGCAGGCTGTGGTCGTGATTGTTGCCAAAGAAACCGCTCAGCAGATTCTCTCGCTTGTCCTTCCTGGGATCGAATTTCAGATCGCCATCGACATCCGTGTAGACGATCAGGTGCGGCGGTTGGGAGACGACGATCTGATTGCCCAGGACGGCGAGGCCCAGCGGCGCGATCAGCTCCGGATCCTGGACAAAGGTGTTCGACTTGTCGGCCTTGCCGTCGCCGTTCGTGTCC
>JAYPGD010000647.1:0-2709 GCA_038126655.1 Verrucomicrobiales bacterium
CAGGGCGCCGAGCGGTTGATCGACATCGGCGGCGCGCTGACGGATGTTGCGTTCGAGGCTGGTGTGGTGGTCCCAGCCATTGGCCCAGACCTGCACGAAGCGGACGCCGCGCTCGACGAGGCGACGGGCGGCGAGCATCTGGCGGCCGACATTGGTTTCGCCGTACATCTGCCTCATCTTGGCCGGCTCCTTGCCGAGGTTGAAGGCTTCGGCGGCCTCGGTCTGCATCTGAAAGGCGAGTTCGTAGGAATGGATGCGGGCTTCGAGTTCCGCCTCCTTCTTGAGTTGCTCGTTGTGCTGCTCGTTGAGCTTCTGAACGAGGTCGAGCTGGGCGCGCTGCTCCTTCTGCGTGGAGTAGTAATTGCGGATGTTCTGGATGATGTCGTCGATGCGGGCCGAGACATTGCTGACCGGAGTGCCCTGGAAGGCGCCGGGCAGGAAGGCGGACCGAAAGTTGGCGGAGCCGCCGACGCCGGCGCGTCCGAGCGAGACAAAGCCGGGGAGATTCTGGTTCTCGGTGCCGAGGCCGTAGAGCGTCCAGGAGCCCATCGAGGGTTTCACGATGCGGCCGGAGCCGGTGTTCATCATCAGGGTGGCGAATTCGTGCGCCGGCACGTCGGTGTGCATCGAGCGGATGACCGCGATGTCGTCGATGTGTTTGCCGATGTGGGGGAACAGTTCGCAGACCTCGACGCCGGACTGGCCGGAGGGTTTGAATTCAAAGGGGGTGGGCAGGGGAACGCCGCCGATTTCCTTCACTTCCTTGCCGGCGTATTTTTTCATGCCGGGCTTGGGGTCCCAGGTGTCGAGGTGGGAGGGGCCGCCCTGGGCGAAGACATGGATGACGTGCTCGGCCTTGGCGGGGAAATGGGGATTTCGCGGCGCGAGGGGCGAAAGCGCGGCGGATTCGGCGACATCCGGGCTCATGAGCGTCGCCATGCCGAGGGCGCCCATGCCCATGCCGAAACGGTTGAGGAACTGCCGGCGGGTCTGGAAAAAATCCGCGGCCTGGGGACGATGTTGATCGATGTTCATTCTGTTCTAAGTTGTTGCCTGATTGCGCCTCTACGACGCTCCAGTGAAATCGGCGGTTACAAAACAATCACAGGCAACAACGATTTTCGCGTCGCGCCTATTCAGGAATAATGAACGAAAACACCGGGCGTTGCGGGACACGGATTTTGCCTGGACATGGCCCTGATTTGACCAAGCAAACACGCAGCGCATTCAGGGACTTTTGGCGGCAATGACCCGGCGGGCCGCCTCGACCAGTTGGGCGGGCTCCATGGGTTTCTCGATCAGTTGGCTGAAACCGTATTCCGCACAATTCTCTCCGGTGACATTTCCGCTGAAACCGGAAATGAGAATGATGGGCATGTCCGGCGCCTCTTCGTGAATCCTCCGGGCCAATTCGTCGCCCTTCATGATGGGCATCATCATGTCGGTGATGACCAGATCAAACGCGTGGGGAGCCGCGGCGAATGCCTCGAGGGCTTCCTGGCTGTCCGTGTGAGGGGACACCTTGAAGCCGGCCCTGCCCAGGATGGTTGAGCCCAGCTTCACAATGCTCTCGTCGTCATCGACGAACAGGATGCTGCCCAGGGAGGTTTCGGGGGGCGCCTCGGGCTTCCGCGCGACGTCGATCTCCGCAGGGAGTTCCTCGACGCAGGGAAGGCAGACGATGAAGGCGGCGCCCTTGCCGGGTTCGCTTTCGACGAGAATTTCGCCCCCGTGGTTGAGGACGATGGATTGGACGACAGCGAGACCGACGCCGCTTCCCTTGCCGCCGGTCTTGGTTGTGTAGAACGGCTCGAAGATCTTGGCGGCCTTGTCCATGGGGATGCCGGGCCCGTCGTCCTCGACGGAGAGTTTGAAATGGTCCGTCTTCGAGAGGCCCGCGCGGGACCTGATGAAAGGGTCGTCCGCGGCGATGCGCGCCAGGCGGACGGCCACCGTCCCTTCCCGGAGGTCCAGCGCCTGGACGGCATTGTTGAACAGATTGATGACGACCTGTTTCAGCTGGGTGGGATCCGCGTTCACGGTCGCCGGACCTTCCATGAGATCGATTTCCACGCGGATGTTCCCGGGGACGGACTGCCGGGCCACCAGCAGGGCCTCGTCGATCAGGGCGACAAGGGATTCCGGCGTGCGGCGTTGTTCGCCCCGGTTGTTCAGGGTCAGTATCTGCGCGGTCAGTTCCTTCGCCAGATGGGTGTGTTCGACCATGTTGCGCAGGTATTCCTGGACGGGGTGATCTTCGTCGAGTTCCTCCATGGCCAGCCGGGCGAAGGCCTGGATCGGGGTGATGAGGTTTCGGAAGTCGTGCGCGATGCCGCCCGCCATCTTGCCGATGGACTCGAGGCGTTCGGAGCGGTGGAGTTTCTCCTCGAGCGCGCGGCGGGCCCGTTCATTGCGCTTGCGGTGGCTTATGTCGCGCGCGACGACGAGGCCCAGGGGCGTCGGGCGCACGTGAATGCGGGTGACCGTGAGGTTGACCTCCAGCGGCGTTCCCTCCTTTCGCGAGAGCGAGTATTCCTCATTCGACTGGAAAATCTGGGTGATCTGGATGGCGTCCCGCAGATCTTGAGCGTCCTTTTCAAGCCGGGTGGAAAACAGGTTTGCCAGCGGCATGTCGAGGAGTTCCTGGCGGCGGCGGCCGGTCAGACGCTGGGCCGCCGGATTGACATCCACGACCCGCAGCGTTTTCGG
>JAYPGD010000648.1:0-2706 GCA_038126655.1 Verrucomicrobiales bacterium
GGCCAGACGCTCTTGAAGTTCGATTGAATCAGGGATCCTAGATCCGAGCCCCGAGCCCCGAGCCCCGAGAACCGAGAACCGAGAACCGAGCCCCGAGCCCCGAGAACCGAGAACCGAGAACCGAGCCCTACGCGTCCTTGAATTCCGCGACCAGCGCCTGCAGCGAGGCCTTGGCGTCGCCGAAGAGCATCCGGGAGTTGTCCTTGTAGAAGAGGTCGTTGCCGATGCCGGCAAAGCCGACGCCCAAGGAGCGTTTCATGATGATCACGGTCCGGGCGCGGTGCGCCTCGATGATCGGCATGCCGTAGATGGGGCTGGATTCCTCGGTCAATGCGGCGGGGTTGACCACGTCGTTGGCCCCGATGACGACGCAGACATCGACCGTGTCCATGGTCGGATTGATGGCGTCCATTTCGGAGAGTTGGTCATAGGGCACGTTGGCCTCGGCAAGCAGGACGTTCATGTGTCCGGGCATGCGACCGGCTACCGGATGGATTCCGTAGCGCACCTCGGCCCCGTTCGCTTCCAGCAGATCGCCCAGTTCCCGGGCCGCGTGTTGCGCCTGGGCGACAGCCAGCCCGTAACCGGGCACAAACACCACCGATCTCGCCGCCTCCAGCATGACATACGCGTCGCCGGCCGTGACGGATTTCGCCTCCCGGGTCTCTGTTCCGCCCTGGCCGCCCGATGAGGTCGATCCGAAGCCGCTGAACAGGACATTGGACAACGATCGGTTCATCGCCTTGCACATGATCCGGGTGAGAATGATCCCGCTGGCGCCGACCAGCGATCCGGTGACAATCAGGACAGTGTTCTGAATGACGAAGCCGGTGGCGCAGGCGGCGAGTCCGGAGTAGCTGTTCAACAGCGAGATCACCACCGGCATGTCCGCGCCGCCGATGGGGATGACCAGCAATATCCCCAAAAGCGCCGTCATGCCGAGAATGGCGTGGAAGACCTGTTCATTGGCGGCCGGCTCCAGGGCGAACATCATCCCGCCGACCAACAACGCCACGATGGCCAGGGCGTTCAGCGGATGCTGCCCGGGAAACAGGATGGGCCTGCCGCTGAGGCGTCCGCTCAATTTGCCCCACGCGACCAGGCTGCCGGTGAAGGTCACGCCGCCAATCAACACCGAAACGAACACGGTCGTCGCGGTGAAGGTGATCAGGTCGGGATGGCTCTGATATTCAAACCACGCGACCAGCAGGCTCGCCAGCCCGCCGAAACCATTGAACAAGGCCACCAATTCCGGCATGGACGTCATCGCAACGAGTCGCGCGGCCAGGGCGCCGATGATCGCGCCGGCCACCATGCCCACCGCGATCCACTGAAAGCTGAGCAGTTCGTTGCCAAGCAGCGTCACCACCACGGCCAACAGCATTCCGAGCGAGGAGAGTTGGTTGCCGCGGCGCGCGGTCGCCGGAGAACTGAGCAGCTTCAGCCCGAGAATGAACAGAAACGCGCAGAGGATGTAGACGAACTGCAGCGGCCCGCTCATGAATCCTCCTCCCGCTCCTTCTTCTTCCGGAACATATCCAACATGCGGTCGGTGACCAGATAGCCGCCCACGACGTTGATCGTGGCCAGCGTTACCGCCAGCGTGCCCAACACGATCGCCAGCGTGTCGTCCCCCGCCGATCCGGCCGCCAACAGGGCCCCCACCAGGGTGATCCCGGAAATGGCGTTGGAGCCGGACATCAGCGGCGTATGCAGTGTCGAGGGCACCTTCGCAATCAGTTCGAAGCCGGCGACCACCGCCAGCATGAAAATGAACGTCAGCAGGACTGCAGTTTCCGCGCTCATGCCAGATTCCTCAGTTTCTCGTTCCGAATTTCACCGCCGTGGGCGATCAGGGCTGAGGCGATGATCTCATCCCCCGGATCCAGTTTCAGCCCCTTGCTTTCCGTATCCCAGAATTCCTCAATGAAATGGACCAGATTGCTGGCGTAGACCTGTGTCGCATGGAGCGCCACTCGTCCGGGAAGATTCCGGTATCCGATGATCCTGACGCCCTTGCGATCGACGATCTCCCCGGGGGACACGCCCGCCACATTGCCGCCGTTGTCCACCGCCAGATCGACGACGACGCTGCCCGGATTCATCGCGTCGAGGATATCCGCTGTGACAATCACGGGCGCCCGTCTTCCGAACACCTGGGCCGCAGTGATGACGACATCAGCGCCCGCGCAGGCGCGCTTCATTGCCTCCCGCTGCTTTGCCATCTGCTCTTCCGTCAGCGCCTTGGCGTAGCCATTCTCTGTCTGGCCGGTTTCCCCGAGGTCGACGCGCAGCGGCTTCGCTCCGAGGGATCTGATCTCCTCCGTCGCGGCGGGTCTGGTGTCGAATGCCTCCACCACCGCGCCCAACCGTCGAGCCGTGGCGATCGCCTGAAGGCCGGCCACGCCGGCGCCGATGACAAACACCTTGGCGGGGGAAAGCGTGCCTGCCGCCGTCATCAACATGGGGAAGATCCGAGGCAGGTGGGACGCGGCCAATGTCACCGCCGCGTAGCCCGCCAGATTGGCCTGCGAACTCAGTGCGTCCATCTTTTGAGCCCGCGTCGTTCGGGGAATGAATTCCATGCTGATCACCGAAATATGGCCTTGATTCAGTGCATTAAGCTATGCGGTATCGTTAAAGGGGTCTGTAAATGCGAGGTATATGGATCCGGGTTTCAGGAGCTGAATGTCCTCCGTCGATGGC
>JAYPGD010000649.1:0-2696 GCA_038126655.1 Verrucomicrobiales bacterium
GTCAACTGGCTCGACGGCGAAACCGGCATGACCCGCAATTATCCGATGGTCGAGGGCGTCAAGGGCGAGGAGACCGACCATAAGCACCACCGCGGCGTCTGGTTCGCCCACCGTCACGTCAGCGGACACGACTTCTGGGGCGAGACGCCCAAGTCCGGAAAGATCGTCCACGACAAGTTCCTTGAAATCAAATCCGGGAGGGACGTCGGCGTCATCCGCCACGCCACGAAATACATCTCCCTCGAGGGGAAGCAGATCTGCTCGGATGTGCGCGAAATCCGCATCCACCGCCGCCCCGAAGGCCGCATGCTTGACTTCAACGTCACGGTGAAGGCGAGCAATCAGGACATCGTCATGGAGGACGACAAGGACGCCGGGATGGGCATCCGCGTGCCCCACACCATGAAGGTGTCCTACCGGAGCAAGAAGGCCGCCGGCGGCCACATGGTCAACAGCGAGGGCGATCGCGACATCGACTGCTGGGGCAAGGCCGCCAAGTGGTTGGACGCCCACGGCATGGCCGGCGACAAGCATCTCGGCGTCGCCATCATGGATCACCCCGACAACCCCCGCTTCCCGACCTGGTGGCACGCCCGCACCTACGGCCTCATCACCGCCAACGCCTTCGGCAAACGGCACTTCGAACGTCTCAAGGATCCGACCGCCGGAGAACTGAAGATCGCCCAGGGCGGAAGCCGCTCCTGGAAATATCGCTTCTACTGGCATGAAGGCGACGAGAAGCAAGGCAAGGTCGAACAACGCTGGCGCGAATTCGCCGCCGGGAAATGATTTTTCAGAATTCCAGAATCACCAAACGTCAAAAAGCAAACACCTCATGAACAAGAAACAGAACCGACGATCCTTCCTCAAGTCCACCCTGGCCGCCACGGCGACCGTCAGTTGGACCGCCAAGTCCTGGTCCCAGGTCAAAGGCGCCAATGATTACGTCCGCTGCGCCACCATCGGCCTCAATGGCCGCGGCAAATCGCACATGAGCTACGTCGACGGGATGAATCCCGAGGGCGTCAAGATGGTCGCGCTCTGCGACGTCGACTCCAAGGTGCTGGCCCGCAGCGTCGAACGCTACAAGAAGAAGGACAAGAACTCCCCGGTCGAGGGCGAGAGCGACATGCGCCGTTTGTTCGACCGCAAGGACATCGACGTCATCACGGTCGCCACGCCCAATCACTGGCATTCCCTCGCCGCCATCTGGGCCATCCAGGCCGGCAAGGACGTCTATTGTGAGAAACCCGTCTCCCACAACGTCTGGGAGGGACGGCAACTCGTCCGCGCCGCGCGCAAATATGCCAGGATCTGCCAGACCGGCACGCAGGCCCGTTCCAGCCATTGCATCCGCGACGCCGTCCAATATGTGCAGGAGGGCAACCTCGGCAAGATCAAGGTCGCCCGCGGCCTCTGCTACAAACTGCGTCCCAGCATCGGCCACGTGAACGCGCCGCAGAAGGTCCCGGATCACATCGACTACAATCTCTGGAGCGGCCCCGCCCCGCTCGTCCCGCCCACCCGCAACACGAGGAACGGCCCGATCCACTACGACTGGCACTGGATGTGGAACTACGGCAACGGCGATGTCGGCAACCAAGGCATTCATCAGATGGATATCGCCCGCTGGTTTCTCGGCGAGGACGGGCTGTCCCCTCGCGTTTGGAGCGTCGGCGGCCGCCTCGGCTACGTCGATGACGGAGAGACGCCAAACACCCAGGTCGTCTACCACGACTACGAGACGGCCCCGCTGATCTTCGAGGTGCGCGGCCTCACCGCCGCCCCGAAGGACAAGAATCGCCCAACCTATCGCGGCGGCAGTGTCGCCGTGTTCATCGAGTGCGAGAAGGGCTGGGTTGCCATCCGCAACTACGGATCCGTGCAGGCCTACGACAACAAGGACAATCAGATCAAGGAATGGAAGGGCTCGGTGAACCACTTCGAAAACTTCATCAACGCCGTCCACTCCCGGAAGCACACAGACCTGAACGCGGACATCTGGGAAGGTCACCTTTCCAGCGCCCTCTGCCACACCGGCAACATCTCCCACCGTCTCGGCGCCGCGGCCTCCCGCGAACAGATCGAGGACGTCATCAAGCCGGATTACGACGCCACCAACTCCGTCGATCGCATGGTCGAGCACCTCGGCAAGCACAGCATTGACCTGAAGAAGACCCCGCTCACCCTCGGACCTGTCCTGACCATGGATCCCAAGGTCGAGAAGTTCATCGGCAACACCGACGCCGACAAACTCCTCCGCCGCGAATACCGCGAACCCTTCGTCGTGCCGGAACGCGTGTAGAATCCGCCGCTGGAATTCCCGTCAACCGCCGCGCCGAATCTCTTTTCGGCGCGGCTTTTTTCTTGCCCGGACAATACTGGGCCATTCCGGGACAACTTGTCTTGAATCACATCCGTCCGCCGGATAGTTTCCTGCCACTCAGTCCGCAAAGGACGGAGCGTCGCACTCCATCGTTTGAATCAGCCTGCCTAAATGAAAACGAATCGCCGCAAGTTCCTGAAGTCCTCCTTTCTCACCGCCGCCTCGCTCAGCATCCCGGTCAAGTCCTGGGCCCGGGTCAAAGGCGCCAACGAACGCATCAATGTCGCCACCATCGGCTTCCGCAGCCGCGGAGGCGGCCACATCGGCGCCATCCGCAAGCTCGAGGCTTCCGCCAACGTCGCCTACACCG
>JAYPGD010000650.1:0-2687 GCA_038126655.1 Verrucomicrobiales bacterium
CGCCATCCGCCATCCGCCATCCGCCATCCGCCATCCGCCATCCGCCATCCGCCATTTGCCATTTGCCATTTGCCATTGAAATCCCGCCATGCCTCCCGCTCCAAGAAACACTGCGTTCCTTCGTCCCTTCGTCTGCGCGCTCGCAACAGCGCTGCTGACTGCCTGCGGCGGGGACGCTCCTGAAACGAACGACGCGCCCCCGCCAATCGAAACCGACGCTTCGGCAACGCCGACTTCCAAGGCTCCCCTGACGACGGAGAGCAACGACGCGCGCCTGACCCCACGCGATGAGTCGGCGAGAATCGAGACGGCGGTAAAACAGGCGCAGGCACAGGCTGCGGAAGCCATGAGGAAGGCCGAGGCGGCGAAAGCCGACCGACGCCCGGAAGAAACCGCGGAGCAAAGCCTGCTCGCAGCCGAACGGGCGCAACAACGCGCCAAGGCATTGGAAGACGCCGCGCTGATCGAAGCGCAACGCCGGAAGACAGCCGCCGCCGCTCAACCGCCGCCGCTTCCATCGGGGACCATGACCGCCCTGCCCCCCCAGATGCAGGAACCGGTCAAGAAGGCTCAGGCTCTGACCGCCGAACTGCATCGGGCCAAGGCCCGCCTCAAGGACCTGCACCAACAGGCGCTGCAGACCTCGGACGTTCTGGCCTCGCAGGACAAGCTGGAGGCCGCGGCTCTCCAGGAGATTGAGAAGATCGCCCCCGGAATCAAACCCGAATGGCACAGGTTGAAGGCCCTGGCCAATGAAATGGAAGAGCTCCGCAAGACCGCCCGCTCAGGCCAAATCCCCCAGGGCATCCAGGGCAAGATGATGGAAATGGAGAAACTCTCCGCCAAAATCCGCCCGCTTCAAATGCAGGTCGCCGAATTGCCGGAAATCCAGAAGCTCAAGGCGGAGTTCGCCGCAACGGTCGACGCGGAATTGCTCAAACTCGATCCTGACGCCGCCAATCTCAAGGCCCGCCACGAGGCCATTCTCGAGGAACTGGAAGGATTACGGCAACAGTTAAGCAAACTCCAGGGGAGGGTCGCGCCTCCAGCGCCCTCAGTCACTCGCCAGCCCAACGCCGCCGCGCCCGGGAATTGACGCCGCCGCGCATTGCGCCCCCCCTCACTCCGGCACGGAAAACGCCGGCGATCCCAGCACATCAAAGCGAGGCTTCACGCCCAAGCCCGGCTCCGTCGAGGCCGCCAGTCGGCCCCCATTCCGTTGCGGCGCGCCTTCGGCAATGCTGGTCGTGACGTAGCTGTTGAAGTCAGTGGAAGTGAACAGCAACTCCGTCGGAGCGCTGTGCGCCAAGTGGGCAATCGCCGCCGTCACAATATCGCCCCCCCAACTGTCCTCGATCGTCATGGCGATCCCCATGGACACACAAAGATCCCGCGCCTGCTTCGCGCGGGTCAACCCGCCGAACTTGCTGATCTTGATGTTGACCACGTCCATCGCCAGATCGGCGCGCCCCCGGACCAACATCTCAATTCCATCGACCACCTCGTCCAACACAAACGGATGGTCCGTCGCGCGGCGGATGGAAAGGCATTCCTCGTAGCTCAGGCAGGGCTGCTCGATGTAGACATCAATGTCCTTCACCGCGCGCACGACCCGGCGCGCCTCGTGCGGCAACCAACCCGTGTTCGCGTCGGCCACCAGTTTGTCGCCGACCTCCAGGACTTCCGCTGCGGCGCAGATGCGCTCGATGTCCGTATCCGGGTCGCCGCCCACCTTGAGCTGGAAACGTCGATAGCCCTGCTCCCGATAATCCGCCACCCGCGCCGCCATCTCCGCCGGCTCTTCCTGCGAGATCGCCCGATAAAGCACAAAATCATCCAGATACCGCCCCCCCATCAGCGTGCAAACCGGCTGTTCGGTCACCTTGCCCAGAATATCCCAGCACGCCATGTCGATCGCCGATTTCACATAGGGATGCCCCTTGAGACAGGCGTCCATGCGACGATTGAGCTTCTCCAGTTCCAGGGGATTCTCCCCGATCAGATGCGGCCCCAACTCCATGATGCCGAAACGCGCGCCCATCGCGTAGGCCGGCAGATAAAACGGCCCCAAGGGGCAAACCTCGCCGTAGCCCGTCACCCCGGCGTCCGTTTCGATCGCCACCACCGTGCTGTCGAACACTTCCACGGACTTGCCCCCGGACCACTTGTAGTCGCCTTCATGCAACGGCAGGTCCGCCTGATAAACCACGATTCGCTTGATCTTCATGTGATGCTGAACTGAGCCGCAGACCATGAAGACTCAATCGCCGTTTGTCAGGCGGAGAATCAGGCCGCCCCGGAGAGGGCGCGTCTTCTGTAACGCGGGCTCTGTGAGTCCATTGTGAATCCACCGCCTTACACAAGGGACGCGGCAACGCCCGGTCATCACGATATGAAAGTCGGAAAGAAAAGTGAGGAGAAGTGGTACACCCATCAGGAGTCGAACCTGAAACCTTCTGATCCGTAGTCAGACGCTCTATCCAATTGAGCTATGGGTGCCCAAGAGCGGGAGAACCTACAAACCACCCGGCGTCACCGCAAGTTCTAATTTTGCCGCCGATAGCGTTGGCGATATTTGAGCGGCGTCATGCCCATTTCCCGCCGAAAATGGAGCGTGAAGGAGCTCTGGTCCGAAAACCCCAGCCCCGCCGAAATCTCCCCGACGCTGTCCGTCGACTCCCTCAGCG
>JAYPGD010000651.1:0-2666 GCA_038126655.1 Verrucomicrobiales bacterium
GGCCGACAATCGCTTCAGCCGATTGCTGGCCTTTGGCTGCACGCTCGCCATCGTCCTGCAGGCGCTCATCAACATTGCCGTCGCCACCGGCTCCGTCCCGAACAAGGGACTGCCCCTGCCTTTCGTAAGTTATGGCGGTTCCAACATGATCGCCATGTGCGTCTGCCTCGGTCTCCTCCTCAACGTGGCCCGACACAATCCCCCTGAAACGCCGCGCGCCCAATCGGCAACCGGTTCCGGATGATCGATGGTGAAACGAGGGAATGTGGAGGCGGCATGGCACAATCCGCCGCCGACCCGTCCCTTCTGGGCGAGATTGAAACTGGGATGAGAGGCATTGAATGCAAGGTTCCGAAGCCGTCGGCGGGGCGCGCTCCTCATCCCGGTTGCAATCACACGCCTCCCTTCCCCGGGCTGAATTTCCTGTTCAAATCCAAACCCGCATCCCCTAACGTGCGCTTCCGTAGAAATCAGGCCATTCACTCCAAACAAAAGGAACGACCATTGGACTCTTCTGGGACCTCATCCAACAAAGCCAGATCTCCGACCAGAACGCGCGAGCGACAAGCCTTGAAGTCCGGGTCGTGCAACTCGAACGCGAGCTCGCCCAGACCCGCGCTTCCATGCGCGACCTGCTGTCGCTGCTGGAACAACATTTCGGTCAGGACATCGACAAGGACGGCAGGATCGGTTGAATCCGCATTCGCCCATCTGCGTCGAGACCAGACGACAGCCAGCAGCACCAGTCTGCGCCCGACTCTCATTGGAACGTCAATGGAGCGCGGACGAGGACGCCCTGCAGCCCTTCAACGCCTAAGCAAACGCCAGATGCCCGCCGCAACATGAACCCATCCAGAACCTCTCCCATCCTGCTTGCATTCGCCCTGTCCGCCGAAACCGGCCCGACCGGCGACGCCGCGCCTTCCAAGGCTGAAGCCTCCGCCGCCCTGCGCACGGCGGTTTCCTTTTTCCAGAACCAGGCCGGCCATCGAGGCGCCTACCTTTACAAATACAGCGCCGACCTGAAAAAACAGGAAGGCGAAGGCAAGGCCCTCAAGACCACCGGCTGGACCCAACCGCCCGGCACGCCCTACGTCGGCGAAGCCTACCTGGAGGCCTATCGGACAACCGGCGAGCAATACCTGCTCGATGCGGCCAAGCAGACCGCCTACGCGCTGGCGGCCTCGCAGCTCCGTTCCGGCGGCTGGGACAGCCGCTTCGAACTCGGCGCCAACGAACGCAGACGCCACGCCTATCGCACCGAGCCCGACTCTGGCAAACGCCGCAACCACACCACCCTCGACGACAACAAATCCCAGTCCTGCCTGATGTTCCTCATGCATCTGGACGAGGAACTCAAGTTCAAGGACACGCGCATCCGTGACACGCTGGATTACGCCTTCGAACATTTCCTTGCCGCCCAGTATCCCAACGGCGCCTGGCCCCAACAGTTCGCCGCGCCGCCCGACCCGAAGCAATTCCCGGTCCGGAAGGCGCGCTACCCAAAGTCCTGGTCGCGGACCCACCCCAAGAAGGACTACCGCGGCCACTACACCTTCAATGACAATTCCATCGCCGACATGCTCAACGTCCTCCTCGAAGCGCATCGCATCTACGACGACCGGAAATTCCTCGCGGCCGCGAAGAAGACCGGCGACTTCATGCTGCTGGCGCAGATGCCGGAACCCCAACCCGGCTGGGCCCAGCAATACAACGCCGACATGGAACCCGCCTGGGCGCGCAAGTTTGAGCCCGCCTCCATCTCCGGCGGCGAATCTCAGGGCATCATGCGCACATTGATGACCCTCTATCGCAAGACCGGCGACGCCCGTTACCTGGAGCCAATCCCCCGCGCCCTCGCCTATTACAAGCGCTCACTACGCCCCGACGGCAGGCTGGCCCGCTTCTACGAACTCAAGACCAACAAACCCCTCTATTTCACCAAGGACTACAAGCTCACCTACAGCGACGCCGACATGCCGACGCATTACGGCTTCATCGTTGGCTCCAGACTCGATTCCATCGAACGGGAACTGGAAAACCTCAAGCGCACGCCGAAGGACAAACTCAACCCGCCCCGGAAGCAGCCGACCTACCGCATGAGTTCCAGTCTCGCAAAGAAGACGGCCTCCCTCATTAGTGCCATGGATCGCCGCGGCGCCTGGGTGGAAAAGGGAACGCTCCGCTATCACGGCCCCGACGACAACACCCGTGAGATCATCGACACCCGGACCTTCGTGAAGAACATGCGCACGCTCGCGCAGTTCATCGCAGCGTCCCTATAACGCCGGCATTGGGTCGATTGCGCATGAGCTTCAAATGCGTTCCCAAAAGGCATGGTGTAGCGTGCGCTGTGTCAGCGCAGACGACGGCTGTCGCATAATGTTTCCGCGTTTCGGCTGACACAGCCGACGCTACATCTGTGAAGCTGTCGCAAGCGCCGCGCATGCGTAAGCGCTTCCGTATTTGGTTGATTGCAATCGCCCGCGACCTATTACTTGGACCATGAAAACACGTCGCCTTTTGACCTTGATCATCCTCCTCTCCCTGGCCGGCTCCCCCGTCCTCCTGGCCCAGACCGAGGATCAACCGAAAAAGAGGAACTGGTTCCGCTGATTGGGCCCCCGCGAACTGGCCCATTGCGAATGAGATGATTTTCCGGGAAA
>JAYPGD010000652.1:0-2647 GCA_038126655.1 Verrucomicrobiales bacterium
CGCGTTCTCCAGTTCGCGCACATTGCCCGGCCACTCGTAGGCGCTCATCACATCCATGGCGTGACGCGTGACGCTGTAGGGCTGCCCGGTGCGCGCATTCAGTTTTTCCTTGAGGAAATGCGAGATCAACAGGGGGATGTCGTCCTTGCGCTCGCGCAGGCTGGGGAGGGGGATCGAGATGACGTTCAACCGGTAATACAGGTCCTCCCGGAATTCGCCGGCGCACGTCCTTCTCCTGCAACACGCGCAGGAGCCGGCTTTGCAGCAACGCGGACATGGAGCCCACTTCGTCGAGAAAGATGGTTCCGCCGTCGGCTTCCTGAAAGAGGCCCACCTTGTCGTGGATGGCGCCGGTGAACGCGCCCTTGCGGTGGCCGAACAGTTCGGACTCCAGAAGGTTCTCCGGCAGCGCGCTGCAGTTGACCGGGATGAAGGGCGCGAACTGTCGGCGGCTGTTGAAGTGCAGGGCCTTGGCGACGAGCTCCTTGCCTGTGCCGCTCTCGCCCAGGACCAGGATGGTGCTGTCGGTGTCCGCCACCTTTTCGATCATGTTGAACACCTCCTGCATCGGTTCGGAGCGGCCGACGATCTGATCGAACTGGTATTTCTTACGGAGCTGTTTCTTGAGATAGACGTTCTCGGAGATGGCCTGGTTGAAGGTCAGCGCGCGCTGCACGCACATGCGGAGCTCATCCAGTTTGAAGGGCTTTTCGATGTAGTCGTAGGCGCCTTCCTTCATGGCCTTCACGGCCGTTTCGATGGATCCGAATCCGGTCACCATGATGACTGTCACCGGTGGATTCAGGCTGCGCGCCTTGGCCAGAATATCCAAGCCTCCCGCGCGGGTCTTGTCGATGTAGAGATCGGTGACGACCAGGTCGGGTTGGTTTTCGGTGATGGCTTCGAGCGCGGGATCGACCTGCGTGAACGGAAAGACCCCGTGGCCTTCTTCCCGAAGCATTTCGGCGACCATCTGGACCATGGTCGCCTCGTCATCCACTAGTACTACTCTTGCCATCCGGGACCGAGGCTAGTGCAAGGGCGGTTGGCCGGCAAGCATGGATGAAACGGGGGCTGGGAATCGGGCCGCCATCGCTTGCCTCCGCGCCCGGCGGCTCAACCGCTCCCGGGCGCATAGCCCTGAGCTCGAAACCACTCCACGGCGTCCTCAAGAGCCTCTTTCGCCGGAGTCTGCGGCAGTCCCAGTTCGCGGACGGCCTTGGCCGGATTGAAGAACATCTTGTAATAGGCCATCCGGACGCCGGCGAGCGGCGCCTTCGGATGTTTTTTCGTGATCGCGGACATGGCTTCGTCCACGACGGCGGCGGACCAGGCGACCAGGTAGGGGATCCGGACACGCGGCGCGCGCACGCCGGTGATTTCCTCCAGCAGCGCAAAGGCCTCCTTCATGGTCAGGTTGCCTTCCAGGTTGCCCAGGATATAGCGTTCGCCGACGCGTCCCTTTTCGGCGGCGAGGATGTGTCCGACCGCGACATCGCGCACATGCGCCCAATTGAGGCCCGTGTCCAAGTAGGCGGGCATGTCGCGCTTGAGGAAATCGACGATCACCTTGCCGGTGGGGGTGGGCTTGACGTCGCGGGGACCGATCGGGGCGCTCGGGTTGACAATCACCACCGGCAGGCCCTTGTCCGCAAGTTCGCGGGCGATTTCCTCGGCCTGCCACTTGGAGCGCTTGTAGTGATTGCTCATTTGCTTGGACAGCGTAATGGGCGTTTCCTCGTCCGTCGGCTCGACGCGGCCGTTCAATGGCTGGGAAAGTCCGATGCAGCCGACGGTGCTGGTGTAGACGATTCGAGCGCAGCCCGCCTCGGCCGCGGCTTCGATGACGTTTCGCGTGCCTTCCACGTTGGCGGCGTACATCGGGCGGTAATCCGGCAGCCACAAGTGGTAGCTGGCGGCCGCGTGAAAACACCAATCGCAGCCGCGCATTGCCTCCGTCAACGCCTTCTTTTCGGCGAGGTCGCCGGAAAAGCGTTCGTAGTCAGCGCCCTCGAGTCCGCGGGTGTCGCTGGAGTCGCGGAGCAGCGCCTTGACCTCGTGGCCGCGGGCGTTGAGTTCATGGACGAGATTGGCGCCGACAAAGCCGGAGGCGCCGGTGACGAAGCATTTCATGAACGGTGTGTTTTGGAGGTGGAAGGCCTTTTGATCAACCCTAATTGCGGGCGACGCCAGGTTGCGGGTCGTTATTTTCAATAAACCCTTGCGCCGGCGACGAAGATCACTATTCTACACGGCTTGTTTTCCGGGCGTGGTAGCCAAGTGGTAAGGCAGGGCTCTGCAAAAGCTCTATTCGCCGGTTCGATTCCGGCCCACGCCTCCAGTTTTCAGACGCCGGTCGGAAGCTTGAAACGGGTTTTCGGGGCAGAGTGGGTTCACGCCGCCTAATCTGCTTCATTAACAAAACCTAAAAGCGCCGCTGTCGTGTGAACTTTGCTTGCAGTCGATTTTGATTCGCCTTAAACAGGTCTGGATTTCGACAAGCAAAACTAATAGTTGAAGCTGTTTAGCATTAGAGAAACCGTTTAACGATTGATCGCTGAATGTCCGACGTATTTCCCAAGTGGACGAACAAGCTGCCGCTCCGGATCATCATCGGTCTGGGCGTCCTTGGCGCGGCGGTGACGGT
>JAYPGD010000653.1:0-2644 GCA_038126655.1 Verrucomicrobiales bacterium
GCGTCAGGAGCCGGGGTGCCTGAAGTGGGAATGGTGCCGGCACGTGGAGGAGTCGAATCGCTTCGCGATCTACGAGCTGTATGTGGATCAGGCCGCGATCGAATTCCATCGTGACGCCCCGCATTTCCAGGATTGGCGCGCCTCGGCTCCGAACTTCATGGCGGAGAAGACCTCCGGCGTCTACGAGGTGACGGGCGTGGATACGCGTCCGGTCGGCGGTTGAGCCGGCTGGTTACTTCAACGGCTCGCCCCAGCGTTTGGTCTGGGTGGTTCCGGGGCGGACGAGGGTGTCGTTTCGGGCGTTGAGGCTGTTTCGGGTCGCGCCTTGATTGACGAGGCGGTCGAGTTTCCTTGCCAGCCGCGAGACCGCTTCCGGCTTCTTCGCGGCGAGGTTCTCCGATTCATCGATGTCGTCCTTCAGGTTGTAGAGTTCGACGATTCGTTTCTTGCCTCGTGATTTGTTGCGATTGGGCAGGGCGTTCTTGTAGACCAGTTTCCAATCGCCGGCGCGGTAGGCGAATTCGCCGTGGTTGGAATGGCTGACCAAGGATGATCGCGGCGCGTCGCGGATGTCGCCGAGCAGGGCCGAGAGGAAACTGACGCTGTCCTCGGCGCCGTTTTTGGGGAGCGGTTTGCCCAGCAGGTCGGCGAAGGTCGCAAAGAGGTCTGTCAGGCTGACGAGGCGACTGGAGCGGTGTCCTCCGGGGGCTTTCCCTGGCCAACGAACGATGAAGGGCACGCGGTGCCCGCCTTCCCAGATGTCTCCCTTGTGTCCGCGATAGGGACCGCTGGGCAGGTGGCCGGCGTTGATGAGATCCGGCCAGCCCGTGTAGTGCGAATGGCCGTTGTCCGCGGTGAAGATGACGAGGGTGTTGTCGGCGATGCCGGCGTCGTCGACGGCCTTGATGACCTGGCCGGCGGACCAGTCGGTTTCCATGACGAAATCGGCGATGGGCGCGATGCCGCTTTTTCCCTTGAATCGTTTTGAAGGAACGACCGGTTCGTGCGGCGAGGTCTGGGAGACGAAGAGAAAGAAGGGTTTGTCCTTCTTCGCCAGTTCATGGACCTGGGCGACGGCCCGGCGCGTCAGCTCGGGCAGGATATCGTCGAACTTCCAACCGGGCGCGATGGGGCAGCCGACGAAGCTGCGGGGCATGACGACGCCTTCCGTCGGGTCGTGGACGTATTTTCCGGTGGGTTGGGCGACGATGCGATCGTTCTCGATCCAGGTGAAGGGCGGCAGGTTGGGCAGGTCGAGGCCGAAGAAGTAATCAAAGCCGCGCTCGATGGGGCCGCCCTTGATCGGTTTGGTGAAGTCCCATTCGTAGTTCTTCTGGCCGTTGGGAGCCTCGATACGGCGGCCGGGTTGCGGGCCGGGCCAGTTCCAACCGAGGTGCCATTTGCCGATGCAGGCGGTGGCGTAGCCCTGGTCGCGCAGGAAGCCGGGAAGGGTGGGGCGGTCGGCGTCGATCAGCGGCGGTTCGTAGGCGGCGACGACCCATTCCTGCAAGGCAGTGCGCCAGGAGTAGCGTCCTGTGAGCAGGCCGTAGCGCGTCGGCGAGCAGACGGCGGAGGGACTGTGCGCGTCGGTGAACGAAGTCCCCTCGCGGACGAGTTTGTCCAGATGCGGGGTGGGGATCTTGTTGTCGGGATAATGCGCCTGGATATCGCCGACGCCGAAATCGTCGGCGAGGATGACGACGATGTTGGGGGATTTGGGATCCGTTGCGGAGTGGGTTTGAAACGGGCGCGTCGCGATGAGCAGCAAGGCGGCGACGAAGAAGGGGCTCCTGCGCATTCCAACGGGATATACTCGCGGCGGGGCGCACGTCAAGAGGTTGGCAGTGGAATGCGCATGAATAGCAATCTCGGCAGCTTCGCGAGATTGTACCGCTTTTCGGCTGACACAACCGACTCTACAACCATGCCGACATACCGGTCTAATCGGCCTTCAGGGTGGAGATGAACTGCTTGATCGCGGGGGAGAGGACCTTCTTCTTCTTGTGGATCGCGGCGAGGGGGCGGGCGAGTCCGGAGTCCTCGAGGCGGATTTCCACGAGCGTCTTCTTGGCGACCTCCTGGACGATGGTGTTGTGGGGGACGATGGAGATGCCGGCGTCGATCTCCACCGCGCGTTTGACGGTCTCGATGTTGTCGAACTCCATGACGTGTTTCACCTCGATCTTCTGGTCCTTGAGTTTCTTGTCGATCGCACGGCGGGTGGGGATGTCGGATTCGAAGGCAATGAACTTGTGGCCCATGAGGTCCTTGAGTCGGGCCTTCTTCTCCTTGGCCAGTTTGTGTTCGGGATGGCAGATGAGCACGAGCCGGTCCTTGCGCAGCGGGACAATCTCGAGGCGGGGGTCCTTGACCGGATAGGCGACCAGGCCCAGATCGACGACATTGCCGAGCACGTCCTCGTAGACCTGGTTGGAGCGGCTGTACTCCACGTGCACATTCACAGTGGGGTAGTCCTTCATGAACCGCTTGATATAGGGCGGCAGGTCGTGCAGGCCGATGGAGTAAATGGTCGCGACGCGGACGGTGCCGGAGACGATATTCTTGATCTCCTGGATCTGGTTGTGGAGTTCCTCGTAGAGCTGGACGATCTGCTTGCTGTAGTCGTAGAGGACGCCGCCTTCGC
>JAYPGD010000654.1:0-2636 GCA_038126655.1 Verrucomicrobiales bacterium
AGGTCATGGTCACCCGCATCGCGCCGATCAGCCCGCAACTGGTGCTGAGCTTCCTGGCGGAACGGGTACTGGGGCTGCCGAAGTCGTACTGAGAATCGAAACGCAGGGTACCGGGTAAACTGTCCAACGGCTGTATCCGCTGGCAGGATTACGCTTGGCGAATACTGTCCGGCATCCAGCTCCGGCTAGATCACAAACGAGCTCGGTCGGGTAACGCTAACCATCTTTCGCCGTCCGTCGGCGCCAAGCATTGGGACAATCAATCGGAGAAAACGCCGGTTTCCCTTGTCTTTGAATTGTCGGGAAACAGCGGAAAAATGCGACCAGCCCGTTTCTCGCACCATTAGATAATCCCGAGACACACATTCCAATAACGCGGCGTCATCAAACCCCTTCAAGCTGGTGCCGGAATAGTCGACACCACCATTAAACCCGGTCGAGGCATCCCAGCGAACAGTCAAGAAATTCCCAGGGTCTAGATCATCGATATCGAACAGGTGCGTCGCACATTGCGGCGCGAGGGCCTTGAAGACGTCGAAATCGAATAGCCCCTCACGAATAATCCCGTCACGTCCTCGCCGCTGTTCTAGAAATCTTTGGACTTTCGCCATTTGGGTTGGCTCCACCTCCGACACGGCGTTAGTGTCCAAAAAGACCTTGTCATGGGCGCTCTTCTCTCCCTTCAGGAAGGATCGACCCACGCCGATCGTACCAAGGTCCAGCCGTTGGACAGGCTCTCGAATTGAATAATCCACTGACGGCACCCATTCGCCAGGTATCGCGGCTTCGAGCGCCTTCAAAGTCTTCAAGGACGCATCGAACTTCGGATCGCCAACGTCCTTGATCAGCGTCCAGGAAAGGCCCGCCGACTTGGCGAGTTGGTTCTTCGTGGCCATGCCTTCGTGAACATAGCGATGACATCGATACGCAAGTCGCTTCTTTAGAGCGTCGATCCGATCACTAAGCGCTCCCGCGGCCAACCAACACCTCCACATCGTCCGCCGAAGTCGTTTCGCAAGAATGTGCCAGCGGCGCAATCCTTTGAATCGAGGCTCCCACTGTCCAAACCCTTGAACCAGTTAAAGTAAACAATCCTGGACAAGATCCAGCAAGAATCTCGTTGATTCACAAATTTTTGTGAATGTCATCCAATCCTCGAAAGTCTCAGGCATGCTCCGATATGTCCGTGACCTGGGACCTTGGACCGCGATAATCCAGGACGACATGACTTGGAGCCAGAATATTCCATTGAGGAAACATCGATGCAATCACAGCGCTTGGTCCCGAGACGGGTTCGTTTAAATCACGACACAACCGAAATTTGGTTGCCTTCCAGCGTTTGGGAAGCACTAACCCAAGCAGCTGTCGATCGAAGAATGACCCTCGAACAGTTGTCTTCCTGGATCATGCAAGTTCACGGTCGACCAGACGCCTCCGTCGAGAACACATTTCGACCCGGATTTCCCAGGTGAACCGTTCATTTAGCGCCAGCATTGCGCGATTGTGGTATACATATCAGTATGTTGGGTTGGTTGGAGGGCGGGCAAGATGCAGAACCCAGAGGGTGAAGCCAATTTGCCACCTTTGCGCCTCGATTTCGATCGCCGGCTGAAGCTCGAGTTCCACGGCTCGCGGATCACCTCCGACGCTGGATTGCTTGCTTACCGCGAACTTGATGATGCCCTTGACCTGACCGCGCTCGCCGGATCGATGCTTGCCGACAGTCGGACAGGCAAGAACGGCTGGCACGGGATCGTCGGTCTGCTGCGCCAATCAGTCTATGGTCGTCTCGCCGGCTACGAGGACGTGAACGACGCTGACCGCCTGGGCCACGATCCCGCGATGCGTTGGATCGTCGGCGGCAAGGCCATCGAACGCGGCGACGCATCCACCAGCCAGATGGGCCGGTTCGAGACCGAGCTTCTGTCGGCGAATGACAATCTCGCCACCCTCGCCAATTTGTCGGGCGTGTGGATTGACGCGGTGCATGGGCGCAAGCCACTCAAGTCCATCGTCCTGGATATGGATAGCTCCGTCAGCCCGACCCATGGTGGCCAGGAAGGCACGGCCTATAACGGCCATTTCGGCTGTAGCTGCTATCACCCGCTGTTTGTGTTCAACCAGTTCGGTGATCTGGAACGCTGTGCTCTGCGTCCGGGCAACGTGCACAGCGCCCATGGCTGGCGCGACGCGCTGGAGCCGGTTATCGCCCGCTATCGGGGCAAGCGGCTGCGGTGCTTCTTCCGGGGTGACGCGGCGTTCGCCTTGCCCGACATCTATGAGTTCCTCGAAGCCGAGGGCTTCGGTTATGCGATCCGCCTGCCGGCGAACACCGTGCTTCAAGGTAATATCGCTCCCCTCCTGAAGCGCCCGGTGGGCAGGCCCCCGGAAGTGGTGCGACGCTACTACGCGACCTTCAGCTACCGGGCCGCTAGTTGGAGCAAAGCCCGCCGGGTCGTCGCCAAGGTCGAATGGCATCCAGGTGAACTGTACCCACGTGTCGGCTTCATCGTCACCAACCTCGCCCGTCCCGCCGAGCGGGTTGTCGCCTTCTACAATCATCGTGGCACGGCGGAGCAGCACATCAAGGAAGGCAAACATGCCATCCGGTGGACACGCCTTTCATGTCGTAAGTT
>JAYPGD010000655.1:0-2635 GCA_038126655.1 Verrucomicrobiales bacterium
GTCGAACTGGGCGAGGTCGATGAGACCAACGCGGCGCTCTGGAAGTCGGTCTGGGCGCAGGTCACGCTGCAGGAGATGCCGCCCAAGAAGTCGAAGCTGGACATCGTCAAGCGGCTGCGTTTCTCCGACTGGGTGGTCGGTGAAATGCAGCGGGTCATGAAGGACAAGGGCGGCTTTCAAGCGCATCTCGATCCGCAGAAGGGCAACTACGTCAATCACGACCTCCTGTTTGGCCCGCTGCCCGAGGGCATCAGGCTCGCGCCGACCTTCTCGCCCGCGCGCATCTGGCGCGCCAGCCCGCAGGAGCACATCACGCGGCTCAACGAACTGATCAACACGGAACCGGAATTCGATCCCGGGAAGCCCGGTCTGCGGACGCGCGGCGACGTCGTTCCCACGAACCATGGCGGCGAGTTGAAGCTCTACTTCGGCACTGACCGGATCATCAAATGGATCGGGGGAACGGTCGCCTACGCCACCGCGGTCAAGAGCGTGCCGGTCGTCCTTTCCTCGGCCCGCAAGCATGGGCTGGAGAACTACCCCGACTTCTATTCGGTCAACAGCGCCGAAGCCACGCAGATCCTCGGCATGGCGGAGGACATTCTCAAATACATGGCTTACGGACCGTTGAGCCTCGTCGGCATGCCGGAACAGATCACCGACGACCCCAAGACCTACGACGCGGTCAAACCGCCGGGCGATCTCCGCGGCCTGCCCACCGCCATCACCTACAACACCAGGGTCGTCCGCCCGATCACTCCGGTTTTCGACCTGTTGGACAAGCCCGGCGTCACGGACGAGCGCCTTCAGGCCGCCGTGGATCATCTCTTCGAAGCCCTGACCTTTCGCCCGCCCACCGCGAAGGACTCCGCGGATTATCTGGCGATCGTCAAGGACGCCATCGCCAAGGTCGGCAAGAAGGACGGCGTCATCATGGGCCTGTCCGCCATCTTCCTCGACCGCGACGCCTTGTTCCGGCCCGAGTTGGTTGCGACGGGCAAACCGGACAAACACGGCCGCGTCCCGCTGCAGGACTGGGAGCTCGGCCTCGCCGTCAATCACGCCCTGCGCTACATCAAACCCGACGAGCAACTGCGTCAGGCCGTCGTCAACGGCCGCATGCGCAGCAGGGAGGACGTGAGGCGCGAAATTCGCCGCATGCTGGACGATGACAGCCTCCGCAAGCCGCGTGTGCTTCGTTTCTTCCGCGACTACTTCGACCACGACCTCGGCGGCTACATCTGCAAGGACACCCGGGCCTTGGCGGAAACCGGCGTCAGCACGCGGGGCACGGCGCATTACCGCGCGATGTTTGATGCGAACGCCAGCACGGACCGCCTCATCGAACTCATCCTTGAGGAAGACAAGGACGTGCTCCGGCGGTTGCTGACCACCGACAAGGTCGTGGCGACCAACAACGACAGGCATTACTTCGGCAGGAAGCGCGTCAAGGAAGAGGTGGCCGCGGCCGTGGCCGAGGCGAAGCGGGCCGCAGCGGCGGCGACCAGGAAACAGGCCGAGGCGCTGGAATCGGCGGAGAAGGAACTGGCCGAACTCGAAGCCTTCCTGAAGGCGAATCCCGATCAGGAACGCGCCAAACGCAAGGACCTCAGCGCCCGGAAGCGGGCCGTCTCCACAGCCCAGAAGAAGCTGGACCAGGCGAAGAAGAAGCGTCGGGACCGGGAGAATCACAACATCGAGCCCGCGGATCTTTCAGGACCAAAGATCTATGCCCGCGTCAGCCGCCGGAGTTTTGGCAACGGATCCATGAGGCCGGAGCGCACCTTGGCCACCGCGCCCAAGGGACAACGTCTCGGCATTCTCACCCACCCCAGCTGGCTGGTCTCCCACTCCGACGCCATGGACAATCACGCCATCCTGCGCGGCAGGTGGATCCGCGAGCGCCTGCTCGGCGGCGGCATCCCCGATGTGCCGATCACGGTGGACGCCATGCTGCCGGACGAGCCGAAGAACACACTGCGCGAGCGCATGCGGGTCACCCGGGAAAAGTATTGCTGGACCTGCCATCAGAAAATGGATCCGCTCGGGCTGCCGTTCGAAATGTACAACCACGCGGGCGTATTTCGGGAATTTGAACTCAACCAACCCGTCGACACTTCGGGTGAGATCACCGAGTCCGGCGACCCCGCCCTGGACGGAGAGGTGTCCAACGCCATCGAGATGATTGAAAAGCTGGCGGCCAGCGAGCGCGTCGAACAGGTCTTCATCCGCCACGCCTTCCGCTTCTGGATGGGCCGCAATGAAACCCTCAACGACGCGCCCGTTCTGCAGGAAGCCCACCGCGCCTACAAGGAAAACGGCGGCAGCATGAAGGCCTTGATCGAATCCCTGGTCACCTCCGACGCCTTCCTCTACCGCAAGCCCGAGAAAGGCGGTTCGCCCAATCCGTAGCAGCGGATCTGAGTCCGCTCATTTTTCAGAACCTCGTAGCGGCCAGGGTGACGCTTGCCACGCCGTAGCCGGCAGGCGAAGGCGGGAGGCTCAAACCTACGTGGACGGACCACGGATCAGCGCCCTGCCCCCCCTTCGTCGCCGAAACATCCAGCCTCGATTCCCCCACCCGCACGGATGGACTGTCTCCTATCCGCGGGCCGGCTTTGCCATCCGTGGGGCC
>JAYPGD010000656.1:0-2633 GCA_038126655.1 Verrucomicrobiales bacterium
GCGTTTTTCCATCACCGGTTTGTAGTCGAACAAATCGATGTGGGAGGGACCGCCGGACATGAACAGGTAGATGACGCGTTTGGCTGTCGGTTTGAAATGCGGCAGGTCCGGTCGGTCGGCCTGGGCGTGGGATTCCAGCAGGGAACCGAGGGCAAGCGCGCCGATTCCGCCGGCGGATTGGGTGAGGAAATTGCGTCGGGAAGATTGGAAAGATGGTTTCATGCTGGGAGTTGGATAATTCGCGGTAGCGTCCTGGAGTGCGGTCTCGCAGACCGCTTTGTGGCGGGTGGCAAGGAGAGCGACATCTGAACGCTCCGAGATTGCCTGCAAATCACGCGCAACAAAGCGCCGTGCGACGGCGCACTCCAGGACGCTACCGCGTTAGATGAACGCCAAATATATTCCTCTGCCCCCATTCCTTTGCCTGACTCCTTCATTCGCGGGTGATGGTTTCGTCGAGGTTCAGGATCAGTGAGGCGACGCTGGTCAGTGCGGCCGACTGTGCGGTGCCCGGGCGATTGAGATAGGCGGTGATGCGTGCCGGCGATGCCTGGAAATAATGGAGTTGGCGTTCGTAGGCGGCTCGAAAGATTTTCAGTTCGTCAGCCGAAGGTGGTCTTCCGGTCGCGCGCCGGAAGCCGTTGCGGATCTTGGCTGAAGTGTCCGCGCCCGACATCCGTTTCGCCAGGCCGCGGGAGGCTTCGACGAATTGCGGGGCGTTCATCAGGGCCAATGCCTGGAGCGGGGTGTTGGTTCGCATGCGACGCACGGTGCAGGTTTCGCGGTTGGGTGCGTCGAAGGCGGTCATCACCGGCGGGGGCGAGGTGCGTTTCCAGAAGGTGTAGAGGCTGCGGCGATAAACTTGGTGTCCCCGGTCGGGATAGAAGTGCTGGGCGGTGAATATGGTGGGGTGGCCGAAGTGGCTCACTTCCTTCCAAAGTCCCGCCGGCTGCGGGGGATAAACACTGGGACCGCCGAGCGTGCGATTCAACAAACCGCCGATGGCCAGGGCGCTGTCGCGGATCGACTCGGCGGAGAGACGGTAGCGCGGGGCGCGGGCGAGGAGCCGGTTGTAGGGATCGCGTGCGGTCAGTGAGGCGGAGACATCGGAGCTTTGTTGGTAGGTGCGTGAGAGCAACATGGTTTTCAAGAGTCGGCGGAGATCCCAGCCGGAGGACACGAATTCCGAAGCCAACCAATCGAGCAGTTCCGGATGCGACGGCCATTCGCCTTGGGAACCGAAGTCTTCAGTGGTCTTGACCAAGCCAGTGCCGAAGAGCATCTGCCAGTAGCGATTGACCACGACGCGGGCGGTCAATGGATGGGTGGGTTCGGTTAGCCAATTGGCAAGGGCAAGGCGGTTCGTGCCGTCGGCGGGCAGGCTGCCGAATACCGCGGGGATGCCGGGCTGAACAATCTCGCCATGTTGATCGTATTGACCGCGCACCAGCATCGGCGTCTTGCGATTGGCGGCGGCCGAGTCCATCACCATGACCGTGGTCTTCCCGGTTTCGAGCGACTTGCGCAGCACGCCGATCTCGCCGTCGATGCTCTTCACGAGTTTGTCCATGTCGCTGTTTGCCTTGGCGAACGCGGCGACGAGGCGGGCTCGTTCTTCGGCACTACGCTGAGAAGTTGGTTTGCGCAATGCGGCGATGGCGGCGCTTTCGTTTGCCTTCAATCGGTCAAAGGTGTTTCCCCATGGGCCGGCGCCGTGCTTCGCCACGACGGCTGCTTTGGTAAACCCCTTGGGTCGATCGCCTCGGTTCCATCGTGGCCGCAGCTTGTCGCTGACGACCCAGCTGTCGTCCGTGCCGATGTAGGTCCCATCCGAAAAGGCCATCAATGCGACCAGCGCCGCCTTGCTACCGCCCTTCACCCAATCCTTTGCGGCGACCGCGATCAGGTTTTCGCCGGGGATCAGGAAGGGACGCAAATCGAACACCGAAGGTTCCCGCCAGTCCGGGGCATTGCCGAAGGCCTTGCCGTTGATGAAGATTTCCGCCTCGTTGTCGCAGCTCACAAACAGCTGCGCGGTCTCGGGAACTGCCTTCAGATGGAAGCTCTTGCGGAACCAGGCGAACTCGCCGGTGCCGCGTGGGTTTGCCCAGATCCAGGACAGGTCTTTGGCCTTGTCTCCCTGTGGCACAGGAAAGACCGGACCGGTGGCCTTGCCGGATCCTGCTTTCGCAAGCGTCTCCCGTTCCCATCGTACGCGGGCGTCGCCGATGAACAGTTCCGACCGCTCCTTCAATCCTTCCAGTGCGGCGATGCGTCCTTCAATGGCGGCACGGAATTCCTGGTTGTCCTGCAACAGCGGATCGATCTCTAGGAACGGTTTGGTGTTGCCGTTCTTGGCGCCCGTGCCGCGTTCGGAGGTGGTGTTGAAGAAGGCGAAGAAGCGGTAGTAGTCGCGCATCGAGATGGGGTCGTACTTGTGGTCGTGACATTGGGCGCACTTCATCGTGAGACCGAGGAAGGCGGTGGACACCGTGTCGATTTGATCGGCGATACGCGCCACCCGATACTCTTCGGCAATGGTGCCACCTTCATGGGTGTTCATCGCATTGCGCAGAAAGCCGGTAGCGATCTTCTGGCCTTCCGTGGCATTGGGCATCAGGTCACCTGCAAGC
>JAYPGD010000657.1:0-1013 GCA_038126655.1 Verrucomicrobiales bacterium
GCCACTCATTGTTGCCCCAGCCACTCGCTCCCAGGTCGTAGGTCCAGTTGGCGGCTTCGTAGAGGATAACCTCGTTGATCTCTTTTCGCGAAAGCAGTTGGCGGATGATCTCCTCGCGACGCGCCGCGGCGACGGCCTTGTCTTTGTGACGCAGGGTGTATTGCGCCTCGTAGAAAAAGCTCTTTGGACCGCGATAGGAGGAGCCGTGGTTGTCGGATTGATTTTTGAGGTATCGATCGAGAAACAGCTTTGCCGGACCGGGAGCGGGCAGGTCGCGGAATCCCAGGAACATTGGTTCGGCCCGCATCCCCCTCAGATCGAGCATGCTCATGCCTTCGCCGACGGAGGGGATCTGGTTGATGCCGGAACAGAGGTAGGCGTAGTGGCGTTCGCTGTAGTGGCCGCCTTCCGGATTAGGGAGCTCGGTCAAGCCCTGCCGGACCGGGTTTTCCACCGTGGCCCGCGGCGGGATCATCACGCGAATGCGCTTGTCCGGAAATTCCTTCTCAAGATCGACCAACAATCGGCGGATGCCCTTGGCCACGGCGGCATTGCGCGCGAAACGCCACGGATAGGTCGTGGCATCATCTTGACACGTGCCCTGCCATTCGCCGGGCAGCCAGTCCGTGATTTTCTCGATGTCGCCGCCGTCCCGGAGCAAGGAGCGGATGGAATCGCTCGTGGCCACCGATTGCGGGGCGTAGGCCCGATCGATCCCGAGGTGGAAGTAATTCTTCCGACGACGACGCTGGTGGCCGATGGTCTGCACGCCGAGTTCACTGTCGCCTTGGGAGCCGGCGAGTTGGGTGTGTGATCGCGTGTTGATCAGGATCTCATCGAAGCCGGGCGCCGCAAGCGCCGTCCTGATCTCGCTGATGGCGAGCCGCCGGGCGTCCTCGCGGTTGTAGTCCATCATTTCAGGCGACCAGTCGGATCCGAAATCGATTACAATCTCGTCGTCGCCAAGAGGACGCAGGGGAGCGCCGCCGCGACGAACCAGGCGGAAGCTATTC
>JAYPGD010000657.1:1023-2628 GCA_038126655.1 Verrucomicrobiales bacterium
GAGAAATATCGCGCACTCTGTGCAATTGGCAAGATTCGGAGACTGAACTGTCGCACGGAACGTCACAATACTTTAGCCCTTGGCAGGGCTGTGACTTCGAACGCGCGACATGTCGCAGCTCATTGAACCAAATCTTGAGTACAACCCGCCACGAAATTCGTTCATGCGCTTTCTGGCCCCTCTTTTTCAGGTTCGCAATTGGCATCAGGGTGGAACTGGCCAACCGAGGCGTCTCGAAAGCATCGACGACGCATGCGCGCCAGCAACCTACCGCACCGGGTCCTCGAAGGCCTCTTGCGAAGAGGCCGGCGCGGGCTAAGTTACTCCGATTGTTTGAGTCTGCCTACAAACCCCATTTTGCGGCGACGCGAACGCAGGCTTTGAGGCGGCTCGATGAGTTTCTTTCTCATGCCGGACGATACGGGGCCGAGCGAGATTTTGTGGACACCCGCCATGACCACGTATCGCGTCTGTCGCCGGCGATTCGCCATCGTATACTACTCGAGGAAGAGGTGGTGGATGCAGCATTGGAACGCTTCGCATTATCGACCGTGGAGAAATTCGTGCAGGAAGTTTGCTGGAGAACCTATTGGAAAGGCTGGCTCGAAAGGCGCCCGCAGATCTGGCGGCAATACCTCCGGAATGTCCGACGCTTGAACGCTGTCTCAAGTCCGGAGCTGCTGAAAAGAGCGGCGGAGGTTTGCTCAGGCCGCAGTGGCGTCGCCGTGATGGATCGATTCGCCCGTGAGTTGTGCGAAACCGGCTACCTGCACAATCATGCGCGCTTGTGGTGGGCAAGTTTCTGGGTGCATGTGGAAAAACTGCCTTGGCAACTCGGAGCGGACTTTTTCTTTCGCCACCTTCTTGACGCGGATCCAGCCAGTAACACGCTCGGCTGGCGTTGGGTGGCTGGTTTGCAGACTCGCGGGAAATGCTATTTGGTGCGCAGGTCCAATTTGGAGCGGTATTGCTCTGATGAATTGTTGGCTGACGCCACGGGGCTGGACAGGCTGGAGGGCGTCGAGCCCGTGGTTTTCCAGAATTCGGAGGCAAACCTTGATCCAGAGCCTCTGCAGGATTTGAAGTTTGATTGGGCGGCGCTCCCGGGGCTGTATGGATTGTGGATTCACGCGGACGACCTCGCGCCGGAAATCGGGGAATTATCGAAAGCCCGTCCCTGCGCATTGGCGGCGTTCACGAGCCATTCCAGTTGCCGACAGCCCGGTTTGAGCGAATTGCGGCAAGAAAGGCTGGAACGGCTTCTGCGTGATGCTGTCGACAGAGCTGACCGGCATTTCCAATGCGCGGGAGATGTGTCGGATACGGAATCGATGGCGATCGGGTTGGCGGAGTGGGCACAGCGGCAGAAACTCAGACATGTAATTGCTTTTGCGCCGTTCGTCGGGTCGATCGCCGACGCGATTCCTGCGATCCGGCAATCCCTTGATCGCGAGGGTTGTGATTTGCTCCTTTATCGGCGGAGTTGGGACCGAGATCTGTTTCCGCACGCTCTGAGGGGATTCTTTCCCTTTTGGAAACAGGCCCGGCAAGTCCTGCGAGCTCGGAAAGGCTCTGAAGCCCTAAAACGCCCCTCCCAACGATTAG
>JAYPGD010000658.1:0-2609 GCA_038126655.1 Verrucomicrobiales bacterium
ACCCAGCATCCAGCATCCAGCATCCAGGACTACCCCCCCATCCTGTGCAGTCGCAGGTAGCCGTCCGAATGTCCCGTGGCGAGTGTGAGCTTGTCGGGGGCCAGATCGAGATCCCGGGCGGTGCGCTTCAGTTTCATTGCGTGAAATTCCTCGCCTTCGCCCGGTTTCCAGAACAACAGATGCCCGCCGCTGCCGCCCACGCAGGCGATGACCGTTCCATTTGGATGAATCGCCACGCCCCAGCCCACGCCGCGCAGCTTGCCCTTCGAGAGATGCTCGATCGTCTGCTTGCCTTGTTCCCAATCAAACTCGACCACCGAGGGATTGCCCACGCCGGCGAAGGCGTTGCTCACATTGGTGATGCCGCTGCAGGCCAGTCGCTTTCCGTCCGGGCTGAAGGCGATGCTGCGCACGCCGCCAATCACCGCCTTGAAGGTCTTGTCATACTTCGACAGCGATTCCGCCTTGAACTCCCGGACCTTCTTCCCGGTCGCGACCTCCCAGTCGATCAGGTTGCAATGCAGGTCGCCGGAGACCAGCCGCTTTCCGTCCGGATGAAAGGCCACGTTGTAGATGTGCGATTCGTGCCCGCGCAGTTCCCGGATGAGTTCGCCGTCCGCCGCGTTCCAGAGCTTGACCAGCAGGTCGTTGCCGACCGAGGCGATGAGCCTGCCATCCGGGCTGGTCGCCACGGCCCGCACCCAGCCATCGTGGGCCTCAATGGCGCGAATGTGCTTCAATTTCCCGCCTTCCACCGGCGTCCAGATCAACCGGCCGTCATAGCCCCCGGTGACGACCGTCTTCCCTCCGTCCGCGAAGGCGATTCCCCGAACCCAGGCGTCGACGTTGATCTCCGTCTTGGACTTGTCGGCGATGGTGTAGCGCCACACGCGGTAGTCCTCGGCGCCGTAGAAGACGTGTTTTCCCGAAGGATCGAAGCGGCAGGAGATCAGCGGGCTCCCGTGTTTGAAATCCAGAAAGGTATGGGTCTTGGCGGCGTCCATGGGCTGTTCGATGCGAGGTTGGCAGTCATAAACCGCAAACCGGACAAAGTCAGGGAATTTGTCGGGGGGTGAGGGAAGTCTAGAGCTGAAAGCTGAGAGTTGGGAGCCCGGCCGAATGATCGCGCAGGATGTCACGCCCGCGATACGTTCCTGAGGGAGGTCCTGGCCGCGATCCGGAGAGGGCGTTGGGAACGGGTGAGGCGTCCAACGTTTGGAGTCCCGCCTTCAGGCGGAAGGCCTTGGCGCGGGCGGGGAATACCCCGTCGCGCCGGCGAACTGCCCTGTTTGACCACTTCTTGATGGCAAAAGGCAAAAAATGTCAGGTCTCAATTATTGACGGCTGGGTGTGTAATTTGACACACGATGTCCGGCTGATGTGAATGGAATCACGACTTGCTGCCTCAAGTTGAGTCATCGCATCGTTTGTAAACTGCTGAAAAACGATGAAAAAGTTGAACGCTGAAAATCTGAAAACGAGGCGCAAGTTCCTGAAAGGAGCGGCCAAGAAGGCCGTCATTCCCGCCGTTGTCGCCTATTCCGTGCATAAGAACGCCCCCCCGGTTTTCGCCCGCGAGCCGATCTAAGGAGCGTTTGTCATGGGGTTCTGGTTGACGACATCCCTCTGGCCCGTTGCCCTGTCCCCGCACCTCGGCCCCGCGCGCAGCGCGCTTACCCCGGTTTGAAGTTATGCGTTGAACGTTGAACGTTCGAATTTGCCTTTCATCCCTCCTTTACCCCCATCCGCCCATACCCTTACACCCCATGAGCTCTCCCAAGACCCTGCTCCTGACCGCGGCCCTCCTGCTGACCGCGGCCTCCGCCACCCAAGCCGGCGTCACCGCCGCCGGCCGCAACGCCGAGGGCCAGTCGACGATTCCCTCCGATGTCGCCAATGGCAATGTCACCGTCGTCTCCGCGGGTAAGCGCCACAGCGTGGCCCTGCTGGCTGATGGCTCCGTCCGCGCCTGGGGCCAGACCTCCGACGGGCGGGTGGACGTCCCGGCCGGGCTGCGCGCCACGGCCATCGACGCCGGCGCCTATCATACCCTGGCCGTGACGACCGACGGCCGCGTGGCGGGCTGGGGCTTCAACGGCTCGGGCATCCTGAACATTCCCGCGGATCTGACCGACGGCTCCTCCCGCGCGATCGCGGTCTCGGCCGGCGATTACCACAGCCTGGCCTTGAAGGCCGATGGCACGGTCGTGGGCTGGGGCTCCAATGCCGGTGGGCGAGCGGCCGCTCCTTTCGGCTTGGCGGGCGTGGTGGGCATTGCCGCGGGCGGCGCCCACAGCCTGGCGGTGAAGAATGACGGCACGGTCGTTGCCTGGGGCGTGAACGATCATGGCCAGTGCGATGGGTTACAATGGCCCGAACATCGCGGTGCAGAACGCGAACAACATCTTCGACGTGGCGGATCTGATCGAGTTGGCGCACCCGGACAATGACGGGGACAACCAGGAGGGTTCGCAGTCGGTGAGCTTCACGGTGACGACGACGGTGGTCTCGGCGGCGACGATGGATCCGGACGATTACGTGGCGGTCCGCCCGGCGGCGGCGACGCTGGGAGCGGCGAACTTCAGCGACACGCATCCGGCCTCGCCCGC
>JAYPGD010000659.1:0-2605 GCA_038126655.1 Verrucomicrobiales bacterium
AGGGCGACCAGTATCCGGACGACTACCGCGGCGCGATCATGATGGGCAACATCCATGACAAGACCGTGCACATGGACCGCCTCAAGCGGAACGGCTCCAGCTTCATCGCCTCCTTCGACAAGGATTTCGTGCGCTCGAATGACGGCTGGTTCCGACCGGTCGCCCAACACGTCGGACCCGACGGCGCGCTTTGGATCATGGACTGGTATGACAAATACCCCTGCTACCAGAACGCCCGCGCGGATCCCGAAGGCGTGGATCGCACCTACGGCCGCATTTGGCGCGCGGTTTATGTGGGCGATGACAAGGACAAGAAAGTTCCGAGCCGCACGTCGAAGAATCTGAACCTCGCCAAGGCGGGCAACTCCGAGCTGGTCAAGCTGCTCGCCCACAGCAACGTGTGGTATCGCGAGATGGCGCAGCGGTTGTTGAACGAACGCGGCGACAAGTCCACCAGGTCGGCGCTCCTCAAGCTGCTGGCCGACGGCAAGACGCTCGAAGCCCGCCTGCACGCGTTGTGGACGCTGCATGGCTCCGGCCTGCTGGATGACAAGACCCTCGATCGCTGCGCCGAAGACAAGGCCTGGCCGATCCGGATGTGGGCGGCCCGGTTGAGCGGCGAACGCAGTGACGCGTCGCCGCGCGTTCTCGATCGCCTGCTTGGTCTGGCTTCCGATGAAGACGCCTCCGTCCGGCTCGCCGTCGCCACGGCCGCGCGCCAGTTTGTCTCGAGCGAACTGACCGTGAACCGGCCGGTCGCCGACAAGCTCAAGGACGCCGACACCGGCAAGATCCTGGTCGCTTTGATCGAGAGTTCCTCCGATGGCAAGGACCCGTTGATTCCGTTCCTGATCTGGATGGTGTCCGAACCGACCGTCGCGAAGGATCCTTCGCTCGCCCTGGAGTGGTTGAGCGACGACGGCCCGGCCAACATGCCGTTGAGCGGCCATCTCGCGACCAAGCTGATGCGCCGCATCTGCGACACGCAGAACCGCGAGTTTCTCGATCAGGCGGTGGAGTTCCTGAAGGATGCCGTCGACGCTGACAAGGGGCTCGCCCTTGCGGCCCTGGACGGTCTGCTCGAGGGGCAGCGCGGCAAGGCCATCATGCCGACCATCGACACTTCCGGGTTCCTGGCCAAGCTGCGGGGAACCAACGACGACCAGCTCAAGCAACGCGCCCAGCGCCTCGGCGCGCTCTGGGGCGACGCCGCCGCAATCGCCGCCAGCATGGAACTGGCGGGCAACAACAAGGCGCAACCCGCCGAGCGCATCCGCGCGATTCAGACCATCCGCAAGCAGCGCAATGAGAATTCCCGCAAGGCGATGGTTGCCCTCGTCGCGGGCAAGGCACCGGAGCCGGTCAAGTTGGCCGCCATCCAGGCGCTGGGAGAGATCAATGTCGAACCCATCGTGAAGCCGTTGCTCGCGCAGTGGAAGGGCATGACCGCCGCCGAACGTCGCGCGACTTCAGAGATGCTCGTTTCGCGGGCGCGTTGGCAGTCGGCTTTTCTCAGCGTGCTGGAGCAGAAGCAGATTGCGCCGGGCGACGTTCCGCCCACCGCCATTCGCACGTTGTTCAAGTCGACCGCCGACTTCGGGATGCTGGCCCGCCGCGCGGAACTCGTGTTCGGCAAGTTCCGCGACACCGGCGCCGACAAGGCCAAGATCATCGAGCAGAAGAAACGCATGATTCTCTCGATGAAGAAGAAGCCCGATCTCAAGAAGGGCCACGAGCTTGCCAAGGCCGCCTGCCTCACCTGCCACAAGCTGCACGGCGAGGGCGCGGATATCGGTCCGGATCTGACCGGCGTCGGCCGCTCCAGTCTGGAGGCGCTGTTGAGCAACATTATCGACCCGAATCAGATCATCGGCGCGGGCTATGAAAACGTGGAGGTCGTGACCAAGGACGGCCGCACGGTCGCCGGGCGCATGGTGGAGAAATCCGACAGCCGTGTGCGCCTGCTCGCCGTCGGTCCGGTGGAGCACATCGTTGCAAGGTCGGACATCCAGAAGCTGACGGTCAGTCAGGTCTCCGTCATGCCTGAGGGATTGGACAACCTGCCCGATGAAGATTTCCGCAACCTGGTCGCCTATATTCTCAACCCGCCCAAGGACAACGCCCCGTTCAGCTGGAAGGTCGAGCGGCCGATCGCGGCGGTCCAACCGAAGCAGGGCGGACACGAGCATGTTCATTGGCCTTCAGTGATCCATTGGAATCCCGAATGGCGGATCGTCGCGCCCGAATTCGAGGGCACGCCGAAGCGCTTCGTCGAACTTGCCGGCCAGCGCAACGCCCTGATGACGCATCCTTACGACCAGAACAAACCCGCCGCCTTGGAGCGCAAATTCCAGGTCCCGAACGAGCACGGCGTGAAGCTCACCTTCAAGGTCGCCGCGCACGAGAAGGGCGACTGGGAACTGCGCGCGCTGGCCAATGGCAAGCAGATCCACAAGCAGATCGTCACCGCCAAGGGCGAACGCTGGAAGACGGTCACTCTGGACCTCGCCAAATTTGCCGGCAAGGAAGTGGAGCTGCGGCTCGAGAACCACGCCAACAACTGGGCCTGGGAGTTCGGCTACTGGAGCGACATCCGCGTGACCTC
>JAYPGD010000660.1:0-2594 GCA_038126655.1 Verrucomicrobiales bacterium
CTGTCGCATGATTGTTTCGTTATTCGGCTGACACAGCCGAGGAAACCCCGCGGCCGGCATCGTGAGAAACCCGTTGAAATGGGCGAGCCGAGGGTCGATCTGGACAAGGCGCTGTCATTGGCGGCGTCGCCATGCGGCACGGAGCGACGCTTGTGTCCTGCGACAACGACTTCGCCAGATTTGCCGGACTGAGATGGGAAAACCCGCTCGTCGGTTGACGACCAGGGCGGAATCGACGGCTCCCCGCCTCAGACAAGGCGCTCAGGGCTTGTTCGCCTGCACAAACTTGAGCGCGGCGCCCACTGGTTTGTCCGGATTGGCGGCGAGCATGCCGTTGTCGGTCTCGATCGCCAGCACGCCCGGCCAGTTGGCCTTCTTCAATTCCTTGAACAATCCCTTGAAGTTCGCGTCGCCCGTCCCGACCTCGACATCGAGGTGGACATCGCGGTAGCCCTCGGCCTTCTTCAGCGTCTTGTCCTTGAGGTGGATGTCATAGACGCGGCCGTCGTACTTCTTGAATTCCTTGGCGGCGTCGTAGCCGGCGGCGGTGATCCAGCCCGTGTCGAGGCAGACGCCGATGCGCGTGTCGAGATGCTTGATGACATTGCGGACGACGTCGGGATTGCCGTACATCGAGGTGAGGCCGTGATTGTGGATGGCGACCTTGATGTCGTACTCCTTCACCAATTCCTCGAGGTTCTCGAAGATCTTGAAGTCGCGGGGCTCGACGATGACGACCTTGCAGCCCATGTACTTGGCGAACTCGAAGAGCTTGCGGTTGTCCTCCTTGTCGAGCGAGGCGCCATTGACGCCGAAGGTGTAGCAGACGAGTCCGTTGTCCTCCAAAACCTTCTTCTTCCGCTTGATCTCGTCCCAGTCGCCCTTGGGGTTGATATGCTTGGAGATCATCTGCAGGTGGGTGACGCCGTGCTTCTTCGCGAAGGCGACCACCTGGTCGAAGTCCATGTTCCGAAGGGTCCAGGTCTGGACGCCGACGTTGAGCTGGTAGTCGTCGGCCGCGGCGGCCGTCGAGGCGACAGACAGGGAAAGCGCGGCGGCGAGGGCGACGGAGGAGAGGCGTTGGATCAGTTTCATAAACAGGTTGTTGAATTCGGAATCGAGGCCGCCGATTCAATCGGATTTCGGCCGCCGGTCAATGATTATGATCATGCCCTCGCAGGAGTTGCCGCTTGGGCAATTCGGTGGGGCGCGGTTGTGTCCCGTCTTCGGGACCAGCCGCAGGCGCTTGGGAATCGGATTCGCGGGCGGCCCGACCCGGTCGCCGCCGCTTTGCGGCGCTGCTGCGGCTGGTCTCCGACACAGCGGCGCTCCGTTCATATGCTTCATCCCGATTCCATCGCGCGCCCGATCGCCTGGATCCCGACGATCCGCGCGTGGTCGATCCCGTGGGCGCCGGAGACGGTGATGCGCAAGGCGTCGATCGGCCGGTCGCACGCGAGTTCGTGGATGCGGAGTCGTTGGTAATTGCCCGCGCAGGACGTGAGGGCCTTCCATTCGCCGTCGCGTTGGATCTCGATCGTGTAGTCCGCCACGGTCTCCGGTTGGGGGCGGCCCCAGATCATCCTGGAAGCGTAGCCGTCGTGGTGGCTCAGGGTGAGATGGCGGTGCAGCCCGGTGTCGAAGACCAGGCGGACCTGCTGCAGCTGGACGGGCGTCGCCCAGGCCAGCTGAATCCACGCCGGCAGGCCCTCGGCGGGATCGGACATCCAGCGATGCGTCCCGGGATCTGCCCGATCCGGCGGCGCGCCTTTGCCGCCATGCACGCAGCGCGTCTGCCCGGACACGACCCGCTCCGGTTCGCCGCCAGGTTGGAAACTCGACGCCGAGATCGCGGCGTCGCCGGCGACATTGCGGGTCGAGCGGTCCTTGCGCCCGAGGAGAAAGGCGTCCGCGCGGAGCAGTCGATCCTGGATCCGCGGCATCAAGGCGGGGTCGCGGGGCAGGTCCCGGAGCCGCCCACAGGTCTCGCCCGCCTTGACGGCGAAGGCGGCGGCGGTCCCCACGCCCTGACCCACGACTGCGCAGGTCGCCATGACGCGGGTCGAGGCGAAGGCCACATGAGTGGCCGAGATGTTGCGGCCGGCGAACATCAGATTGTCGATGTTCCGCGAGATGCAGGCGCTCAGGGGAATGTCGTAAAGATGGGGGACGGGATGCTGCGCGCAGGGCTCCTCGGCCGGGGCGTCGACGCCCTTGGGCGGGTGCAGATCGATCGACCAGCCCCCATAGGCGATGGCGTCCGCAAACTCGCGAGACTGCATGATGTCCTGTTCGGTCAGGACATGGAGTCCGATGAAACGTCGGCTCTCGCGCTTGCCGGGGAGGAAGCCGAACCAGTCCAGCGCCCAGTGCGAGGCGTCGAAGGGATCATCCCCGGCGCGGTCTTCGGGCGGACCGTTCTTCACGTGATCCCAGATGCCCATCACGATGGCGAGGAGTTCGTCGCGGATCGCCTCGTTGTCCTTGATGGTGTCGAGCGTTCCCCCGTATTCGGCCCACCAGTAGCCGTATTCGTGGGTCGGCTCCTCCTCTCCGGGCGTGGCGTAGAGGCGCAGTTTGAGCGACTCCTTCGA
>JAYPGD010000661.1:0-2591 GCA_038126655.1 Verrucomicrobiales bacterium
CCCTCAACGTCCCGGCGATCCTTCAGCCCGGCGCTGGCCGGGCGGACATCGGCCTCGGACGCCCCGTCAATCGAACGGAACGCCGCCCGAAACAGGGAAGGGCGCGATCCGGAACTTGCGGTGGCAGGCGTCGCATTTCTGCTGCAACTTCGCGAAACGAGGTTTGATCGCCGCGAGCGGCATGGTTTTGATGTCGTCGCGGAAGGCGTCGGCCGCGCCATTCAGCTCCATGGCCATGTGCTTGAAAAGCGCCCGGTGCTCCAGACGCATGTTTGTCGTGTGAAGGTGATCTGGGATGTCCTCGGCGGCGGCTGCGATCTTGCCAAGGATTCCACGGGCTGTCCGCCGCTGCGTCCGGGCGGATTCTTCGTCGCTTCCAAGAGCGTCTGTCTCGACAACCGCCAGGCGGGTAGTTCATGCATGACTGGCAGCAGCTCCTCGCTGTGGGCGGCGTGCATTTCGGTCGAGGAAAACCGGACGACCCCGGGGGAATCCGCGTCGTTCGAGGCGCAGGAAGCGGTCCAAGCCGCGATCAGGGCGTCAAACGCCCACTTTCCGGTGTTCTGAAGGCATTTGACGTTCATGACTCCATCATCGGCGGCATTTCCGGGTGAGGCGAGTCAGAACTGGCCGAACCCGCCACAATTCTGGCAGGATTTTCGCGGCCGCATGGGATGAATGATCCACTGGGGCAGCTCCCGCCCATCCGCCGGCAATTTCGGACTGGTTCGATCCGGTTGCTCGGGGCGACAATACCAGCGTGGCGACGCCATCCTGTCACGTTCGTTGACTGGACGGGCTGGGCCGGGCTTCGCGGAAGTGGCGACGTTTGGCGCGTGAAGGAATACGGAACGACATGAGTAATGACATTGAAATGGGGGCGTTGCCCGCGTCGGAGTTTCCGCGGGAGGGGACGCCGGCGGAGAAGTTCAGATACCTGATCCGCCATGCGATCATGGCGCCTTCAAGCCATAATTCGCAGCCGTGGTTGTTCCGGATTCATGACGACCAATGTGAGTTGTACGCCGACCGGACGCGCGGTTGCCGCGTCACGGATCCCAATGACCGCGAACTCACCCTCAGCTGCGGCGCGGCCTTGCAGAACCTGGAAGTGGCGGCCAGGAATTTTGAGCATGCGACGGAGATCCAGACCTTCCCGGAGGCCGGGGATTTCGATCTGCTGGCCCGGGTCCGGTTGCTCGGCGGCTGCGAGGCCGCCTTGGAGGACAATCTTCTGTTCAGCGCGATCGCCCGCCGAAGAACGGTTCGCAGGCCCTTTGAGCCCGATCCGGTCCCGCCCGCCCTGCTCAACGCCCTGGAAGTGGAGGCGCACGAGGCTGGAGCCTGGCTGCATGTCGTCCATTCGGAGGATGAAAGATTCGATCTGGCGGACCTTATCGCCGCCGCGGACCGCGACCAATGGGCGGACAAATCCTACCGGCTGGAACTCGCAGCCTGGATGCATCCGAACAAGACCGACAGCCGCGACGGGCTGCCCGGATACGCGGGAGGCGTGGGCGACATCCTCTCCCATGTGGGGCCGTTGGCTGTGCGCACCTTCGATCTGGGGAAGGGGCGCGCGGCGAAGGACCGGGAATTGACCCTGCATTCGCCCACCTTGGCCTTTCTGGGCGCGGATGGCGATTCCCCGAGGGATTGGCTGGCGGCCGGCCGGGCCCTGCAACGCGTCTGGCTGCGCGCAACCGTGGAGGATCTGCGTGTCTCCTTTCTGAACCAGCCGCTCCAGGTCGCCGCCCTGCGCCCGGAGGTCTCCCGGATCATCCGACGCGACGGGCATCCCCAGTTGATCCTGCGCCTTGGATTCGGGCCCGAGGCAAAGGCCACGCCGCGGCGATCCGTGCAGGAAACGTTGTTGTGATTCCCGGGGCGATCGTCCTGTGCGGACGGTCGTGTGGGAGGTTTTCGACAACAGGCGCAAAGCGCAGCGCGGCAAGGCGGCCCAGACTGGCTGTGATGAGCGATCATACCGAGGTCTGGAATGTTTCCGCCGCCGATTTCCCCGAGGAGGCGACGCCCGGCCGGCAGTGGCGTTTCCTGTTGAACTACGCCGTGATGGCGCCTTCCAACCGCAATTCCCAACCGTGGTTGTTCCGCGTTCACGACATGGAACTCGAGCTCTATGCCGACCGTTCACGGGCGTGCCGAATCTCCGATCCGCGCGATCGGGAACTGACGATCAGCTGCGGCGCGGCGCTCTTCAACCTGCGCGCGGCCATGCGACATTTCGGCCGTCTCGGCGGCGTGCGGTTGTTGCCGGACGACGACCATCCCGACCTCTTGGCGCGCGTCCGCCTCGGCGATCGCGCGGAGGCGACCAGGGAAGAAATGGAGCTGTTTCAGGCCATCCCTGAACGGCGCACATACCGGCGCCTTTTCCAGGACGATCCGGTGTCCAATGAATGGCTGATGAAGCTTCGCCATGCGGCGGAATCCGAGGGCGCCTGGATGCAGGTCGTCACGGACAATGACGGCAAGGCCAGGCTCGCCGACCTGATCGCGGAGGCCGATCGCAGCCAGTGGTCGGACAAACGTTTCCGGTTGGAGTTCGCCGTCTGGGTGAGGCGCGCTCC
>JAYPGD010000662.1:0-2589 GCA_038126655.1 Verrucomicrobiales bacterium
GGGCAGAACAAGGCGTGGCTACCAACAGGCTGCCCTCCGCGAGTCGAAAGCGTCATGATCATTCAACCATCAATCCTGAAATCGGAGCGCGCCGCCCGGCAGCCTGTGGCAGCACTCTGACGTTCGGTGCAAAAATGCGCATCTCGCGAAGAGTCCAAATCGTCTTGATGGTTTTTGTGGGAGTCGTGGTTGTCGGACTGAGGCGCCCCCGAAATGCTAAAGCGTTTTGAATGAGAACATTCCGACAGAACATGATTTTTGAACTGTCCACCGACTGGGGGCGGGTCAGCTGGTCAGATGCCAGAATCCTAGAAAACCGCAGAATGCAACGGTTTGGACCGCGCCTGATCGACCTTAAACTCCCGAGTCTGCCAACAGACTGATCTGAAACCATGAATTTCGATATAACACGGATCTTGAAAGACTGGAAATACGAGTCCGACGCCGTTTTGGTTAGAAGATTTGTGGGAGAGGATGGGGATGAGAAGATTCAATTGCGGATTGATTTGGGATTGCTTCATATGAATGTCAGAGGCAAGCCGGATGGCGAGGACAGCTACTTCGCTATTGAACTTGCAAGGCTGCAAACCCACCAGGCTGAGAACGCCGGCGATGATGATGGTTTCATACTGACGGCGGAACGTTGCTCCGATCTGCAGCGAGAGGCGATCCAGTATCACCATCGGTACATCTGCCTTCTTCAGTTGGAGGAATACAGTCTGGTGATTCAGGACACGGATCACGCCCAGAGGATATTCGAATTCGTGGAGCGATACGCAGAGACGGTGGAATTGGCTTGGGCATTAAATCAAACGCGGCCGCAAATGCTGATGATTCGAACGCGTGGAATTGCTGAGCAGTGTTTGGATAAAGGCGATCGCGATGGGGCAATTAGCGCCGTCGACGCGGGAATCGTTAGGATCCGAGAGTTCTTTAAAGAGAGGGACCGATCGGAGTTGATCGAAATCAGCGATGAAATTGACTCGTTGGAAGAATGGCGGGCGGAGTTGAGCGCGGAGTCTGACGGCCAATAAGACCCTGTCAACGTCCCTGACCTGCACCTGTCGGTGGAAACTTCAAAAATCAAGTTCCGCTGGGGCGTACGGCAGAGGATTCTGCTCTTCCCAGTCGCTTGGCTTTACGGGAAGTTCATCATCAGGCCTTGAGGCGTTTGAATAGCGGCTGAACACGACTTTGGAGAAGGCGCGGCTGTCGGGTTGTTTTGCCGTCATCACGACGGCGTATCCGACTCCGACGCCGGGCGTCTCGTAGTTCCACACTTCGCTCGAGAGGCCTTCCACTGCCGTTCCCTGCGATTTCTTCTTCTGGCGCTTTCGACGCGCCGGTCTCCCCGGGAGGTTTCGCATCAGTTCATCCTGCTCGGCCCTCAGGGTCGCAAGGACGCGGTTGACTTCGGTTTCGATCGCTTGGTTCATCTCAATCGTCCGGGAATTGCTCCGTGGGGATCGTGAGCGTTGCGCCCGTGTAGCGTCCTGTTCCGGTGGTCAGCGGAGTGGAGCGGGATTCAATCCGTTCTACTGGCCAGCGGGCGTGGGGCGTGGTTAGATTCCGCCTTGCAGTTGATCGCCATGCCCCTCGACAAGAACGCCATATTGAGATCGGTCATCGCCCGGATGAAGGGCGATCTGGAGAAGCACGGGCGCGCCCTGGGCGACGCGCGCGACGGCGCGACCAACGCCGAGGTCAAATCCGAGAGCACGTACGACACCCGGAGCACCGAGGCCTCCTATCTGGCGCGCGGCCACGCCATGCATTTCGAAACGCTGCAGGCTGACGTCGCCGAGTTGGAATCCTATCGCCCGCCGATCTACGAGGAATCGGACGCCGTGGGCAAAGGAGCGCTGGTGGGGATTTCGCTGCGCGGCTACACGGATTACTATTTCGTGCTGCCCAAGGGCGGCGGGGTTGAAATCGAACTGGAGGACGAGGACGCCGAGGTCACCGTGATGACGCCGGAGGCCCCGCTCTTCGAACGACTCAAGGGAAAAAGGGTCGGCGACAAGATCCGCGTGGGCGACGCGAAGTTCCAATCCACTGTGAGCTCGATCTGTTGAGGGCGCGCGAGCGTGTGGGATTGCAACTGGAATGAGGAGCGCGGAATTCATTCCGCATCGTCCTTGAGAATCCTGCCGCGTGGGCGTGACCATGAGCCGCCGGTTTCCGGAGGTTGAAGCGGAATGAATTCCGCGCCCCGCCGCCAATCATACATGAATCCGAGGCTGACGCGGGGGGTCTGGTCGCGTAGCCTTGCAGGAGTTCTCCCTTCTGAATGTCCGATGAAAACGCCCTCCATCTCCCTGGCCCTGCTCGTTTGGTCCGTGTCGTTCGCCGCGTCGACCGCCGCGGAATCAGAACTTTATTTCCCGCCGTCCGGGAAGGATTGGCAACAGGTTTCGCCCGAGGCGGCCGGCTTTGACGCGGACAAGTTGGAGGCGGCGCTGGATTTCGCGGGCGAGAACAAATCCTCCGGCGTGGTGGTCCTGTGGCGGGGGCGAGTCCTCGCGGAGAAGCATTGGCCGTTGGATCGCGCCAATGGAGCCTCGATCCGTTATCTCAGCGGCGCGCGCG
>JAYPGD010000663.1:0-2587 GCA_038126655.1 Verrucomicrobiales bacterium
CGACTTCGCTGCGGGGATACTGGCGGTCCATGAGCGTGGCCCATTGGCTGGCGCGAAAGGCGCGCCAGGGCTCCGGTGGACTGATGGGATACACCGGCACGCGATCACCGGATTCGGCGACGTCGTGGATGGACCTGCGCACGGGAAGGTGTTTGTTGCGAGCGAGGTAGCGGTTCGGCAGGACGGCGTGCTGGACGGGGTTGCGGATGTTGCAGATGAAACGGTTGCCCCAGTCGTCGAAGGTGTTCCCAAAACGCGCGCCGCCCGCGAGGATTTCGAAGTCGCCGGTGTTCGGATCGATGGCAAAATCGTTGCGTCGCAGGATGGCGGGCTTGGAATCGGCGTTGTCGCCCGGGCGGATGGAGCCGCCGTTGCTGGAGCCGGCGATGTAAAGACGATGGTCGAGTCCCCACTTGGGGTTGTTCATCACGGCCTGGACGAAGACGCCGCCCTTCCAACAGGCGATGCCGGTGGGCCAGGAGAGCTTCTCCGCGAAGATGGTTCCGCGATCGAACCTCCAGTCGCCGTCGGTGTCCTCGAGGATGCGGACGCGGCCGATGGGGGCGTCGGTGGTGTTGTCCTTCCAGGCTTCGTGCGCCTTGGCGTCGGTGTAGGGGTAGTCGCTCATCTCGACGACGTAGGCCAGGCCATTCTCGTCGTAGACCAGGTCGACCGGATCGGTGACCAGCGGCTCGGCGGCAAGCAGGTCCATGCGGAAGCCTTCCTGCAGGCGGAACGTCTTCAGGGCCTCGGTGGGCGACTTGGGCGGAATGGACGGGAAGGGCTTCGCTTCAGGCTCAGCGGCGTGGGAGAGATTCGCGGTGAATGCGGCGACCAAGAGAATCAGCCAGGGACGGTTTCGAGGCATGGACGATCCTTTGCGTTTTCTAAGGTCGGGTCAAGCGGGGGGCTTCGGTGGCGAGTCTGCGTTTGCCTCGAATGCACAAAGTCTCCCGAATACGAAAACATGGAACTTGCGTAAACTTTGGTATCAAATACAATACCGTATGTGTATCTTGTCGTGGATACGAACGTATTGGTCTCCGCTCTCAGATCGAGGCGAGGCGCAGCGAATCGTGTCATGGAATTGTTGGCCGAACGGCAAATCGGATTTTCGGTTTCGGTGTCCGCCTTCCTTGAGTATGAGGATGTTCTACTTCGCCCCAACGTGGTTCCCGAATTCAAACCGCCCCAGATTCGGCGGTTTCTGGACGATATATGTGCTCTGGCCGTGCATCGAGGCGTTCATTTCACGTGGAGACCCACCTTGTCTGATCCGAACGATGAGATCTTTCTTGAGTTGGCGGTTGCAGCGGCCGCGACCCATATTGTCACCTACAACACCAGCGATTTCAGCCCCGCGCGGCAGTTCGGCCTGAAGATCGTCACGCCACATCAATTGCTACAGGAGATCGAATCATGTCTACACTAAGTGTCCGTCTTCCCGAATCCATCCATCGCGAAGTCAGAGAACTGGCCAAGGCCGATGGCGTTTCCATCAACCAATTCATTTCCCTGGCCCTCGCCGAAAAGGTGTCGAGTCTCCGCACAGTGGACTACCTGAAACAACGCGCCGTCAATGGATCGGCCGAGCATATGCTGTCGATGTTGAGGGAGGCGCCAGATGTTGAACCGGAGGAGCGCGACAGGATGAAGTGAATGCCGGGACGTTGAAAGAGACGGGCCAGGAACGAACGTCCAAGACGCTGTCGCGTGGGCCGATGTGCCGTGGCGGGTTGAACGCAGAATTCGTTCCCGTGGAGCTGCGGGTCACAGACCCGCGGTCCGGGGAAGTCCTCCCCAGTCGGAATCCGATTGAAGAATGGCAACATCCGCACAGCGGGCGGGGGGGGCGGGGTTAGGTTTGGCGCCATCAGCATATTGAAGCGGAACAGCTCCGAATCATGAAAGCGACAGCCTACCTTCGTTCGTTCACACGTTTGTTTCTGACCTTGATCCCCGCGGCGGCAATTGCCTCTCCCGGGTCTGTGGATTTTCAACGCGATGTGCAGCCGATCCTGGCGGAGCATTGCGCGAGTTGCCACGGCGGGGTGAAGAAGAAGGGCGGGCTGAGTCTGGCCACGCGTTCGGACGCCTTTGCCGCCACCAAATCCGGCGCGCCGGCGATCGTCGAGGGCAATACTGAGGCCAGTGAATTGATCGTTCGCCTGATCACCGAAGACGAGGACGATCGCATGCCGCCGGAGGAGCCGCTTTCGGACGCGGATATCAATGTGTTGAAACGCTGGGTCGCGGAGGGAGCCAAGTGGCCGGAGCACTGGTCGTTGAAACCGGTTTCCAATCCCGTTCCCCCCGTGGTCGGGCAATCGGATTGGGCGCGCAACGCGATCGATCGCTTTGTGCTGGCGCGGTTGGAATCGGAAGGGATCATACCCTCGCCCGAGGCGGGGCCGCGGATATTGTTGCGTCGGCTTTCATTGGATCTGATCGGGTTGGCGCCGGATTCGGAACGGTCGGATTCCTTCGCGCAGGCATGGGGGAAGGCCGGAGCCGCCGAACGGGAACGGCTTTACAGCGAGGCGGTGGATGAACTGCTGAACAATCCGCATTTTGGCGAACGCTGGGG
>JAYPGD010000664.1:0-2576 GCA_038126655.1 Verrucomicrobiales bacterium
GCGCTGCAGCCCTGTGGTTGGCTGGCTGCCTATCTCGGCTCCGCGCTGACCAGCGAAACCGACCTTCGCTTCCGCAACCTGGGCGGCTCGGCGGTGCAGCATATGCCGGTGACGCCGGACATGGGCGTGTTGGCCATCGACATCACCATCACCCGGGTCTCCAACGCCGGCGGCATGGTGATCCAGAACTTCGACATGACCGTGCGTTCCTCGCGCGGCGCGGTCTACGAGGGCGACACCTACTTCGGCTTCTTCTCGGCGGCGGCCTTGGCGAATCAGATCGGCATTCGCGAGGCCGTGCCCTACGAACCGACCGAGGCGGAACTGAATGGCGGGCGCGCCTTTCCGTATCCAACCGAAGCCCCTTATCCGGGAGACATGTTGCGGATGATTGACGAGGTTGCCTGCTTCGTCCCGGATGGCGGGCCGAATGGCCTCGGCTTCATCCGCGGAAAGATGTCCGTGAAGCCTGAAGCATGGTTCTTCAAGGCGCATTTCTATCAGGACCCGGTGATTCCAGGGTCGTTGGGACTGGAGTCCTTCCTGCAACTGCTGAAGGTTGTCGCCGTGGAACGTTGGGGTTGGGAGGAAGGCCAACGCCTCGAAACCATCGCCTGCGGCGAGAAACACGAATGGGTCTACCGCGGCCAGATCATTCCGACCGACAACGAAGTCACCGTCGAAGCCGTCATCACTTCATTCGACGACGACAAGAAGTTGCTGAAAGCGGACGGCTTCCTCCACGTGGACGGCCGCACGATCTACGGCATGAAGGACTTCTCCTTGCGGGTGGTTTGAGGTCTGTTCGCGGAGCGCGGAGCTCTTCGCCGAGGACTCAAATCCCCCAAGGCCCTCTGTGTTCAAGTGTCCGCTACAGTAGATCGGTTGCGTGGATCTGGAACGCAGCGCCGGTCCACGGCTGGACTGGGTTGAATCTCCAAGGTTTTATCGATACCGTGAGGTTCCGTTTTAACACGGAGGGCACGGAGGGATGGAGAACCACGGAGGAAAGACATGATATACGACTCATTGACGCGACGGATTATTGGGTGTGCGATTGAAGTTCATCGGGAGATTGGCCCGGGGTTGGTGGAGCCGATCTATGAGGAATCGTTCTGCCATGAACTTTCATTGGCGAAGTTGGAGTTCAAACGGCAGCAGCAGGTTCCGATTGACTACAAGGGCGTCAAGCTCGGCACGCCGCTGCGTTTGGATTTGATTGTCGAGGGGCGGGTCATCATCGACAACAAATCCAAGAAGAAAGTGACCGATCTGGATAAGCAGCAGTTGCTGAGCTACCTGAGGCTTTGCGACCTCCGACTTGGGCTGTTGATCAATTTCAACGTCCTTCGTCTGGTTGATGGAGTTCATCGAATCATCAACGGTTTCGAAGAGCGTGGGTGATGGCGTGAGCGTTTGTGTTCTTTTTGAGGCGCCTCTGTGTCCTCCGTGATAAGAGCGCCGCGCTGGGAAAGGCCGGGCTTGTTGCGCCGTCGGGGGCTAAAACTTCAATGTCACGCCTTCGCGGGCGCCGAAGATGAAGATCTCCGATTTGAACTGGGCGGCGCGTTCGCCGCAGTGACGGACGCGTTCATCGACGCCGTTGTCGGTGGTCGTCGGATCATGATGGAAGAGGGCGAGCTTCTTGACCCCGGCCTGGATGGCGAGATCGGTGACGGTCAGGGAGCTGGAGTGACCCCAGCCGCGTTTGTCCTCGTATTCCTCGTCGGTGTACTGGGCGTCGGCGATGAGGAGGTCGGCGTTGCGGACAGCCTCGATCAGTTCGGCTGGCACGGTGCGGGGCTTCTCCTCGGTTGAGGGATCCTCGCGGACTTCATGCGGGTTGTTCTCGATCTCGTTGTCGGTGAGGTAGACGATCTTGACGTCGCCGTGTTCGAAGGAATAGCCGAAGCAGCCGCCGGGATGATTCAGAGGGAAGCAGCCGACACGCGTGTCGCCGACCACCTTGGAGCCGCCGGTGAACACGTCGTCCACGATCTCCGCCTTGAGTTCGCCGAAGCCGACGGGGAAGTAGGAGGAGGACATCTGTCCGGAGAGGAGTTGGTGCCGGCTCTCGTCTCCCTGCGCTGTGCCGTAGACGCGGATTCTGGTGTTGGGGATGTAGGCGGGGGCGAAGAAGGGGAATCCCTGAATGTGATCCCAGTGTGTGTGTGTGATGAGCAGGTGGAGTTCATCCGGGCTCTCCTCGCGAGTCAACAGATCGGCTCCGAGTTCCCGGATCCCGGAGCCGGCGTCGCAGATGAACACGGTGTCCTCGACGCGGACCTCGACGCAGGGGGTGTTGCCGCCGTAGACGCGGGTGGAGTTGCCGGGTGTGGGGATGGAGCCGCGGGTGCCCCAGAAGGTGACGAATACTGCCATGATCAGCCTTCCCGGTAGACGAATTCGCTGTCGGCGATCTGGATGATGTCCCCGTCGCGCAGCAGGGCGCGCCAGACTTTGAGACCGTTGAGGTAGATTCCGTTGCGGCTGCCGTTGTCCTCGATGATGAACTGGCCGGCGCGGCGATGCAGGATGGCGTGCTGTCGCGAGGCCTTGGGGGAGATCAATCTCAC
>JAYPGD010000665.1:0-2575 GCA_038126655.1 Verrucomicrobiales bacterium
ACGGTGGACTTCCTGCCCAAGATCAAGCTGGAGATCGTGGTGAACGACGACCAGAGCGGTCCGGCGGTTGAGGCCATTGGCAAGGCGGCCAAGACAGGCAAGATCGGCGATGGCAAGGTCTTTGTCGTGCCGGTCGAGGAGGCCCTGCGGATCCGGACCGACGAGAAGGACGACAAGGCGGTCTGAGGCGGCCTTGGGCCTGTCTGCTTTTGGCCGGTCTGTTGAATTATGACCACGCCCGGAATTCCGGGCGTGGGCTGTTGTTTTGGGAGATGAATCCGCCAAATCGGCGGAACGGGGAGGAAAAGCCCTTTTTTTCCGCGTGGAATGAATCCGTCGCATGGTTTGGATGAGGGGAATCCGAAGGTTGGCGCCCTGGCTGCTGAAGGGAGTTCGAACCCCGCGGTGGCAGGATCATTGCGGAACGAAAACAGACAGAACATTCGATAACCAACACACGACACCATGAAACGATCCCTTTGGAAATACCTGTTGATGGCCGCCTTGTTTGCGGCGCCGCTGGCGAGCTACGGCCAGGATTCGGCCACGGCCGAGGAGGAAGCCGCGGTGGAGATTGCCGAGGCGGCCGAGGCGGCCGAACTTGGCGAAGCGACCGAAGGCGAGGGGGGAGACGGCGGCGGAGCGTCGGACATCAATTCCGGCGATACGGCCTGGATGATCGTGGCCACCGCGTTGGTGCTGTTCATGACCTTGCCCGGATTGGCACTGTTCTACGGCGGCCTGGTGCGCTCGAAGAACGTGCTGTCCGTTCTGGTGCAATGTTTCGCCATTTGCGGAATCATGTCGCTGCTGTGGGTGATCTACGGCTACGCTCTGGCCGCGGGTGGAGACGGCTGCAACTTCATGGGCTGGGACTCGTCGTTCCTGTTCCTCAACCACCTGACGGTCGAAGGCGCCTCGGGCACGATTCCGGAATCGGTCTTTGTGACCTTCCAGATGACCTTTGCGATCATCACGCCGGCCCTGATCGTGGGCGCCTTCGCCGAACGGATGAAATTCAAGGCGATCCTGCTTTTCACCACGATCTGGTTCACGCTTTCCTACTGCCCGATCTGGCACATGGCCTGGGGCGGCTTTCTGTTCGGCGATTTGCCGGGCTTGCCGGACGTGCTTGATTTCGCGGGAGGCACGGTGGTGCACGTGAATGCGGGCATCGCCGGCCTGGTGGCCTGCATCATGGTCGGCAAGCGTCGCGGATTTCCCAAGACCCTGATCATGCCGCACAACGTCCCGATGGTGCTGATCGGCGCCTCGATGCTCTGGGTCGGCTGGTTCGGCTTCAATGCCGGCAGTGAACTGGCGGCGGACGGCGTCGCCGGCATGGCCATGCTGGTCACGCAGATCGCGACGGCCACGGCGGCGGTCACCTGGATGTTTGTGGAGTGGCGCAGCACGGGCACGCCGACCGCGGTCGGCATCGCCACCGGCGCGGTCGCCGGGTTGGTGGCCATCACGCCGGCGTCCGGCGTCGCCGGCCCCATGGGCGCAATCCTGATCGGCTTCGCCTCCGGCCTCGTCTGCTACTTCTCGGCGACGACGATGAAGCGCAAGTTCGGCTATGACGACAGCCTGGACGTGTTCGGCGTGCACGGCGTCGGGGGCGTGGTGGGCGCGGTCCTGACCGGCGTGGTCGCCTACAAGTCCTTCGGCGGCAGCGGCGCGGCCGGACTGGAGGAGGAAGTCGGCATGATCTCGCAGGTCATGGCCCAGATCGCCAGCGTGGTCATCACCGTGATCTGGAGCGGCGTGGTCTCCTTCGTCTCCCTGAAAGTCATCGACAGCGTGGTCGGTCTGCGCGCGGACGATCAGATCGAGGAACAGGGGCTCGACTCCAATGAATTCGGTGAAACGGCCTACAACTGAGCCGCGATTGGCAACACAGCTGACAACATTCAAAGAGAAAGACAGACATGAAGAAACTCGAAGCAATCATCAAGCCGTTCAAGCTGGAGGAAGTGAAGGAGGCCCTGGGCGAGATCGGGATCGAGGGCATGACCGTGAGCGAGGTCAAGGGATTTGGCCGCCAGAAGGGCCACACCGAGATCTATCGCGGCAGCGAATACACCGTGGACTTCCTGCCGAAGATCAAGATTGAGGTCGTCGTGGCGGACGATCAGTCCGGCGCGGCGGTGGAGGCCATCGCCAAGGCGGCCAAGACCGGCAAGATCGGCGACGGCAAGGTCTTCGTCATCCCGGTCGAGGAATCCATCCGCATCCGCACCGACGAGAAAGGCGACGAGGCCCTTTGAATGCGGCCTGATAGAGGGACCTGAAAACAAAGCCGGCGGAGGCGCGATGCCTCCGCCGGTTTTCTTTTTGCCTGCAGGCTGGGCCATTATTGAATCATCTGGAGCGGGAGTGTTTCCTCTCTCGATCTGACGGGAAACAAGAAAAGGCCCCGCGTCCAATCCGGACACGGGGCCTTTGACGTTCTGACAACCGCGGGTTCGGTTGCGTTCCTGCTCAGACGATCTTCTTGAACCACTTGGCGTCGCCGGGAACGGGGATGGGGTATTGGCCGTTCTCGTCCGGTTGGCTCTTGGGGGTCCCGAGC
>JAYPGD010000666.1:0-2566 GCA_038126655.1 Verrucomicrobiales bacterium
GCCGAAGAATCCCGCCGGTGTTCGAAATCGCCTCTTTTTCAACAGCCTGCTAGGGATAGTGCAACGCGGCTTTGGCATGCCTACGAAAGGCGGCGTCAAGCCGCCGCACTCCAAGGCGCTTCGCGCGGCGCCATTTGCGGGACAGCGGAGCAAGGTGCAGCTGGACGCCGCCTTGCTGCGTGCCCCTCCGCGCCGCTGCGTTCGGGCGGCCCGCTGCGTTCGATCACCGGCGCGACCTTCGGCGTCCGCTAATGCAACACGGCTTCAATGGACTGCACCCACCGACCTGGCGACGTGAAGGGCCGGAAGATAGGCGGTCACCGATTCGGGATCATTCAGCGGGATGAAGCCTTCGTCGATCCGCTGCCTTGGAGAGCCGGTCAGGCTGACGGGGAAACGTTCCTGCATCAGGGCGGCGTAATCGGCGAAGGACTCGCAGCCTGCGGCGCGGATCTGGGAGGTGTTGATCAGGCGCAGCGCGGAGACGCGGCCGGTATTGGCGTGGCGCTTCAGTTCCAACGCGACGCGACCCATGGTGTGGCGGGGGTTGATTTCCACGATCGGTTTGAGACGCAGTTCGTTGTCCTTGTCGCGATGGATGTAGCTGTCGATTCCGATCGGCCCGCGAAAGCCGCGTTCCTTGAGATGGGGTTCGAGTTCGGCGGCGAGGTCTGCGAACAGCAATTGGAGTCGGTTCTCCTTTTGGCCGCCGCCCGAATGGACGAAGCGGGACAGCTCCGGCGTCAGGAGCCTGCCGATGCCGGAGCAGACGGCGGAGGCGACGAACTGCCCGCGCATGTCGTTGAACACCCGGGTGAAGCCCAATTGACGAAGGCCCTGGTCCGTCATTTCCAGTTGCACTGAGAGATCGACGACGCGTTCGTGCCAGGGCTCGACGAGAACGGATCGGCCTTCGCTGGTGTGACTGCGTACCCACTGCTTCTGATCGTCTGTGAGCTTTGGTTCCCAGAGCCGGATCATGCCATGGCCGGCGGCGCCGTGGACGAATTTGACGAGGACCTTGAGATGGCCGCGCTCGCGGATCTGGTCGATGGCGCGCAATGCCGTGTCGTTGTCCTGCGCATGAATGCCGATGTCCTCATCGCGGCTGAGCCAGTCCCGGTCCTGCCGATCGTTCAGAAATTTTTCAAGAAACGCGGCGTCCCAGGCCTTGGAGTAGAGTTCGCGGATGCCGTCGTTCCAGCGGCGTTCGGGTGAGTCGTTCGAGGTGAGGTTGGCGAACAGCGGTTTGAGCAGGGAGAGGCTGTCGGGTCCCCAGGCCCAGGGGCGGAGTTCAGCGAGTTTGCGGGAGCGCAGTTCGTGCTGGCGGTTGATCTGGTTCTTCGGGATCTCCTGGAAGTCCGGCGGTTCAAAACCGAGGCGCTTCATGTCGCTGAGAAAGCGGGTGTTTGGGCGTTCGGGGATGAGGACGGCGTCCTCGTGACTGCAGATCCAGGCGGGAAGGATTGCCAGGTCGCGGGCCATCGCGCGTTGGAACTTGTTCGGTTTGTGGCCCTTGCCTTTGCCCAGGCGGATCTCGGTGAAGGGGGTGAACACGTAAACGGAGGGCGTGCGGCCCTTGGACTTTGAATAAACAAACAGTTCGTCGATGAAGCCGTCCTTGAGCCCGGCCTTGCGGCGGCCTTCCGCGTTGAAAGGCGCGGCCTTGGCCCGGCTTGGGGATAGCGGGAAATGGAGTTGTTTGGAGAAGGCCTCCCAGTCGCTGAGCTTCTGGTCTTTCCATTTGCGGAACCACTTCAGGCCGTAGCCGACGTGGGCGATCTCGTCCTTGTAGATCTGGTCGAGCACGGCGGCGGTGCTGTTGTCGCCGGCCTCGGTGAACCGTTCGGCGAAGAAACGCGAGTAGTCGAGATTGGCCTGTTCGAAAGTGAGGCTGAGGCGCGCGACGTAGTCCATGGGCGAGGCCATGTCGGCGATGGATTTCCAGAAGAAGCCGCTGACGGGGAGTTCGCCGAATTCGACGCCGCATTCGCGCATGCGATCGAGGTAGAGGCGGACATGGTCCTGCTCGTCCTTGAGGGTGTTCAGGACGCCCTTGCGGAAGGCCTTGGGGGCGTCGGGGAATTTGAGCAGCACAAGCGCCATGAGTTCCACGGCCAGCAGTTCGTGGTTAGCGAAGAAATGCAGCAGGGCGCCGCGATCGCGGTCGTTGTCCAGTTTCTGGGTGTCGGGAAACGCGGCCTGCGTGGATGACGGCTTGAAATGCAGTCCATCGGGGCGGCCGGGTTCGGGCGGCGCCTCCAAAGCCTCGCCGGGGCGGGTGTCGATGATCTCATCCGGACAGGCGAGCTTGGTCTCGAGATCCGAGGCAAAGAGCGCGCGTTCGGCGAGTTCGCGGAGTTGGAGGCTCATGGGCGGTTCTTCTGCGGAGGCGGGCTGTTTTTCGCCGTTCCTTGAGCGGTCAGGCAACCCTGAAATTGAACGGATAGGAAAACTTGGAATTATTTTGCAAGATTGCGTTTCCCGTTCGTTTTGTCATTGGCGTTTCAACCTGTAAACGCCGCCCGAAAAGTGCGGCGGGGTGACGCCCCGTTTGGGGCGTTCG
>JAYPGD010000667.1:0-2559 GCA_038126655.1 Verrucomicrobiales bacterium
GACCAGGCCCGTGGCGGGGACCGCGGCGGACGTCCCGGCGGCGATCGCGGCGGACGCGGCGGCAGCCGTTTCGGCGGAACGCCCGATCCGAAGGTTGAAGCCCTGCAGAAGGCCATCGAGTCCGGCAACGAAGGCTCCATCAAGTCGGCTCTGGCGGCCCTTCGCCAGGATCGCGCCTCCAAGCAGTCCGCCCTTGAGAAGGCCCAGGACGACCTGAAGGAACTCCTCACCGTGAAGCAGGAAGGCATCGCGATGACGATGGGCCTCGTGCGCTGAGCGGAGCTTTTTCCACGGAAGGCGGCTCCGTTCGGGGCCGCCTTCCTTCTCTTCCGAACCCAAAAACCGACCAACCTTTTCTTCCGGAACCGTAGCCGCGGACGTCGGCCCGCTCATTTCAGGGCGACGATCCAGGACCAGAATGAACCGCGTTCGTTGCTACGCCGCGAAACTGAATTCCCCCCCGGACCCGCCATGAAAGAGCTTCTCATCGAAATGATCGAGGCCCGGCAGTTGTCCGAGGATGACGGCAGGCTGCTGACGTCGTTGGTCGAGAGCGGCGACCAGAATGCGCCGGAATCCGAGGAGCATGTCCTGCAATGGCTCGCCTCGGAATACGAGCTGGAATACAACGACCTGGAGGAGCTCGAGCCTGACAAGGAACTGCTCGCCTCCTTTCCTGCCCGCGTGCTGACCCGCCAGGAATTGCTGCCCATCGGGCGCGAGAACGGCACGGTCCACATTGCGACCAGCAGACTCTTTCACACCGAGGGCATCGACACCCTCAAGTCCCTCACCGGCCTGCATCTTCAGCCCGTGCTCGCCCCGTCCGAGACGCTCCGCAAGCAGATCAAGCAACAGCTCGGCGTCGGCGCCGAAACCATCGACCAGCTGGAAGAAGAGGCCGGCTTCGAAGTGTTGGCCGACGAGGATGCGGATGGCGGCGATCTCGACAGCGCGGCCGAGGACGCCTCGATCATCCGCTTCGTGAACCAGGTCCTCAAGGACGCGATCGAGATCAACACCTCGGACATCCACCTGGAGCCTTTTGAGGATGAGTTCCGCATCCGCTACCGGGTGGACGGCGTGCTGCAGGACATTCCGGTCCCGGCGACCATCAAACGCTTTCAGCCCGCGATCGTCTCGCGCATCAAGATTCTCAGTCAGTTGAACATCGCGGAAAAGCGCCTTCCGCAGGACGGACGCATCAAGCTGCGCACGGGCGACTACGACGTGGACGTCCGCGTCTCGGTCATCCCGATGCTGCATGGCGAGGCCGTGGTCATGCGTCTGTTGCGACAGGATTCCTCGCTGCGGCCGATGACCGAGCTGGGCATGAACGCGCGCGAGGTCGAGATCTTCAACAAGGTCCTGGGTCTGCCGCACGGCATCGCCCTGGTCACCGGCCCCACCGGCAGCGGCAAGACCTCCACGCTCTATACCGCCCTGAACCAGATCAACGACTCGGTCCGCAAGATCATCACGATCGAGGATCCGGTCGAGTATCAACTCAAGGGCGTCAACCAGATCCAGGTTTCCGAAAAGGCGGGCCTGACCTTTGCGCGCGGTCTGCGCTCCATTCTTCGTCACGATCCGGATGTCGTGCTCGTCGGTGAGATCCGCGACAAGGAGACCGCGCAGATAGCGGTCCAGGCCTCGCTCACGGGGCACCTCGTGTTTTCCACCTTGCACACCAATGACGCGCCCAGCGCCCTGACGCGATTGGTGGACATGGGCGTGGAGCCCTACCTGGTGGCGTCGTCATTGGAAGCCGTGCTCGCGCAACGTCTGGTCCGTGTGCTCTGCCCCGAGTGCAAGGTCGAGGACACCGCCGCGGAAACCGAGGCCTTGAAACGACGCATTCCCGGGCTGGAAGGATCGACCATCTACAAGGACGCCGGCTGCGAAGCCTGCCGCAACATGGGCTACGCCGGTCGTCACGCCATCTTCGAACTCATGGATCTGAGCCCGGAGATTCGCGAGATGATTTTGGAGGAGGTTTCCTCCGGCCAGCTCAAGGAGGCCGCCATCAAGAAGGGGATGCGCACCTTGAACGACGACGGTTGGCGCCTGGTCGCCAAGGGCGTCACCACGCCCTACGAAGTCATGCGCGTCACCAAGGACCAGACGGGAGACTGAGCGAGATGAAGTTCCAAATCCCAAGCTCCAAATCCCAAGCTCCAAAGGGCCGGGGGATATCGCAGGACTCGGGAAAGGCTGAACGCGTCGATCAACTACCGGAGCGCGGCTGTGTCGAAGACCAACCGCAGCAACTTGGTCGGCGATCGACGCCCGCTCCGTGTTCAGAAGCCTGTATTTCGGTGGTTGCTGCGGCTGGTCCCGAAGACGGGACACAACCGCGCTCCGAGGCCCCTCCCAAGCCCCGCCTGGCTCGGATTGGTTTGAGATCTGGAGCCTGGAGTTTCTTCCGCCTTCGCGTTGCTTCGTCGCGACAAGTTGGGATTTGGAGCTTGGAGCTTGGAGCTTTCTGACCCATGGCCGTCTTCACCTACAAAGCGATTGCGGCGGGCGGCGGCGTCACTGAGGGGACGATCGACGCCG
>JAYPGD010000668.1:0-1057 GCA_038126655.1 Verrucomicrobiales bacterium
AGCGCGGCGGCTTGACGCCGCCTTTTCGTTGGCATGGCGAGGCGTGTCGAAATTGGGAATGGCGAAGAGTCCGCGGCTCGCCTGGCGCGGCGGTGTATTCGGGTGTTGGGTCGCTGTTGGACGCGCTGCAAGGCGGCGTCAAGCCGCCGCAGTCCAAGGCTCTTCGCGCGGCGTCGAATTCCGGTTGATGTTTATCTGCGACGTCCGCGGGGTTGCCGCTTTTGGGTGGGGCCAGATTTTTTTGGGGTGGTGGAGGCTCCGGAGCGCTTCCTTCCGCGACTTTTGCGGTCGGGGGGGCGGTCCGCCGATTGTGGTGTCTTTTTCTGGCGGGCCTGGGGGGACGCTGAATCTCTTTGATTGGACGACTTCTTGCCGGGCTTGCGTGACTTCTTTCGGCCGCCGCCGGTTTGTTCATCCGTCGCGAGTCGGAAGTCCACGCGTTTCTTGAAGGTGTCGACCTTGAGGACCTGGACGTCGACGCGGTCGCCGAGCCGGATGGTGCGGCGATGGCGGCGGCCGGTGACCTTCTTGGCAAAGGCGTCGAAGACGTAGAAGTCGTCGTCGAGGTGGGAGAGGGGGACGAGGCCGCTCATGCCGAGGTCGGATACATCGACGAAGAAGCCGAAGTTGCGCAGGTCGGTGACGAGGGCGGAATAGGTGTGGGGTTGGCCGGAGGCGATTTGGCGTTCGAGGAAGGCGAATAGCTTCACTGATTTGCTGTCGCGTTCGGCGTCGTCGGAATTGCGTTCGGTGCGGGAGATGTGGTCGGCGGCCTCGCGGAGCGGGCCGACGGCGTGGCGGGTGTTGTCGAAGAGGCTGCGATGGACGGCGAGGTCGGCGTAGCGTCGGATGGGCGAGGTGAAGTGCGCGTATTTGTCCTTGGCGAGTCCGTAGTGTCCGAGCGGCTCCACGGAGTAGCGGGCTCGCATGAGGGACTTGAGGAAGCCGATTTTCAGCGCCGGGCCGATGGCGAGTTTGTCGAGGCGGTTCAACAGTTTCTGCACTTCATGGGTGTTGCGCAGGTTGCCGCAGGGGACGTCGTGGCTGAGGACCTCCT
>JAYPGD010000668.1:1067-2506 GCA_038126655.1 Verrucomicrobiales bacterium
CGGCGTTCGTCGGGTTGCTCGTGCACGCGATAGATTGCGGGGATCCGCTTCTTCATCAGGTTGGCCGCGACCGCCTCGTTGGCAAGCAGCATGAATTCCTCGATCAACTGGTGGGAGATGTCGTTCTCGATCTTCTCGATGCGATCGACCTCGCCGCGGTCGTTCAGGCGGATCTTGGTTTCGGGGAAGTCGAGGTTCAGGGAGCCGTTGCGGAAGCGCAGTTGGCGGACGCGTTGGGCGATGCGATTGGCGTCATGAAGCATGCGCTCGATGCCGTCGCGCGGCTGGCCCTTCAGGACTTCAAACGCTTCCTCGTAGGAGAAGCGGCGTTTGGAGTGGATCACGGCGGAGTAGCATTTGGTTCGCAGGATCTCGCCGCGGTCGTTGATGGCGAATTCGACGCATTTGGAAAGGCGGTCGACATTCGGCTTCAAGGAGCAGAGCTCGTTGCTCAACGCCTCGGGAAGCATCGGGATGACTCGGTCGACGAGGTAGGTGGAATTGCCGCGGTGGCGGGCCTCCTTGTCGAGTTGAGAACCCGGCTTCACGTAGTGGGAGACGTCGGCGATGTGCACCCAGAGGCGCCAGTGGCCGGCCTTGTGGCGGCGGATGTAGAAGGCGTCGTCAAAGTCGCGCGCATCGACGGGGTCGATGGTGATGACGTCGTGGTCGCGGCAATCGACCCGGCCTTCCAGATCGGCTTCGGCGACCTTGGTTCCGATTTTTCTGGCCTCGCGCAGGACTTCCCGGGGGAAGCGCAGGGGGAGGCCGTAGCCGCGTAGGATGCATAGGAGATCGACGCCTTCCTTGTCGGGCGGGCCAAGGACCTCGACGACCTCGCCTTCGGGGTTGGTGTGGCGTGATTCCCACTCGCGGAGTTCGACGACGACCTTGTCGCCCTGGCGGGGCGTCGTTCCGACGTCCTTGGGCTCGGGCACGTAGATGTCGTGCTGCATGCGGGGGTCATCCGGGATGACGTAGAGAAAGCGCGGGCTGCGTTTCAGGGTTCCGACGATCTGGGTGCGGGCGCGTTCGAGGACGCGGACGACGGAGCCGGAGGCTCTTTCCGCCTCTCGTCCATCCCGCCGGCGCATGCGTGTGTCGCGGCGGACCAGGACCCGGTCGTCGTGCATGGCGGTGGACAGGGCGGTGGCGGAGACGGGGATCTCGTCGAGTTTGGGGTCGTCGGGTTGGAGGAAGCCATTGCCGCCGCGGGTGATCTGGATGCGGCCGGGGATGAGGTCGGCTTCGACGGGGATGATGTAGCGGTTGCCCTTGATGCGGGCGATGGAGCCCTTGCGCACGAGTTTGCGGAGGGCCGCCTGGAGGGGCTGTTGATCGCCCGGGGCGAGCATGAGGGCCCGCAGCAGTTCGGGCACGTTCATCGGCGTGTAGTTCTTTCGCCGGAGGAGTTCGAGAATGTCTTCTTTCATCTAATC
>JAYPGD010000669.1:0-2505 GCA_038126655.1 Verrucomicrobiales bacterium
ACACCCACCGCGCAAAGGTAGATCTTTCCGAGCGTGCTCATTCCCCATTCCCCAATCCGCATTCAACTCACGGCAATTCGCGGATGTAGATATTTTTGAACCAAAGCGTGTTGCCGTGGTTCTGGAGTTCGATCTGGCCGGAGGGGTAGATGGGTTTGTCGCGCTCCCAGTAGTTCTCGAGGACGGTGTTCTTCACGACCAGTTGGCCATTGAGGAAGATGTGGCAGCGCTCGCCGGTCATGAGGATGCGGAAGGTGTTCCACTCCCCAATCGGATTGTCGGCGACGGCGAGCGGCTTGCTGGGGTTCTTGGGCTTCTTGTTGTTGAACAGGCCGCCGGAGCCGACCTTGGTGTTGTCGTTCTTGCCGGTGAAGGGATCCCAGATCTGGACCTGCGGCGAACCGCGCAGGTAGATGCCGCTGTCGCCGGCCTGCTTGATCTTCCAATCGACGAGCATCTCGAAGTTGGCGTAGTCCTTGGCGGCGACGAGGCTCTGGCCTTTGCCGTCGAATTCCAGCGCGCCCTTCTTGACCTGCCAGTGTTCTTTCATTGAGGCGTCGGCCGCCTTCTGCGCGGCGGCGAGTTCCTCTTTGGAGGCGGCGGCGCGCTTGGCGGGGCTGTTGAGCGGGCGCTTCATCAGTCCCTTCCAGCCGGAGAGGTCCTTGCCGTTGAACAGGGCGGTGAAGCCGGAGGGCGGGGTGTTGGCGGGCTTGGAGCGCGGGAATTCCATGATGCGGATGTTGCGGAACTCCACGTAATCCCCATGGCCGAGGAAACCGATGTGCCCGCTCTCGCGCAGGATGCCGGGGTGCTTCAGCAAGGTTTGCGCGTCGGTGACATCATTCAGGTCGGCGTCCACGATGGTGTCGCCGTTCAACACGACGCGGATCTTGCGGCCCATGGCGGTGACTTCCTGGGTGTTCCATTCCCCGGCCTCCTTGAGGGAGCCGCGCTTGGCGGGGACGACATTGTAGATGGAGCCGTGATACTGCCAGGGTTGGAGCCGCGCCCACTTGGGATGACGATTGTCGAGGATCTGCAGCTCCATGCCGAGGTAGGCGGCGTCGCCTCCCTCAGGCGCGCGGATGCCGAGGCCGTTGTTGGCTCCGGGCGCGAGCTTGAATTCGAAGCGCAGGACAAAGTCGGAATACTCCTTCTCGGTGATCAGCTTGCCGCCGCTGCCCTTGCCGCAGAACAGGACGCCGTCCTTCACATCGTAGCCCTTGCCCTTCTTGCCGACGTGTTTCCAGCCTTTCAGCGACCTGCCGTCGAAGAGATCGACGAAGCCGTCTTCAGCGGCGGAGGCGGAGGCGATGGCGAGGGGAAGAAGAAGGGCGGAGCAAAGGGAACGAAGCGTTCGATTCGAGAAGATTTGCATCCACCCTTGCTAATGGCTCGGGGCGGGATTGGAAACTGTTTTTTGAATGCGAGAAGGTGGCGCGTGGAGCCTGTAGCCGCCTTCGCGAAGAAGGTGGCTGCCCAGTTGGGATGCGACTTCACGCCCTTGGCGGGCGCGGCTACGTGAATGCGGGCGCGGCCGCGTCACTGCCCGGCTGCGGTCTGCCATTGCCGAGCCGCCTCGGGGTCGCGCTTGGCCCAGGCCGTGGTGATCAGCGAGAGCGCGCTGGAGTGGAGGGTCTCATCGGGGACGCTGGAGGCCCAGGTTGCGGCGGCGGCGGCGTCCTTGTCCACCCAGCGGTGGAGGGAATAGGTGAGCGCCTGGCTGCGGAGCTCGTTGCCGGGGAATTGCGCCGCCCATTCGGTGGCGGCTGCGGGGTCGTTGTTGGCGACCATTTTGGAGGTCTTGAGGTAGACGCCGTCGCGAAACTCGGACGGCTCCAGTTGTTCCGCCCAGGTAAGCGCTCCATCCAGATCCTGCTGGGTCCAGGTCCACATGAGCCCCTCGCCGGCGGCGGCCTGGGCCTTGCCGTCGGCGATGCCGCCGATCCATTCAATAGCGGCGTCGATGTCCGCGCGCGCCCATTCGCGGGCGAGTGTTTCATGGGCGTGGGGCTGAAGATCTGCGTCGCCCATGCCGGAGAGCCAATCGGCGGCCCTGGCCGGATCTTCGCCGGAAAGCGTCTGGATCATGGTGGAGGCGAGTTGGCGGCGCTCGCGGAAGTCCTTCATCTCGCCCAACAGCGCCCGTGCCTGGTCGGCGTCGTTTGCGACCAACCATTGGGCGGCTTCCTTGAGGATGGAGGCCCGCTCGACCGGATTCATTTCGTCGCGGCTGGATTCGATGCGCTCGGCGAGGGCCGCTGTTCCGGCGACGGCGGTTTGTTGAAATCCCTGAATCCAGGCCTTGCGCTGCTCGGCGGTCTTGTCTGATCGGGAAGGTTCGGGAGCGTCCTCCTTCCGGCCGGCCGCCTTGGCTCGCATACGCGCATCGGCGACGAGGCGGGCAGGGGAATCCGCGGTCGCGTCGATGGTGGGATCGCCCTCTGGATCTGATTGGACCCCACGTTTCGGCCCATTCCTTATGAGACAGTTTCCGTTGGTTTC
>JAYPGD010000670.1:0-2504 GCA_038126655.1 Verrucomicrobiales bacterium
CTCGTACGGATCTGCGGGGGCGGGGGGAGAGTAATCCCCCCCGCTACCCGGACCCATCACCCGGGGGTTCCCACAAATCCCAAGGCGCACGCAAGAGCGCTAAACGCGACAGCTTCACCGATGTAGCGTCGGCTGTGTCAGCCGAAAAGCGGAACGATCACGCGACAGACGTCGTCTGCGCTGGCACAGCGCACGCTACACCCTGTCGTGGGAGACTGCGATTGCGACTCATGCGTATCGGCCACAAATCCCCTTGTTCGCGTCAGGCGAATCGGATAACGATTCGGTCGCCTTATGAAGAAATCCATTTCCTCTCTCCAACAACCTCGTGGCGGCAGGCGCTTGTCGCTTGGCCGCCTTGCGCAGGCGGCCGGGTCCGCTTGCATCAATCCATTGCCTTTCGGACGGCTGGCGCTCGCATTGGTCGCCGGGTTCCTGCTGGCCGCCGCTCCGCGCGTCGAGGCCGCGGACAAGGGCCATTCCGCCGATCTGCTCAAGGGCGGCCTGAAACAATGGACCCAGCAGAAGAAGGGCGCCTGGGAGATCAAGGACGGCGTCCTCCAAACCTCCGACCAACCCGGCGGCTACATCTGGACGAAGAAGCAATACGCGGATTTCGAGATTTCAGTCGATTACAAGACCTCGGAGAAATGCAACAGCGGTCTCTTCTTCCGCACGGATCCGAAGAATGCGGTGCAGGGCGGCTTCGAGATCCAGATCGCCTCGGCCGGGATCTATTCGGGCAAGCACGTTGTGGGGTCGCTCTATGACGCCAAGGCTCCGTCCGCCGCCGCCGGCAGACCGGATGGCGAGTGGAACACCATGGTCCTCACCTGCAAGGGCCCGAAGATCACCGTTGTCCTGAACGGGAAGAAGGTCCTGGAGGCGGACATCGACGATTGGGACACGGCCAACCAGAATCCGGACGGCTCGAAGAACAAGTTCAAGACCGCGCTCAAGGATCTGCCGCGCACCGGTCACATCGGCCTGCAATACCACGGCCACCCTGTCTGGTTCCGCAACCTCCGTCTGGAGAAACTCTGAGCGGCGCCGCGCTTTCTCCATCTGAATGTCATCCTGCCAAGAACGTCGAATCACCCGACCCGGACGCCCATGATTGACCGACGCCTCTTCCGCCACGCCGCCGCAGTTCTCGCCGCGGGCCTGCTCGCGCTTCCGGCCCTGAACGCCGAAGCCGGGCCCAACATCATCTACATCATGGTCGACGACCTCGGCTATGGCGATCTGGGCTGCTACGGCCAGAAGCGGATCAAGACGCCGAATATCGACCGCATGGCGGAAGAGGGCATGAAGTTCACCCAGTTCTACGCGGGTTCGACCGTCTGCGCGCCCTCGCGCTGCGTGCTCATGACCGGACAGCACACGGGCCATGCCCTGATCCGGGGCAACAAGGAGGTCCGGCCCATGGGCCAGTGGCCGCTGCCCAAGGAGACCGTGACGGTCGCCGAGGTGTTGAAGGGCGCCGGATACGCCACCGGCTTGGTGGGCAAATGGGGCCTCGGCGCGCCGGGCACCGAAGGCGTCCCGAACAAGCAGGGCTTCGACTTTTTCTATGGCTACCTCTGTCAGCGTCACGCCCACAACTTCTATCCCGAGTTCCTCTTCCGGAACGACAAGCGCGAGAGGCTCAAGGGCAATGTGGTCAACAACGACCGCGAGGACGGCGCCGGCGTGGCGGAGAAGAAGGTCACCTACTCGCATGACCTCTGCGCGAATGAAGCCCTCGCTTTTGTCGATCGCAACAAGGACAAGCCCTTCTTCCTTTACCTCTCCCTGACCATCCCCCACGCCAACAACGAGGGCCGCGCCGAAGGCATGGAAGTTCCGGATTACGGCCGCTACAAGGACCTCGACTGGCCCGAGCCTCAGAAGGGTCACGCCGCCATGATTTCCCGCATGGACAAGGACATCGGTAGACTGATGAAGCGCCTGAAGAAGCACGGCATCGACAAGAACACCCTCGTCATCTTCACCTCGGACAACGGTCCGCATCGCGAGGGAGGCAACGACCCGATGTTCAACGATTCCAACGGCCCCCTGCGTGGGATCAAACGCGATCTCTATGACGGCGGCATCCGCGTGCCGTTCATCGCGCGCTGGCCCGGCCGGATCGAGGCGGGCAGCAAGAGCGATCACATTGGTTATTTCGGCGACTTCATGAACACCGCCGCCGAACTGGCGGGCGCCAAGGCCCCGGCCAATCTGGATTCCATCAGCATCGTCCCGACCCTGTTGGGCAAGGGCGGACAGAAGCGGCACGACTACCTGTATTGGGAATTCATCGGCGGCGGAAAACACTACCAGGCTGTGCGCTACAGGGATTGGAAGGGCATCCAACGCTATGACGGCGGCTTCGAACTCTACAACGTGGCCGAGGACATCGGCGAGGAAACCGACCTCGCCGCGAAGAAGCCGGAACTGGTCGCGCAGATCCGCGCCATGATCGACGAGGCGCACACGCCCTCCGAACTCTTCAAGCCGCG
>JAYPGD010000671.1:0-2469 GCA_038126655.1 Verrucomicrobiales bacterium
AGGAGCACAAGGCTGTCCGCGAGGCGGCGGGTGTGTTTGATATCTCCCACATGGGGGAGTTTTCGGTTTGCGGCCGTTCGGCCGAGGAGGCGTTGAATGGAATCCTGACGAACGATATCGGCAGGCTGGCTGATTGGGAGGGGCAATACACCCAGTTCTGCAACGAGAAGGGCGGAGTCGTCGATGACCTGTATATTTACCGCCTCGGCCCGACAAGTTTCATCCTGGTGGTCAACGCTTCGCGGATCTCGGCGGATGCCGATTGGATCGTCCGGCGATTGGGCGGGTTTCAAGACGCGGCGGAGGAAGGCGTGGAGTTTCGGGATGAGTCGGACGACTGGTCGGCGTTGGCGTTGCAGGGGCCGGCTTCGGCGGCCTGTCTTGAGGCGGCGATTGGCGACTCCGAACTTGATCCTGTGGCCGGTGTGGCCGTGGTGTCGGAATTGGGGAAGAACCGGTTCGCCCCGGTGAAATGGCAGGGAACCAGGGCGACTGTCTTGGTCTCCAGGACTGGTTACACGGGCGAAGACGGTTTTGAAATTCTCTGCGAGCCCGCCGCGGTTGAAGCGATTTGGGATGCCCTGATGCAGGCGGGGGGAAGCTTGGGGTTGAAACCCTGCGGCCTCGGCGCGCGCGACACTTTGCGCACAGAGGTTTGCTATCCGCTCTATGGGCATGAACTGGATGAGGATACGACGCCAATCGAAGCGGGTATCGGTTGGTCGGTGGCGCTGGACAAGGGAGATTTCGTTGGTCGGGAAGCGTTGGTCGAGCAGAAGGAGCAGGGGGTGAATCGACGCCTGATCGCGTTCAAGATGACCGGCAGATCCGCGCCGCCGCGTCCGGGGTATCCGATCTGGAGCGTCGGAGACGACGCAAAAAGGATTGGCGAAGTGACGAGCGGCACGCAAAGTCCGTCCCTTGGAACCGGCATCGGCCTGGGTTATGTGTTGCGCGAGCATTCCCGGCGGGACACGCCGATCGAGATTGAGATTCGCGGTCGCCGGTCGCCCGCTACCATCTGCGCGAAACCGATTTACCGAAAGAACCAGACAGACACCTGAATACTCCTATGAGCGCCAATGTCCCTTCTGATCTGAAATATGCCGCGTCGCACGAATGGGTTCGTGTGGCGGACGGCGTCGCCACCGTGGGCATCAGCGACCATGCGCAGGCGGAGTTGACCGAGTTGGTCTTCGTTGAGTTGCCCGAAGTCGGCAGGCAGTTGAAGGCGACCGATCAGTGCGCCGTGGTCGAATCGGTCAAGACGGCGAGCGATGTGTATTCCCCGGTCAGCGGAGAGGTGGTTGAGACCAACAAGGCCTTGGAGGAGAACCCCGGGTTGGCGAATGACGACCCCTTCGGAGAGGGTTGGTTCTTCCGGGTGAAACTGGGTTCCCCGGAAGAGGTGGATGCGCTGCTTTCGCCGGAAGACTACGCGGCTCAAATTGGTTGATCCTTGCGCGCTTGCGACGCGGTCGCCGCCCGGGCGACAGGATTTATTTCTTCAATTTTCCGAGCAGTCCCCGGAGCCCCGATCTGGGGGTCGCCTCGACGATCTCTGAATCGTTGCTGGAGCCAAATTCATTGGCCGCCCGCACGAGGTAGCGATAGGAGATTGCGTCCTCGATTTTCTTGTCGATGAATTCCCCCTCGCGCCGGACGACGGCGATGCGGTTGAAGGGGGCGTCGGGTGAATCGGCTCGAAGCACGACAAAATCGAGATCCGGATCGTCGCGATTCCAGGTCAATTTGACACAGCCGGAACCGGGAGTGGCGCGGAGATCGGCGGGGGGGGATGGACGCGCGTCCGGGGTGGTTTCGACCAGCAGCGAACGTTCGCTGTCACGATCTGGAAAGCGGGCCTCCACCGCGTAGAGATAGGCCTCGCCGTTGATGAGCCCGGAGTCACAGAAATCGGTCCCCTGAAGGTTTTCGGCCACGCGCTCCAGTTCGGGCTCGAAAGACATCTTTCTCCAGATGTCGAAGCCGGCGGCGCCCGTGACCGTATTCCAGGAAAGTCTGACTTTCCGGCTGCCGCTGGAGGCGGTGACGTGGATGCGGGGCGGTTGTTCGGCGACCGGTTCCTCGCCAGCGGCGGCGGGGCCCTCGGTGGTGGAACCGGAGGGAGGCGTTGAGTTCGCGGCCTCGACAGGCGGCGAGGTCGACGCTTCCGGAGTGGCGTTGCCTTCGGCGGCTCGTTGGCTTTGGCCGGCCCTGTTCGCCGCAAAAACCTGGTAGTAATAGGTGACGCCGTTTTCGAGGCCCTGATCTTCGAATTGATTCGTCCCGGAAGTCTGATTCTGGAGTTGGATGGTGTCGGAGCCCTCCGTCCATCGGCGAATTCGATATTCCTCGGCTCCTGCCGCGTCATTCCAGTTGAGAACTATCCGTCCATCGCCGGCAGACAACATGAACGACGAGGGGCGCTCCGGACTCTCGACGGCTTCTGCTTCCGGCTCAGGTTCG
>JAYPGD010000672.1:0-2468 GCA_038126655.1 Verrucomicrobiales bacterium
ACGCCAAGGTTCAACTGGAGGTCCAGCTTGGAAGAAAGGACGTTGACCAGCGAATCGGTCACCGCGTTCTGCGCCTGGATGTAGGCGTTCTGCGCGAAGATATATTCCTGCTGATCCACCGACCCCGCCAGGGACTTGATATCCTGCTCGTCCAAGCGGGCCTTGGTGTTCTTCTGCTTCTCCACATTGATCAAATAGGTGTTCCGGTTGCGCTCCAACGCGCGAATTCCGTTGGCGACCGCATTGCGTCGGTCATCCAGGTTTCGGGCCAGCGTGCGGATGCCCGCTTCAAACTTGATGATCAGGTCCCGGTAGTCGTTGCGCTGCTTCCAGCGATTGATCGGCAGATCGAGCTCCAATCGAGAATTCGCGATCACGTCGTCCACGTCGAAATCGACATAATTCTCCTCGTCATCCCAATTCAGGCTGGCGTCCGATTTGAAATCCAATCCCGGCAGGAACTCGTTGGCCTTGATCCTGACATTGCGTTTCCGGTCCTCGTAGCGATCAATTTCGTTCAGCAGAGGCAGATAGGATTCCACGGCGACCTCGATGGCCTCGTTCTCGTCGATGGCGGTCTCGGGGAGACCGGTCTGCCGCAACGTCATCAGGTCCGAATCCTCCAGATAGACGTTCACCGACAAGGGAACGCCCAGCTTCAATTTGAAGCGATCCAGATCCCTTTGGAAATTGGCGACGCCGCCGATGTAGGCGTTCTTGGCATCCAACTCCGTGGTCCGCGCCAACTGCGCATCGAAAGGACTTCCCAGAAACTGGGCCCGGGATTCCGCCCGTATCCTCTGCTGCACACTGCGGAGGTAGTTGGTGTAGTTGTTTCGCAGGTTCACCTTGGCTCCCAGAAGCGTGAAATAATCCTTCACAACCCCGACTGCAAAATCGTTCTGGAAGAACGCGTGCGTGCGGCATTGATAGATCAGGTTCCGCTCGGCCTGGAGCAGGGAATTGCCGGCAATCGAACGACCGGCGCCGCGCAGCAAGGGCTGGGTCAGGTTCAGGGACAGCGCATTCACCAATGAACGCCGCGGGTCGCCGGTGAAGTAGCGGATCAGGTCATTGCCCAAGGAAGCCGTGATCATTCCACCGGTCCGGAATGCCTTTCTTGCCGTCCCGTTGCTGTCCAGCGACAACTTGCCGCTTTGGTCGCCCTCCCGATCAATGCGCCCGGTCGATGTGCCGCTGAAGACGGTGAAGAACGCCAGTTCCGCGCCCTCCAGGCTCAGAGCGCTGAGATACAGGGCCTCCTTGTCGGTCTGGTATTCCCGGCTGAATGCCACGGCCACTTGAAGGGCTCCCTCCAGATCCAGCTTGAGCGTCCCCTCCTCCATCCGGTCCTGGATGATCTCCGAGGCCATGATCTCCTCGATCTCGCGCTTCGAATAACGAGTGTCGACCGTGAAGTCCTCAGATTCGCCAAACAGGGCCTTCTGCATCAGATCGATGGATTCGTAGACATCCTTGTCCGCCGACTCGCGGTAATGCGAGGTCGAGCAGGCGCTGGCGACCAGCAATATCGAGCCAATGGTCGCCAAGACCACGAACCGCCACGGAGAAAATCCACCCGCCTCGCGACTCTCGCCGCGGGTCGCCTCAGCCCTTCGTGATGAAAATGCTTTCAAATCTATTCTGTCCGGTCTGCCCATGAACGAATTCCAACCGACGGAATTGGGGAACGCCCTGTTCAACAAATCCGTGGCTGGTGCGCTGCGTCTTGGAGGTGACCCTCACGCAACGTCCGTGAAGCCGTGGAAGTTACAGATTTCGCACACCCCGGGTAAACCTGAAAATCACGCAATCGCGCCCCGGGGAATCTCTTTCCCAAAAAGTTCCCATTGCCAAGCCAGCGGCCACCCCGTAAACGAATGGCTCCTTTTTCGAACTGATCTACCGATGAGCGACAAAATCACCTCTGAAATGCTGGCCCAGGGCGCGATCGTCCGGGAACCCGTGGGAAATGAACAGGGCTACTGGGTGGGCTGCCCGGCCGTCACCTGGGATGAAACCGACCAGGCCGCCTACCTTTGCTACCGCATCCGCCGCCCCCGGGGCGTGCAACCCGACCGCGGCGGCGAGGTCCGCATCTGCAAGACCACCGATTTCGAGAATTACGAGGACGTCTGGTCCATGACCAAGGACCAACTCGGCACCTCCTCCATCGAACGCAATGTCGTCCGTCGCGGCGACGACGGGAACTGGCGTTATTTCTCCAGCTACGTCGATCCCGCCGACGGCCGCTGGCAGACCTGCGTCATCAAGGGCGGCTCCGACATCGCCAGCCTCGATCCCGCCAACATGAAGCCCATCTTCAAGGCCGCCGACCTCGGTCTCGAGGGCGTCAAGGATCCTTGGCTGATGAAGGTCGGCGACACCTACCACCTGATTCTCAGCATCGCCGTGGCGACCGAGACCACCGGCGGCGGCTCCCACGAGACCCACGACATCTTCAACAC
>JAYPGD010000673.1:0-2462 GCA_038126655.1 Verrucomicrobiales bacterium
GGAGACCTGTGTGGCGGAGTTCAGTTCGGCCGGGACCTTCACCTACCGAAACACGCAATCCGGCATTTTCAACGTCACGGGAATGGTGACGGTGACGGAGGATGAGGCGGCGACGGTGGTCATCAATTCGCCGACCAACAACTTCACCTTCGTACAGGGCGGGGATCTCATGGTGTCGGGCGAGACGTCGGATCCGGATGGGACGGTGGCTCAGGTGGAGTTGTTCGTGATCAACGACAGTTGGACCAATTCCGTGGGCGTCAGCGCGTTTGCCGCGGGGGCGTCCGGCGCGACCAATCTCTTCAACCTGACGGCGTCGGCCACCAATTTTGTCGCGGGCACGAACACCGTCCGGGCGGTGGCCACGGCGGCCCGGGGAGCCGGGGGCAGCGCCGAGGCGGCCGTGATCGTGGAAACCAACGCGGCGCCCGTCGTCGCCATCGAATCCCTGCGGTTGGTGGGCGTCACGTCGGGGGCCATGGCGGGGCAGAGCCTGGTGGCGACCGCGTTGGCGACCGATGCGGAGGCCGCGTCCGGCGGCGGCGTTTCCCGGGTCGAATTCCTGCTGAACGGGACTTCCCAATTGATCGTCACGAACACCAATGTCGCCACGACCAACTTCACGGTGACCATCGCAACCAACCTGTTGCAGACCGGGGCGGCGAACACCTTGACGGTCGAGGTCGCGGACGCCGCGGATCTCACCGCGTCCGCGAGCAGTTCCTTCAATTTCACGGACCTGAATTTCCTGATTGCGCCGGCCACCGTGGCGACGAGCGGCAACACCATCGGCTTCGACCTCACCGTGCAGGATGGGGCGGTCTACCGCTTTGAAACCTCGACGAACCTGGTCGATTGGATCACCTCCTTCACGTTCACCGCGTCCGGAACAACCCGTTCGGTGCTCGACTACGCGGATCGGGACGCGATGCGGTTTTACCGGATCGTCCGGGAGCCGTGATGCGTGATGCTGGGTGCTGACCACCGATTACCGATCACTGATTACTGATTGCCAATCACCAATCACCGATTACTGACCGCTGACCACTGACCACTGACCACTGACCACTGACCACTGACCACTGACCACTGACCGCTGACCACTGACCACTGACCATTGACCACTGACCACTGACCACTGACCACTGACCACTGACCACTGATTCGGTGGGCGGATGTTGCTGGGGGAATGGGCCATAATGGCCAACACGATCCGCTTGTGTTTTTGGTCTGAATTGCCAGAATCTCCGTCTATGAGCGATTCAAAGTCGGGTTCCGAGCAGGAGTCCAAACCCGCCGCGGCGGCGTCCGCGGGTGATTTCGATTATTTCGTCCGCCACATGAAGTTTGGCTGGTGGTCGTTGTTCCTCTTCATGGCGCTGGGTTTTTTCCTGGAGTATCTGCACGGCTTCAAGGTCGGGTGGTATCTGAACGTGGGCAACGAGATGCGCCGGCTGATGTTCCAGTTGGCCCATGCGCATGGGACGTTGTTTTCGGTGTTGCACATCGTGTTTGCGTTGACGGCGCGAGCGATGCCCGCCTCGGCGGACAGTTGGTTGAAGCTGGCGTCTCCGTTGCTGATGGCGACCTCGATACTCATGCCCGGCGGCTTTTTTCTCGGCGGCGTCTGGATTTATGACGGCGATCCGGGATTGGGGATCTTCCTGGTGCCGATCGGCGCGCTGACCATGTTCATTTCCGTGTTTGTCACGGCCCGCGGCGTGGGGCGCGACGGCGGGCGTGGTTAGGCGACAAGCAACGGCGCGGGCGCCCCGATCCACGTCCTTGCCGGACAGTTGTGGACGATGACGCCCATGAAAATCCGGCCCGGTTCCGTTCCGGGGCGGTTGAGCGCGATCGATGTTGGACCTTGAGAGCATTCTGATTGTCTGGCTGTGCGCCGCAGCGTTTCTGCCCGTGGTGATCTGGGTTCGACGCCGGTCGTCCCGGTCGGCTGGGATGGCGGCGTTGTTTCTCTGGGCCGGTCTGTCGTTGGCCGTCGGGGTGGGAGCGTCCCGGAAGCGTCCCGAAATCCGCAATGAATCGGAGGTTGTGAATCGGCCGATCGAACAGGCGACGGATGGCTACATCACTTCCCGGACCTGCCAGGCCTGCCATCCGGACGCCTATCATTCCTGGCATTCGTCCTATCATCGATCGATGACCCAGTTGCCCACGCCGGAGACGGTCATCGGAGATTTTGACAATGCGACCGCGACCTTCCATGGCCGGACCTATCGGTTGGAGCGAGAGGGGGATGAATACTGGGTGGAGTACGACGACCCTGATGCCGGGAAGCGGTTCGCCCTGGATGCGCGGGTGCGGCGAAAGGTCAAGCTTCTGACCGGCTCCCATCACATGCAGGTCTACTGGGTGTCGCCGGGAGGCGGCCGGAAGCTGGACATGCTGCCGATCGTCTGGCTGAAGGAGGCGAATCGCTGGATTCCCCGCAGCGCGTCGTT
>JAYPGD010000674.1:0-2452 GCA_038126655.1 Verrucomicrobiales bacterium
ATGTTGGGCGTTGTCGCGGGCTTGTTGATCTCCGGCGCGCTCCGGTTTGCCGGCGGTTCCAGCGATGCCCGCGCTGTTGCGTCGGGGCCTGCGGTCGCGCGCGCCTTGCCCGACGAAGGGACGGCAAGGGAGGCGATCACGACGAGTTATAGTCCGGTGGTGGACTCGGCGGCGGGCAGCGTGGTCTACATTTTCACCACCACCCGTGTGATGGAGCAGATGCCGGGGTTCACGTTGCGACGTTTTGGCGGTCGGCGGGAGCGCGAGGAGGAGGGCTTGGGATCCGGCGTCATCATGTCGAGCGAAGGTTACATCCTCACCAACCACCACGTCATCGAGGGCGCCGATGAGATCCAGGTGATCACCTCCCACACCGGGGAGGCCTACGCGGCGCAGCTTGTCGGAGCCGATCCCGAGACGGATATCGCGGTGTTGAAGATCGCCGCGCGCGGGCTTCCCGCAATCTCGGCGGCGGACAGCGACCAGGTGAAGGTGGGCGATGTGGCGTTGGCGATCGGCAACCCCTTCGGCGTTGGATTGTCCGTGACCATGGGCATCGTCGGCGCCGTTGGGCGCGGCGGCTTCGGCATCAACGATTATGAGGATTTCATCCAGACCGACGCCTCGATCAATCCCGGCAATTCGGGCGGCGCCCTGGTGAACACGGACGGGGAACTGATCGGCGTCAACACGGTGATCCTGAGTCGGAGCGGCGGCAATCAGGGGGTGGGGTTTTCCGTTCCGAGCAACCAGGCCATGCACATCATGAAGCGGATCATCGAGGACGGACGGGTGGTGCGCGGTTTTCTGGGCGTCCAGGTGGAGACCCTGACGCCGACCGAAGCAAGACGGATCGATTTTCCGTTTTCCGGGGGGGCGATCATCGCGGATGTGGAGCGCGGGGCGCCGGCGGCCCAGGCGGGGCTGCAGCGAGGCGATGTGGTGGTGCAGATCAACGGAACGGCCGTGCGCGAGGACCGGCAGTTGCGTCTGTTGATTTCCCGCAACAAACCGCAGTCGATGGTGGCGCTGAAGATCGTGCGCAATGGTTCGCCGATGAGCGTGAATGTCTCCTTGGGCGAGTTGACGGGGTATGCGTCCGCGGGAGCCGCGCCGGCGGAACCGGCGAAGCCGGCGGCGAATCCCTTCGACGGCGTGCAGATTGCGGAACTCGACAGCTATGCGCGTCGTCAGTTTCGGATTTCGAGTCGGGTGTTCGGCGCCTTGGTCGCCGAGGTGGATGAGGATTCCCGGGCCCACGCGGCGGGATTGCGGCAGGGGGGTGTGATTGTGGGGATCAACGACATGCCGGTCCGCAGCGCGCGCGAGGCGGCCTTGTTCAGCCGGTTCATTGAGGATTCGGAGGTGACCCTGCGCGTCTATTATCGGCGTAGGACCGGGACGATCCGCATTCAGGCGGAGTGAAGGCGCGATCGCTCGCGCTTGTGCATTACGGAGGTTGGGGACTGCTCGGGAGCCGCCGGCAATTGGAAATGGGTTGCCTGAGCCGCGCCGAAATGACGGAACACCCAACCACCCAACTCCGAAAGAAGTTCGAATGACGACTGTCTGACAGCGCGGCTCGAATCGTCCCCATGGCGCCCGGCAGGCGGCGCATTTGGATTGGCTCCCGGCCCGAACCTGCCTATAATTCCGCGCCGCCTTCGTCCCGAACCACGCATCCGCCTACGTTCCGCAAAGCCGGAACTTCGTCGTGACAAGCCGCGAAACGAGAACCGCGAACGACGAACCGCGAACCGCGAACCGCGAACCGAGAACCGAGAACCGAGAACCGAGAACCGAGAACCATGCCATTCACACCCGGACAACGATGGATAAGCGAGGCCGAGCCGGAGCTTGGCTTGGGGACGGTTCTGCGGGTGGAGGATGGCTGCGTGGGCATCCTGTTTCCGGCTAGCGGGGTGATGCGACAGTATTCGGCCGAGTCCGCGCCCTTGAAGCGGGTGCGATTCCGGGAGGGTGATTCAGTCAAGGCGCACGATGGCGAGACCTTTGTGGTGGAGGCCGTCGCCGAGACGGGAGGGCTGATCACTTATGCGGGGGAAGGACGTGAGATTCCGGAGGCGCAGTTGTGCGATTCCATCAGTTTCAGCAGGCCGGAAGATCGGCTCCTGCACGGGCAGGCGGACGAGCCGCGGTTGTTCGATCTGCGGTTGGACGCCCTGGAGAAACAGCGAGAGGCGCGGCAATCGAAGGCCCGTGGATTCGTGGGCGGTCGCATCGACCTGATCCCCCATCAGCTCTACATCGCCCGGGAAGTGACCTCGCGGCAGTCGCCGCGGGTCCTGTTGTCCGACGAGGTCGGCTTGGGCAAGACGATCGAGGCGGCCCTGATACTGCACCGGATGCTGGTGGGTGGACGGGTGGATCGGGCGTTGATCCTGGTTCCGGATTCGCTGGTGCACCAGTGGTTTGTGGAGCTGTATCGCCG
>JAYPGD010000675.1:0-2449 GCA_038126655.1 Verrucomicrobiales bacterium
ACCTTCGCTGGCCGAAGACCGTGCCCCCGGACGGCGATCCACAACATCCCGACGTGCTGCGGACCGATGGCGCCGACCAGGCGATCTCGGACCTTTATCACAGGCTCGGTCGCGAACTGGGCTGCGAAGTCGCCGATGTCCGGGTCGGCATGCAGCGTTACCTGAAGAAGCACGGCTTGGTGGTCAAGGACACCCTCCGCGACACGGTGCATCCGAATGAACTGGGCAACTTCCTCATCGCCGAACTGGTCAAGCCCCACCTGAACTATCTTCCCGGTCAGGAAGACGTCGCTTGGCGGGAACGGGTCACCGAGATTCCGGCCGACGATCCGCGGGTGCGGCGAGGGAAAGACGGTTCGGTCGTCGTGGAATTCACCGGCAACCGCGTCGATGTGGTCGCTCGCCCGGGTTCGAGCGGGAGTGCGGCGCGGGTCCTGATCGATGGAAAAGCGCCTTCCGCGAATCCAAGGCTTTATTACCATACCCGGCCGAGTCCGGCGCCGGTGGCGGGGCGGCCGGCGTTCAACAAGATTGATCATGTGTCGCCGCTGCAGGCGGAGACCTGGACCGCGAAGATCCTGGAATGCGATCTGGAAGCCGACACCTTGAAGTACGAGGTGATCGGCTCCAAGACCGGCTTCGATGGCCGCGGCGATCACAAACGGCGCTTCGTGTCGGATTCGGGCCGGGTGGTGATCGAGGCGAAAATGTGGATGGTCAACTGGTCGCTGCGTTACCGGAAGGCGAAGCTGCCGACGGATTACCAGGTGACCTGGGATACCAAACCGCTGTTCGTGGACGCCTGGCGGTCGCCGAAGGAATCCGATCCGGCGCGTGAGTTCACATTGACGACCGTCGTGGCGCAGGGGCTGGAGAATGGACCTCACACGTTGACGCTCTTGCCTGAGCGAAAGGGCAAGGCCCTGCGGCCGGCGGGGTTCCGCGTCTACCGGCCGCCGCTGGCGGTGGAGGAGGAATGAGGGTGGCAGGACCGCTTCGCGACGAGGCGCCCCGTCCCCTCCTTGAAGGTTGTTGAATCACCGCCTTCCGGGCTACCAATGCGCCTGTGAGATTCACTCCTCGTTCCAGCCGATTCACTATTGTTGCGGGACTGACGTTGCTCGTCGCCGTGGCGCCCCTGCGTTCGTCGGATGGAGTATCGATCGCCGACTACGAATCCATCCAGGCCGCGCTCGACGCGAATCCCGGGGCGATGGTTCGCATTCCGGCCGGCGATCACGTCATCACGGAGAAGCTGCGCGTGCGAGGGAAGGGCGGGGGGCTGGAAGGTCCCGGGCGAATCATCCAAACCCGCTCTGACCAACCGATCCTCGAGATTGAGAACGCGTCCGGCATTGTCATCCGCGACCTGACGCTGACGCGGCCCAAGGGAAGTCAGGAGACCGGCAAGGAGGGCGTCATGGCGATCCGCTGCCGCGACCTGACGCTGGAAAATGTGCGGGTGATCGACAACCGCACACGCTCGGCCGCGATCGCCCTGCGTGAATGTCGCGACGCCCGCATCAGCCGCTGCCTGGTCCGCAATTACATGCGCGTCACCGTGGACGACCGCACCGGCAGTCCTGACTGGGGCTACGCTTTCAACTGCACGGACGGCACGGGCATCAGCGTGAGGACCAGTCGCGGGACGCTGATCGAGGGCAATCGGGTGATCGAGGAGAACCTGGTCCCGACTCCGGAAAACAAGGCGAAACACCGGCTCGGCGATTGGATTCGCAAGAATTCCCAAAAGGGCGCGATCGTCAGTCAACAGGCCTGGGACGCCGGTTACACGGACAACTGGCAGCAGGGCTCCGGCATCATCGTGACCTCGCCGGAGGTCAGCGACCTCACCCGCATTCTCGGCAACCAGATTGAGAACGCCGCCCAAGGCATCGACCTGCATTCCGATCACGTGATCGTGGCGGACAACATCGTCGTGAACGCCTTCATCGGAATGAAGGCGATGCATGGGTCACGGAATGTGTTGATACGGGGAAACCAGTTCACGCGGAACAGCCTCTGGGCGATCGGCCTCATGCCCGGCGCGGCGGCGCACGACGGCAACCGCGATGGCGGGTCGATCATTTCGGGCAACATCATTTCCGATTTCGGCCACGGCGATGCAAGTTGGATCTGGGGGAGGGAACGATCGCCCTTCAAATTCGACATAGGTCAGCAGCCCGACGATCCGCCTTTGGCGGATGTGCTCGTCACCGGCAACCTGCTTCACTGCGTCGGCGAGCCGCGCTACCAGTATGCGGTGATCCTGCCGGGCGGTCCGCGCGGCCCTCAGAACGTGCGCTTCTCGGGCAATCTCCTCGCTCCGGGGACGGCGGGCGTCTGCAACCGGGAACTGCCGCGCTGAACCGGGGCCCCGATACAGGCTCAGTCGAGTTTGAGCAATTCCTCGGCGATCTGGACGGCGTTGAGCGCGGCGCCCTTGAGA
>JAYPGD010000676.1:0-2447 GCA_038126655.1 Verrucomicrobiales bacterium
GGGCGTGCGAGGTCGGGGAGACGAGGCTGTAGGCGCGGCGGACCACGCCGCGGCGCACGACCTTGCGTTTCAAAGCCTGGTCGGCCGCGACCGGCGGCGCCGGAAACACGACGATCTCGGACTGTCCGCGGACGGAGTCCTGGATCGCGTGTTGGCTGAGATCCAGATCCGAAGACGCGGGCGCTGGCAGGACATCGGGGGAAGGCTCCGCCGGGGCGGACGCAACGGGCACCATCTCCACCGGTTTCGTATCCTCCTTGCCCAAGACCGGGGCAACAACCGGCTCAACCGGGTCGTTCCCGACGATCATGATGGGTTCGCTGTCGGCGGACGACTCAGGTTTGGACGCCGCCGGCTCGCTGGGAGCCGACGGCGGGGCGGTCAAATTGGGAGCTGCGGGTTTGGAGATAGCCAGCGACGGGGCCGCGGGGGCTGCGGGTCGGGCCAGTGTGGGCTTGGTGGGGGCGATGATGCCGTCGGCCGGGGAGACGATGGCGCGATTGCGATCCATCACCGGGCTGGTGGTTCCCGGCGCGATCGGGGAGCCTCCCGCAATCGAGGTCCGGGGACGATTGTCGGCCGGTTTGGGAGGCGTGGTCGGCGATCCGGGTTCGGGCTTCTTCGCGTCGGGCTTCTTGTCGGCGGGTTGCGCGGGCTTGCCGACCGGGGAAACCGGGGCGGTCGAACCGCCCTTGGTCTTGGCGAGAAAATCGGAGGAAACGTAGGCGAAGGCGCCCTTGGGCGTCTCGATCTCCATCCACTCGCCGACGGTGCGGATCTCCTTCACCTTCTCGCCCTGCACGAGCTGGCCGATGATGCTGTGATTGAGCGATTTGCCGGACCTCACGTTGAGCCGGTCGGCGGTGATGGCCTTGGTGACGGGATCGACGAACTGGGAAGAGATCCAGACCGGGGTGTTCTCCGGCAGTTCGATCTGGGCCCAACGCGAGGGTTCGCCGGGGCCGGGATTGGTCAGGGTGATCTCGCGGAGGAAGACCACGGTCTCGCCGTCGCGCAGCTGGGTGATCACCTCGCTTTTCAGGGTGGGCTTGCCGCGCGCGTTCACGCGGTCGCCCACCACGGTGGTCGGCTCGGCGGCCTGGGCGGCGGTGGCATACAACGCGCCCAACAGCAACATGCCCGTCAATCGTCTCATAGGTCAGTCCAGTAGAGATTTAATCTCCGCTTCTGTCAATGTTCGCCATTTGCCCGGCGGGAGCTCGCCCAACTGCACGGAGCCGATCTTCACCCGCCGCAGCCGCTCCACATTCATCCCCTGCGCCTCAAACAGCCGACGCACTTCCCGATTCTTTCCCTCGCGCAGGTCGAGTTCCACGACGCTGTGCGAATTGTTCGCGCTCACGAGGCGGGTCTTCTCCGCCCGGAGCCGCTCGCCCTGATGGACGAGGCCCGCTTCCATGCGTTTCAAGGCGCGGCGATCGACGCGTCCGGTCACGTAGGCGACGTAGGTCTTGGTCACGCCGTAGCGGGGATGGGAGACCCGCAGGCAGAAATCCCCGTCATTGGTCATCAGGAGCAGGCCTTCGCTGTCCGCGTCAAGGCGGCCGACGGGGTAGAGGTTTTCCCATTCCCGGGGCAGCAGGTCCATCACGGTCTCGCGGTCCTGCGGGTCCTTGCGCGAACTGATGAAGCCCATGGGCTTGTGCAGGGCGATGTGCCGCTTGCGGCGGACGCGGACGACCTTGCCGTCCACCTCGACCTCGGCGCTGCGTTCGTCCACCCGCGTCCCCAGTTCCCGGACGATCGAACCATCGACCGCGACCCGCCCGTCCACAATCAGCTTCTCGGCGGCGCGACGGGAGGCCACGCCGGCATCAGCCAGGTATTTCTGAAGGCGGACCATGCCAGGGGAGACGCGTTGTGGACTTGGACGGCATCCGACGCCGGGACGCTCCCGGAATCGGCAAAAAAAAAGCGCGAATCGAAGCGCGGCGCAGGGAGGCCGGCCGATTCGCGCGTCGGGCGGGCGGAATCAGTCCGCCGGTTTGGTCTTGCGGAGACCGAGGATGCGGTCGCCGTGCTTCCACTGGCCGCGCTGTTTGAGCAGTTCGATGCGTTCGAAGCGCTTGAGCACGCTGCGCTTGGCTCCCATCGAGCCGCTGGATTTCAAACTGGCATGTTGTCCCATGACTGAATCTTTCGTGTTTGCGGTTGAAAACTGGATTTACAGGCCCCGCCAAATCACGGGGAACCGGGGTTTGTATCAAATGAGCGCGTGGATGCAACCCGGAATTTCAATGAATTCAGGCGCGCCACGGCTCAGGAACCCACCTGCTGAGTCCTCCCGGTCGACGCCGCGGTGTAGAATCCATGAATGGTCTTCAGGACGCGCAGTCCTTCACGGCCGGTGACCGGGGCGTCGCGCAATCCGGCGCAGGCGCGGACGCACTCCCGCAGGAACGGGGTGTAGCCGCGGGGATCCAACG
>JAYPGD010000677.1:0-2436 GCA_038126655.1 Verrucomicrobiales bacterium
CCCTGGTCTCCTTCAACTCCGATTCCTCCGACCTCGCCCGCCGCATGAACCTCGAGGCCGCCAAGGCCGTCAAATACGGCGGCTTGTCCGAGGAGGAAGCCCTCAAGTTCGTCACCCTGAACCCCGCCAAACAACTCCGCATCGACCAGCAGGTCGGCTCGCTCGAAAAAGGCAAGCATGCCGACTTTGTCATCTGGTCCGACAATCCCCTCTCCACCCGCGCCGTCTGCGAACAGACCTGGATCGACGGAAAAAAATACTTCGACCGCGCGCTCGACGCCAAACGCGCCGCCGCCCTGGAGAAGGAAAGAAATGCCCTGATCGCCAAGGCCAAACAGATCGCCGAAGGCGGCAAAGGCAAATCCGACGACAAGCAGTCCAAGGCCGACGACGCCCGCAACTCCTTCTTCCAACGCGCCATCAAGACCATGCACAGCATCGATATCGACGGCAGCTATTCCTGCTGCGACCGCCACCGCTTCGGAGGCGTCCTGCAATGAGCTCCTTAATCCCCACGCCCGCGGCTTCAAACCCATCCCGAAACGCCGAACGAACGCCTACGGGGCGCGGAATTCATTCCGCTTCAACCACCGATAACCCATGATTCCCAGCATCGACCACGCGCCCGATCAACCGGCGCTGAAGCGGAACAGATTCCGCGCTTCAGACACCCCGCCTTCTCCTCTGTGGTCCTCCGCGCCCCCCGTGTTGAAAACCGGCGCGATCGCATTCGCCCTGGCTCTGAGCCTGTCCGCGACAATCGTCCCCTCCCACGCCGAGACCATCCTTTTCCGCAACGCCACGATCCACACCGTGACCGACGGCGTCATCCCCGACGCCTCCATCCTCGTGAAGGATGGCACGATCACCGAGATCGGCCAGAACCTGAAAAACGCCCGCAAGCGCGCCGACAAGATCGTCCGCCTCAACGGCGCCCATCTCTACCCCGGCTTGATCGCGTCCACCTCCTCGCTGGGGCTGGTCGAGATCAACGCCCTGCGCCAGACACGCGACTACCGCGAGGTCGGCAGCTACACGCCCGATGTCTTCTCCTGGGTTTCGGTGAATCCTGATTCCGAGCTCATCCCGGTCGCGCGCGCCAACGGCATTTCCCATTTCCTCGCCGTGCCCGAAGGCGGAACCGTCCCCGGCGTCTCCGGTCTCATGGCGACCGCCGGCTGGACCGTGGAGAACATGGCCGTGAAACCGCTCGCCGCCCTGCATGTCGCCTGGCCCGGCATGTCCCTCAGCGCCACCGGCAGCCGCAAACCCGCCGATCAGGAAAAGCAGGCCAGGGAGCGTGTGCAGAAGATCGATGAGTTCTTCAATCAGGCCGAGGCCTACGCCAAGGCGAAGAAAGCCACGCCCAAGGACCAATTCAAACCCGTGCCCGCCTGGGAGCCCATGATCCCCTTCCTCAAGGGAGACTCCCCCATCATCATCCACGCCGCCCAGGCGCCGACCGTGAAATCCGCCGCCGAATGGGCCGCCGGCCGCGGCTACAAGAATGCCGTCATCGCCGGCGGTCGCGACGCCTGGCGCGTCGCCAAAACCCTCGCCAAACACAAGACCCCGGTCATCTACGAGTCCACCTTCGATCAACCCGCCCGCGATTTCGATTCCTACGACATCCAATACAAGGCGCCCGAAATCCTCCGCCAGGCGGGCGTGACTGTCGCGATCAGCATGGGCGCGGGCAGCTTCGCCACCAGCAATGTCCGCAACCTCCCCTACGTCGCCGCCCAATCCATCGCCTTCGGCATGCCGGAAGCCGAGGCCCTCAAGGCCATCACCCTGACCCCGGCCAGGATCCTCGGCGTCGGCGACCGATTGGGCTCCATCCAGAAGGGCAAGGAAGCCACCTTCATCGCCGTCGATGGCGACATCTTCGACATCCGCTCCAACGTCCAACGCATGTGGATCGCCGGCAAGGAAGTCAGCCTCGAATCCCGCCACACGCGCTTGTATGAGAAATACAAGGCCCGGCCGCGGGCAGAAACACGATGAATGCCAAAACCGTTGGACATGAATTGGGAGAGGCCCTAATACACTTGGAGGACCTGGTCGCCAAGCTGCGAAACGGAATGATCGGACCGAACGACGAACCTGCGGTTGCGGTGCAATTGGGGCCTATCCTCGATCACATGAGTCGGGCGTGGAACTGCTCGGATCTGCCCCCGGAACAACACGCCAATCTGCCGCAAGTGGAATTCGAACGACTGTCCAACACCGTCCCCAACTTCTTGGGAACACGAACGATCGGCGACCTTGCCCTGGGGTGAGCCGAGAGCCTCCCCAAAACGCATGTTTTCCAACCCGTATCAGGGGCTCAAGCCACAACAACACTCCAGAATCCCGCGCCCCTATCGGGGAGCAATCTGTTGCGTCGGCCTTCTGGAGGTTGAAATCTCCGGCTGCCACCCCAGACCGCTTCGC
>JAYPGD010000678.1:0-2433 GCA_038126655.1 Verrucomicrobiales bacterium
GAACCGGGAACGGGGCAGTCTGCCATTCGCGGAGGGAGCCGGCGGGATTCACGGTGATGCGGCGGCGACTTGCAGCGCTCTCAGCCCTTCCGCATGTCATCGCCTTCCCTCGGTTTTGCATTGTCCGTTCACCGCAGGGGCGCCTAGAGTTTCCCGCCCGGTTTCCGATCCGACGCCATGAAGATCACCCTCAGGTTCAACGACATCGAACGCTCGGAGGAGTTCGCCAAGTCGGAGATCATCGTCGGCCGCCCCAATCCCTACATTCCTCCCGATCTGGACCTCGCGCCCGACATCACCGTGTCGCGGACGCACGCGCGGATCTACGAGCGGGACGGGTGGTTCTGGATTGAGGACCTTGCCAGCAAGTACGGGACGCTGGTCAACGGCGTCAAGCAGGAGGTCAAGCGACGGTTGAATCCGGACGACGCCATCAGGATCGGCGAGACGGATCTGAAGGTGGAGTATCCCCCTGACTTCAAACGGGAAGAGCCGGTTCCCGCGAGGGCGCCGAAGCCGGAATCTCCGCCCAAGACACTGCCTGCGGTGATTCCGGCGCCCACGTCGCCGGAGTGGGACAAACCGGCCGTCGAGGAGAACGCAAGCATCCGCGTCGACACAGAGTTGAACCTGGCGGACGCGTCGTTGCTTCAGGTCGCGGAGAATTCCGGATTCACCCGGCAGCGGCTGGGGCTTCTGCTGGAGTTGCCGATGCAATTCGCGGCGAAGCAGGACGTTTCATCCGTGCTTCAGCATACGGTCGACAGCCTGGTGAAGGCCCTTCCCGGAGCGGAGCGGAGCGCCGCTGTGCTGCGGAATCGCGACAACAACCACCTGGACGTCGCGGCCTGGTCGGGTTCCGAACAACCGGCCGTGAGTTCATCGCTGTGCTTCAAGGCCATGAGCGAGGGGCGGGCGTTGATCTGGCGGCGCACCGTGGACGGGGACGGGGTGAACAGCGAATCCATGCAGCGCCTCGAAATCAAGACGGGCATGTACGCCCCGATGATCTGGCGGGATCACGCCCTCGGAGCGCTGTGCGTGGACAATGCCACACGCGACTGCCTGTTCACCGATGACGAATTGCAGTTTCTCGTCGCCGTGGCCAATTACGCCGCCATGGCCGTGGCCAACTACCGCCTGAGCGAAACGCCGTGAACAATGCGGAATGCGGAACGAGCGGATCAGTAGCGCTGACCTCTGATTGCTCCTTGCTGATCACTGAATCCCGCAGTGATTTGAATTTCCAGGGAAGGTGAGCGACTGTTGCGGCCGCGCGTGGAAACTGATTCAAGCGACAACCCATCTTCCGGAGTGCGGGTTTCCGATGAGTTGAACCCTCATCGGGAACTGCTGAAGCGCGCGTTCGTCCAGGGTTGCTTCATCGCCGGCGTCGGTCTTTGCCTTCTGACCGCGGCCTCGTTTCTTGGCGGACTGGGACCCCTGTTCGACATCACGTCGCATTTCCCAGTGCAGTACTTCGCAGGCCTGCTCCTAGCCGCCGGAGTTTTCTGCGCGCTGCGTCGTTGGAAGACGGCGGCGGGCTTCGGAGCGGCTGCGCTGGTCAACCTCTGTCAGTTCGCGCCATTGTTCTTCGGCGGGCCCTCGGGCGTGAATCCTGAGGACGGGACGGATCTGACCCTGATGAGCGTCAATGTGCAGCGCAGCAACCACGACCACGCCCTGGTCGTGGACGCCATCAAACGCGCGTCGCCCGACGCCTTCGCATTGCTCGAGGTCGATCGTCGTTGGCTCGACGCCATGGCGGAACTGGAAGGGGAATACCCGTATTCGATCAAGGAACCGCGCGACCACAACTTCGGCCTGGCGCTCTACAGCCGGACGCCGTTGCAGAATGCGCGGGCCGTGCGGTTCGTGACCAATGGCGTCCTTTCGATCGTGTCGGGCATCGAGCTCGAAGGCGGCCTCGTCACCGTCGTGGCGACGCATCCGGTTCCCCCTTCGGCCGGATCGTCCACGCGGGAACGCAACCGGCAGCTGGCGGCGATCGCCGACTTCGCGAAGGAACTGGACGGGCCGGCGGTCGTGATCGGGGACCTCAACACGACGCCTTGGAACCGCCATTTCAAGAAGCTCGTTGAGGAAGGGCGCCTGACCGACAGCGCGAAAGGCTTTGGCCTGCAATCCACCTGGCCCGGGTCCTGGGTTCCCAAGATCCGCCGCAGGATGGGCGCCTCCTCGGCCGGCACTCCGGCGGGCTCGCCGTTCGACAACTTCCTGTTCCGCATTCCAATCGATCACTGCCTGCATTCAGAGGAGTTGGAAACGGTGGATCGCATCGTCGGCGATCACGTCGGTTCAGATCACCTGCCGTTGACAGTCAAGCTGCGGCGACGGCGTTGAGCGGAGTGGTCAATGGTCCGGGTAGCGGGGGGGGATTACTCTCCCCCCGCCCCCGCAGATCCGTACGAG
>JAYPGD010000679.1:0-2413 GCA_038126655.1 Verrucomicrobiales bacterium
CGGCGTGACGCTCGATCCCGTGGCGATCGGAACCACCCGCTTCACCCGGCCCGGGTAACGCGTCGCCAGATCCAGCGAAAGCAGCCCGCCCAGCGATGCCCCGACCACGGCGTGCAGCCCATCCAACCCCAGCGCGTCCAACAACCGAACCTGCGAGTCCACGATGTCCGAGATCGTAATGGCCGGAAAGCGGCTGCCATGGGGACGCCCGGTTTCAGGATCAATCGATCCCGGCCCGGTGGAGCCGTAACAACCGCCCAGATAGTTGGCGCAGATGACGAAAAACCGGTCGGTGTTGATCGCCTTGCCCGGTCCCACGAAATCATCCCACCAACCGGTCTGACATTCCTCCGTCCAATGCCCGCCGACGCCTTCCACCGCGGGATTGAATCCGGCGGCGTGCTGGCTTCCGCTCAAGGCATGGAAGACCAACACGGCATTCGACTTGTCCGCGTTCAGCGCCCCGTAGGTTTCATACGCGATGCGGACATCCGACAGCCTTTCGCCGCCCAGCAACTCCAACGGTCGCTCGGGCGTCGCTATCTGTTGAAACCGGGTTTCGACCGTTTCCATCATCATCAATGACATTCAGAAAAAGACAGCCCGGCCGAAGTCGCGCCTCGGCCGGGCCGCCAGAAAGCAGACAACACTCAGGCGCTCGCGGCCTGCAGGGCCTGGTCCAGATCGGCGAGAATGTCGTCGACGTCCTCGATGCCAATGCTGAGGCGCACCATCTCCGGCGTGATGCCCGCGCCGCGCTGCTGCTCCTCGTTGAGTTGGGAATGGGTGGTCGTCGCGGGGTGAATCGCCAGGGTCTTGGCGTCGCCCACATTGGCCAGATGCGAGACCAACTTCAGGGAATCAATGAACTTGGAGCCGGCCTCGGCGCCGCCCTTGATGCCGAAGACAACCATGGAGCCGCCCTTGCCGCGCAGGTATTTCTGGTTCAGTTTGTGCATCGGATCGCCTTCCAACCCCGGGAAACGCACCCATTCCACCGCGTCGTGCGCCTTGAGATGACGGGCCACGCTGTCGGCGTTGGCGCAATGCCTCTCCATGCGCAGGGGCAGCGTCTCGATGCCCTGCAGGAACTGCCAGGAATTGTCCGGCGCAATGCAGGCGCCAAGGTTGCGCAAGGGCACCGTGCGCATGCGCAGAATAAAGGCCAACGGAGCCAACGGCTCGGGCAGGTCGTGCCCCCAGCGCAGACCGTGGTAGGAAGTGTCCGGCTCGTCGTAAAGCGGGTGCTTGCCCGTGTTCCACTTGAAGCGGCCGCTGTCCACGACCACGCCGCCAATCCCGGTGCCGTGTCCGCCGAACCACTTGGTCAACGAGTGAATCACGATGTCCGCGCCGTGCTCCAACGGACGTGTGAGATACGGCGTGGCGAAGGTGGAATCCACCAGCAGCGGCAGTCCCGCGTCATGCGCCGCCTTCGCGACCGCCTCCAGATCGACCACTTCCAGGGCCGGGTTGGAAACCGTTTCGCAGAAGACCGCGCGGGTGTTCTCATCAATCGCATTCGCGAAGTTCTGCGGGTCGTTCGAATCCACGAATTTCACCGTGATGCCGAACTTGGGAAGGATGTCGTTGAACTGCGTGTAGGTGCCGCCGTAGAGGTTGCGGGCGCTGACGATGTTGTCTCCCTGCTGCGCCAGGTTGATGATGCTGTAAAACACGCCGCTCGTTCCCGAGGCCAGCCCCAGGCCGCCCATTTCCGGGCCGCCTTCAAGCAGGGCGACGCGTTTCTCCAGCACGTCGGTCGTCGGGTTCATCAGACGCGTATAGATGTTCCCCAACTCCTTCAGCGCAAAAAGATTCGCGGCGTGCTCGGTGTTGTTGAATTGAAACGACGAGGTGCGATAAACAGGCACCGCGCGCGCGGTTGTGGCGGGATCGGCTTGCGATCCTCCATGGAGGCAGAGGGTGTCGAATTTCATGTTTTCTTGCAGGCCCGGTCCATCGGGCGAAGCGGGATCATGTCAGAATTCACAAATCGGGCAAGTTTGGTTGCCGCCGACATTCGACGCACATCTTCAGTTGCATCCTGCGCCGATCGGCGCCACTTTCCCCCAATCAGACGGAGGCCGGCAGCAACGAAGTTTGTTCCTTCCCCGGTCCATGTCGCCATTCGTATCGATCCGTTCCCGGAATCCTGAACCAGACTCAACCTGCGTGAATCAACGCGCGAAAACCGGGAACCGGACCGCAACCCTGAATCCATTTTCCTCACCTATAGATGAAAGAAGACATCCTTGAACTCCTCCGGCGCAAGAACTACGCGCCGATGAACGTCCCCGAACTGCTCCGCGCCCTGATGCTCGCCCCCGGCGAACAACAGGCCCTGCAGGCCGCCCTGCGCAAACTCGTGCGCAAGGGCTCCATCGCCCGCATCAAGGGCAACCGCTACATC
>JAYPGD010000680.1:0-2411 GCA_038126655.1 Verrucomicrobiales bacterium
CCCTCGCCCTGCTCGACGTAGCGTTCTCCCTCGCCCCCGGCCATGTAGAGCCGGTTCCCGGCGCAGGAGCCCTTGATCTGTTCGTAGATGCCTTCCGGATAATCCGATTCATTCACATAGGCGATGATGCGGCGCCCCATCTTGGAATACATGTTGGCGACGTAGATCTCCGGGCGGCCGTCATTGTTCAGATCGCCGGATGTGACTCCCATGCTGGTGGCGTAGTCGCCGGCTCCCGAGTCCTTGGTGATATCTTCGAACGTGCCGTCGCCCCGATTGCGGAACAGGACATTCTCCCCGAAATCATTCGCCACGTAGAGATCCGGAAAACGGTCCGCGTCGTGGAACAGCCAGGCGGCCGCGAAGCTCTCGCGCTTGCCGCCGCTGACCCCGGCCTTCGCGGTCAAATCCTCGAACACGCCGTCGCCCCGGTTCCGCCAAAGCTGGTTTTCCGCGCCATGCTCGGTGTCGCCAACCCAAGGCATGTTGGCGCCGAGGTTCTCCTGCTTCGGGACCTGGTTCAACACGTAGAGGTCGAGATGTCCGTCACAATCGTAGTCGGCCACCACACAGCCATTCGGGTCGCGCATGATTCTCAGGCCGGACTTCGCGGTCACATCCGTGAAACGCTTCCCCGCTTCATTGTGATAGAGGCGGTTGCCCATAATCAAATCCGGATAGCCGTCATTGTCGTAATCGATCCAGGCCGCCAACAGACTCATGAAGCCGGTCTCGTCATAATCGAAAGGCTCCAGCCCCATGCGGTCCGCAACAAATTCAAATCTCTTTCCTTCGACCGAGCGCAGCAGCACGGGTTCCAGCGAATCCGGCGCGGCTGCGATGTCGAGGAAACCGTCCCGATCGAAGTCAGCGACCGCCATCTTGAATCGATACTGCTGGGCCTCCTCCTTGGGGAGTTTCCAATTGTCATTGATGGGGAGCCGGTCAAGCCCGACCGCGGAGGTGATCTCCTCCAGGAACCGGGATTCACTGCGCCGCACCTTTGCCGATGTCGTCACCCAGCGACGGATGGTGGGAGCGTTCTGAATCTCCTCCTTGAACCCCTCCTTGTCCTTCACGACAAACTGCACGTCGTGCTTCGAAACCCTCTGGATCGGCGAGCCGCCGGAGGTTTCGCCGACCACCTCCAACAGCATTTCGGTGTTCCAGACGGTGCCCCCTTCGCCCTCGCTGTGGATATGGAGAATACGCAACCGGGCGCGATCAACCCGGGCGAAATCCTTGATCCCGTCCAGAAGATAGGCCGCCAACCCCGCGGCGTCGACCGACCGCAACCGGGAGCCCGGCTTGATTGATTTTTCGCTGACGATTCCCTGCCGCCGTTCGTCTCCCGGTTCGGCCTCGAACACCTCGCCCTGAAAATCATCGCGAATCCATTTCCCGAAGTCCTCCCAACGCTTGTCCTTCAGTTGGGTATGGAACGGTTTGCAGAGATGCGCTTCCACCAGAAAGGTGATGTGCTCGGCGTCCCAGATCTGCTTCTGCTTGGCCTCATCCAACTCCGCGGCCTGGACCATGTCCGCTATCTGGGTGCGCGACATCGGCTTGGCCGCCGCAACGCCAGCCGCAGGGGCGGACTCGGAAGCCGGCTGCCCCGCGACAACCGGCGACGCTTCCTCCCGCGAGGGACTGGTCACCACGGCGACAACGCAGATCACCGTAACGCACACGGCCACGGCGGCCCAAAATCGGATGTCAGACAGTGTTCGCATGTCGCAACGTCCCGGATGGAGACGGGACCAAAATGCTAGAAACTGCGGCCAAACGCAACAATAGGCTGTTCAACGTACCCGGATTTCCGCGTCCCTCAAACCTGCAACAAGAAAAGACCGGCCCAAGGAAGCCCCCCAGGCCGGTCTCATGCAATCGGTTCGTGGCGCTCTTATTCCGCCATTTCTTCGCCGGCGGTCGCGTCCTCTTCCTCGCCGGCCGCTTCTTCAGCCGCGGCGGCGTCTTCCTCGGCTGCCGCGGCGGCCGGCGGTTCGCCGGCGGGGGGCGCGGCGCCATCCTGTTGCTGGCATCCGGCAAAAAGCAGCATCGAAGCGGCAAAAGTCACGAAAACAATGAGTTTTTTCATAATCGACTGAACGGGTTCGTTTCTAGGTTTCTTGTCTTGGGAACCCGAAGCATTGAAGAAACTGGAGCCGCTGTCAAACGCAATTCCCCGCGCCCCTTCCGGCCTTTCTTCCGCCTCCGCAATCATTGCTTGCCCCCTGTCGACTCATGCCCTACACCTCTGCGCCTCGCCGAAACCGCCGCTGCTGGCGGCGCCCGGCGCGTTGCAATGGGACTATTAGATAAATTCAAAGAGCGGCTCAAGAAGACCCACGACAATCTCGTCCATGGGTTCAAGCGCATTGTCACCATCTCGCCGAAATTCACCGACGAGA
>JAYPGD010000681.1:0-2411 GCA_038126655.1 Verrucomicrobiales bacterium
GCAGCGGTTCCTTCGGATCGATGTAGCCCTCGATGACGAAATCGGCGTTGGCCGGAACCTTGAGATCATTGGTCTCGCATTGGACCAGTTCGATGCGTTTGCGCCGGAGGTAGCCGGCGAGGAGAAACTCGTCGAGGCCGTCGGGCAGGGGGGCTGTCGCGGAGAAGGGGAAGACCGGGTCGCCTCCGAGGAAGACCGCGACCGGCATGCGGTCGCCGGTCTCGTAGGCGCGTCGGCCGTGGCGCGCGGCGACCTTCTGCAACTGCCAGTGCATCCCGGTTGATTGTCCGTCGTAGACCTGCATGCGGTACATGCCGACATTGCGTTCGCCGGTGTCGGGATCCGCGGTCACCACGCAGGGCAGGGTGATGAAACGCCCGCCGTCCAACGGCCAGCACTGCTGGATGGGCAGGTTGAGGAGGGTCGGGGGATCAGGGGTAAGCGTCGGGGGCGCCGGTGCCTCGGAATTGGGCGGGATCACCGGCGCGGGCGGCCAGGGGGCGGTTCGGCTTTCGGGAGCGTCGAACCGATGCACGACCTCCTTGCAGGGGCCGGAGCCGACCTCCTTCGGGCGCGCGTGCCTCAATTCCAGTCCCGAGCCCAGCAGCTTAAGGGCCTCCTTCATCGAGGTGGGCGGTTTCGCCTTTACCAACGAACCCAATTCCTCGGCCACGGAGGCGACCGACTCCGCCCCCAAGGCCATGGCCATGCGGCGATCGGAACCCAGGCAGTTGATGGCCAGGGGAAAGGGCGATGGCTCGCCGTTCACGGTGGGCTTCTCGAACAACAGGGCCTTGCCGCCGCCGGATTGCTTCATCTCCCGATCCGCAATCTCGGTGATCTCAAGCTCCGTGGCGACCGGGGCGGCGATGCGGATCAGTTCGCCCGCGTCGTCGAGCGCCTGGATGAAGTCTCGGTAGGAATCAAAGGCCATTGCGGGCGTGAAGCTAACCGAATCCCGCGCGGCTGCAAAGGGGCGGTTCGTTTCTCCCAAGGCCCTGGCCCGCTTGCGTTATCGGGCAAGATGCTCCTTGATCGGCGGCCCGGGGCGGGTTAACTGTCTTTCGAAGCGGGGGCGGCGTTTGCGCCCCGCCGCTGACAGTCCACCAAACACACACAGACTGAAGGAGAAGACATGTCCTACTACGACGAATACGCACAAAATGTTCCCTTGCAGGGGGTCCGCCAAGGCGCGAGGGCGGAGTTCATCACCAAGACCTACTCGCATCTGGCCGGAGCCATGGGGCTTTTTGTCGCCATTGAAGTGGTCATTTTCAAATCGGGCATTGCGGAGCGAATGGCCGCCGCGCTCGCGCAGTCGTGGCTCTTCGTGCTTGGGGCGTTCATGATCGTGAGCTGGATGGCGAGTGGTTTGGCGCACCGGGCCAAGTCGAAGGTCGCCCAATATGCGGCCTTGGGCGGCTACGTGCTGGCGGAAGCCATCATCTTCGTGCCCCTGCTCTGGGTCGCCAACGAATTTGCCCCGGGCGCGATTTCCAGCGCCGCGGCGATCTCGCTGTTTGGGTTTGCCGCCCTGACGGTGATCGCCTTCATGACCCGCAAGGATTTTTCCTTCCTGCGGGGATTTCTGATGTGGGCGGGTTTTGGCGCGCTGGCGCTGATTGTCGGCGGTCTGGTGTTTGGCTTCGGGCTCGGCCTGTATTTCAGCGTGGGCATGATCATATTCGCCGGGGCCGCGATCCTCTACAACACCTCCAATGTGATTCACCATTACGACGAGGAGAGCTATGTGGCGGCTGCATTGGAGCTGTTCGCGGCGTTCGCGCTGTTGCTCTGGTATGTCCTGCGGATCGTGATCTCATTCTCCTCGAGCGACTGAGGCGGGGCGTCTGAATTCAGCAAGGCGGCGGGTTTTCCCGCCGCCTTTTTTCGTGTTGGGGCAGGAATCGCTTGAACCGGGGGCGGCGGGGTGGTCACTGTGTCGCGCGTGAACCGCCGCACGATACGTCAATATCTCGACAAGCTGCCCGGAAGGACCCGGGCGGTTTCGTTGATCTGCGCCTTTGGTCTGGCGGCGGGCTTGGCGGCGGTCGCCTTTCATCTGGCCATCCATTTCATCTTCGAGCAGACCTTTGTCCGCTTCCAGGAGATGGCGCGCGAGGCGGGGAGTTCGACGCCTTTCCTGATTGGCAGTTTTGTCACCATCATGCTGACCTCCGGGCTCGTGGGCTGGTTGTTGAACTCCTTCTGTTCGGAAGCCAAGGGCAGCGGCATCCCGCAGTTGAAACTGGCCTTCTGGAAGGATTTTGGCTTCATCCCCTGGCGCGTGGCGTGGGTCAAGTTTGTCGCGGGCGCGCTGAGCGTGGGCGGCGGTTGCAGTCTGGGACGGGAGGGGCCCAGCGTCCATTTGGCCGGGGGGCTGGCCTCGAATCTCGCGGGCGCTCTGGGGG
>JAYPGD010000682.1:0-2410 GCA_038126655.1 Verrucomicrobiales bacterium
GCGCAGGCGCGCTACTACGCGATGATCAAGCAGATCGACGACCAGTTCGCCCGGATCCTCCAGACCCTCGACGAGACCGGCCAACGCGACAACACCGTCATCATCTTCACCAGCGACCATGGCGAATCCCTGGGCGATCACGGCCTCATGTTCAAGGGCTGTCGCTTCTACGAAGGCCTCACCCGCGTGCCGTTGATCTTCTCCTGCCCCCGACGTTTCAAACAAGACCTCCGGTCCGAGGGCCTCGTCGAACTGCTCGATCTCAGCGCCACCGTCGTTGAACTCTGCGGCCTCGCACAACCCGGTTACATGCAGGGCCGCAGCCTCATGCCCATCCTCACCCGCGAAGCTCCGCCGGACCGGTTCCGCGACGCCGTCCGTTGTGAATACTTCGATTCACTCGATTCCCACTTCACCGGCGGAACAGGAACCTTCGGCACGATGTATTGCACCGATCGCCACAAGCTTTCCGTCTATCATGGCCAGGGCGTCGGCGAACTCTACGACCTCCAGGAGGACCCCTGGGAATTCAACAACCTCTGGGACGATCCCGCCTCCCAACGACTCAAACACGAACTCCTGCAGGCCAGCTTCGACTCGCATGTCCTGCTGACCACCGACGTCGGCGCCCGACGCATCGCGCCGATGTAACCCCCTCCCGCCCAAAACCGCCCATGAGCCACGACGCATCCATCCAATCCGAGGTCGACAAATTCATGAAGGGCCTCGCCAAGCGCAACCCCGGCGAGCCGGAATTTGTCCAGGCCGTCCAGGAGGTCGCGGAATCGTTGATGCCCTTCATCCTCGACAACCCGAAATACCGGGAAGCCCAGATTCTAGAGCGCATGACCGAACCGGATCGCATCATCATCTTCCGCGTCACCTGGGAGGACGACGCCGGCAATATCCGCGCCAACCGCGCCTGGCGCGTCCAGTTCAACAACTCCATCGGCCCCTACAAGGGCGGCATGCGCTTCCATCCTTCGGTGACCTTGAGCGTGCTCAAGTTCCTCGGCTTCGAGCAGGTCTTCAAGAACAGCCTCACGGGCCTCCCCATGGGCGGCGGCAAGGGCGGATCCAACTTCAACCCCAAGGGCAAGTCCGACCGCGAAATCATGCGCTTCTGCCAGTCCCTCATGATCGAACTCCATCGGCACATCGGCGAGGACACCGACGTGCCTGCCGGCGATATCGGCGTCGGAGCCCGTGAGATCAGCTACATGTTCGGCCAATACAAGCGACTCGAGAACCGCTTTGTCGGCACGCTCACCGGCAAGGGCCTGGCCTTTGGCGGCAGCCTTGTGCGCACGGAAGCCACGGGTTACGGCGCCGTCTATTTCATGCAGAACATGCTGCGGACCCGCTGGGAGGAAATGAGCGGCAAGACCGCCGTCGTGTCCGGCTCCGGCAATGTCGCCATCTACTGCGTCGAAAAGCTGATCGAACTCGGCGCCAAGGTCCTGACCCTTTCCGATTCCGGCGGTTTCATCCACGACAAGGACGGCCTCAACCCGGAAAAACTGGCTTGGATCAAAGAACTCAAGGAAGTGCGCCGCGGCCGCATCCACGAGTATGCCGACCGCTTCCCCAATGCGGAATTTCACGAAGGCAAACGCCCCTGGTCCGTGCCCTGCGAACTCGCGTTCCCCTGCGCCACCCAGAACGAACTCGACGGCGACGACGCCAGATCCCTCATCAAGAACGGCGTCACCGCCATCGCCGAAGGCGCCAACATGCCTTGCTCGCTCGACGCCGTTCGCGAATTTCTCGAAGCCCGGATCCTCTTCGGCCCCGCCAAGGCCGCCAATGCCGGCGGCGTCGCCGTCTCCGGCTTCGAACAAAGCCAGAACGCCATGCGCATCGCCTGGCCGAGGGAGGAGGTCGACCGCCGACTCCTGGAAATCATGCAGAACATCCACAAGCAGTGCCTCGATCACGGTCGCAATGGCGACTACACCAACTATGTCAAAGGCGCCAATATCGCCGGCTTCGTCAAGGTCGCCGACGCCATGCGCGCCTACGGCGCTGTCTGACGCGGCTAACCACGAAAACCATTAGCCCGATTAATCACCAACCCTTAATACTTCCCATTTTCATGGCAAAAGACTCAAAGCGAGCCCCCGCGTTCTCGCTGATTTGGATAAGTTGACTTAATCCAGAAAGCGTGGTCCACTGCCGGGATGCAGATTCAAACGTTGAAGGTTTTCAGCGACCTGGCGGAGACCGAGAGCTTCACCAAGGCCGCGCAGATCAACAACATCACCCAATCCGCGGTCAGCCAGCAGATCGGCTCCCTCGAGAAGAATCTCAACTCCATGCTGATCGAGCGGAGCAAGAAGAAGTTCCGCCTCACCCGCGAAGGCGGCGTCCTCTACGACTACAGCAAGCAGATCGTCCAGCTCTACGAGGA
>JAYPGD010000683.1:0-2396 GCA_038126655.1 Verrucomicrobiales bacterium
ACCCGGCCTTGGCAGGCGGGCTGCAGAAGCAATTCCAAAAGGCAGGTTGCGGCGGCTCGAATGAAAGCGGCTTGTTCCGCCGCGTTCATGGACGCTTCGCCCTGCCCGGCAGTTGATTTCAGACCCGCCGGGCGGAATCCGGATCAGGCCTCCAACACGCCGTCGTAGAGATCAGGCCTCCGGTCGCGAATGCGATGCACCTCGTGTTTGCCGGGAATCTTGACCAGACGCTTCTGACGCGCGAAGCCGGGATCGATGTCCGCATGGATGATGGTTTCCTCCGTGTGATCGGCGTGGGCGATCAGATCGCCGGTCGGATCCGCGCACCGGGATTGCCCGATGAATTCAAAGCCGCGCTCCGTTCCCACGCGGTTGACCGCGAAGTAGTAGAAATGGTTCTCGTGCGCGCGCGCGTTGATCAGGTATTGGGCGCCCTTGCGCGAGCCTTCGGGCCAGTTGGTCGGCAACGCGACAAGATCGGCGCCCTGGAGCATCAGGATCCGCGCCGCTTCAGGAAAGGAGTAGTCGTAGCAGATGTTCATGCCGACGCGGAGTCCGGCCGCTTCGTGAACGGCGAATCCCCGATCGCCCGGCGTCGCGAAACGATCGACGCCCAGCGAGGGAAGGTGGGCCTTGCGGTAGGAGCCAATCAGGCCCTCCGGGCCGACGAGGGCGCAGGCGTTGAAGAGGCGGTCTCCAGCCCGTTCAAGAAGGCCGAAGATCGCGGACACGCCCCGCTCGCGGCAGGCCTCCGCGACGGTTTCAACCGCCGGACCGGGCAGGGGTTGCGCGCAGGCCATGGCCTCTTCCCTGGTTTCGAAGCAGTAGCCGGTGATGGCGCACTCGGGAAAGATCGCGAGTCGGGCGCCCTCGTCAGCAGCCTCGGCGAGGCGGCTCTTAAGGCGCTGGATATTGGCCGCGGGGTCGGCGAGATCGACGTTCATCTGGACGCCGGCGACGCGGATGGGGGCGGGTTTCTTCATGAGACTGTTGTTGCAACGCGTGGAAGCCGGACCTTGCGGCGGCGGCGCCTGCGTCAGCCCGCCGGAATCAACCCGGTATGAGGGCCTTCGCCGCGACCGCCATGCGTTGGGCCACCTCGTCGACGGAGCCTTCGGCGTCGATCTCGGTCAGCAGGTTCCACATGTCTTAGTAGTCGAACAACGGTTCGGTGCGCATGTGAAAGGTCCGCAACCGGTGGCAGACGGCCTCTTCGGAGCGGTCCGGCCGCTCCACAACCACATCGCCGCAATCGTCGCAGACGCCTTCGGTCGCGGGAGGACTGAACTCGGTGTGATAGGAGGCGTGGTACCCGCGGCAGACGCGTTGGCCCGAAATGCGGGCGAGCAGGGTGGCGTCGCCGACGCGGAGATGGAACACGGCGTTGAGGCGGCGCCCCAGAGTCGACAGGATCTGCGTCAAGGCCTGAGCCTGATGCAAGGCGCGCGGAAAGCCGTCCAGCACGAAGCCGCGGTCCTCCGGCACAGCCGCGAGGCGCTCGCGCACCATGGCCTCGGTCAGTTCATCGGGAACCAGCTCCCCCTGGGCCATGTAATCCCGCGCCTGCAGGCCGAGCGGCGTCTCCTTTTCCAGGTGCTCGAGAAAAAGGTCGCCGGTGGAGATGTGGATCAATCCGAGGTTCCGGGCGAGTCGCGCGGCCTGCGTTCCCTAGCCGGCCCCGGGGCCGCCGAGCAGGGCCAGGTCCAGGCGCGCGTTCGTGATCGGCTGCAGGAAGATGGTCTGCGAGGAGTCCTCCCGTCGCAGGGCCTTGGCGTCCGTCCGGCTCGCCGGGGTGAAGCTCCCCATTCTCACGCTCTCCGCCGCAGCGTGGACCGCGGCTTCCACCTCCTCGATCGGCTGGTTGGCGTCGACAAGGATCAGCCTCCCCTGCGACTGGTAGTAATCGACGATGGGTTCGGACTCGCGATAGAAGGTCCGCAATCGCGCCTCGATCACCTCGGGCAGATCGTCGGGTCGTTGTTGAAGCTCCCCGCCGCAGACGTCGCAGGCGTCGCCCTTCGGCGGTCGAAAGGTGAGATGGTAGGGTTGCTGGCAGTTCCGGCAGATAACCCGCCGCGCCATGCGGTCGGTCAACGCCGCATCGTCGGCCTTCAGGTAGATGACCGCGTCAAGGGGGCGATCGATGGCGTTCAGGGTCTCATCGAGAAACTTCGCCTGGAAGAGGGTCTTCGGAAAGCCGCTGAGTGCGAGTTGCGCGTCCGGAGCGAACTGCTCAAGGCAGTCCTGCATCATCGCGTCCACGAGGTCGTCCGGCACGAGTTCGCCGCGATTCATGTATTCCTGCGCGGTCAGGCCCAGCTCGGTGAGCTGCACGAGGTTCTTGCGGAATTGTTCCCCCGGTGAAACGAGCAGCAGATCGAACCGCTGCGTCAATG
>JAYPGD010000684.1:0-2391 GCA_038126655.1 Verrucomicrobiales bacterium
GCCACCATCATGCACCTCCTCGGCATGGATCACGAACGCCTGACCTTCAAGTTCCAGGGACGCCAATACCGCCTGACCGACATCCATGGCGTCGTCCAGGACGGCGTGATGGGGTGAGCGGCAGTTGAGAAGACGAACGTCAAACGCTCAACTCTTAACTTTAGACGTCCAACGAAAGCCGGACCCTGTCGTTTGAGCTGGTTTTGCGCGTGCTCGATTGGAAAGAGCGCGCCGCGCGCTTCGTTGGATGGGCGCGAAGTTTCGACGGCTATTGAGAAGGGGGGGCTATTCCCCGTCTTTTTCGCCCGTTGCCGTCGCCTGTCGCAGGATGCAGCGGAAGCCGAAGTGCTCGTTGCGGCGGTCGGGTTTGCTCCACTTGGGGGTATTGCGATGGGAACTGGCAAGTTCGACGAGCGCGTCCGGGCTGGTTCGCCAGTTGCCTCCGCGAATCACGCCGTACATGAGCGTGTCGTCGTAAAGGTCGCGGCACCATTCGGAGGCGTTGCCGCCCAGGTCGAACAAGCCGAATTTGTTCGCGGGAAAACTGCCCACGGGGGCGGTGTGTTCGAAGCCGTCGGCGTCGCCGCGATAGTTTCCCAAGGTGGACGTCGGTGCGGTCAATTCCCCGAAAGGAAAGTTTTTAGGGTTGCCGAGTTCAGCAATGACGGAGGCGCGGTGACGGTCGCGCGGGGAGGCGTCCCTCGGTTCGTCTTTCAGTCCGGCGGCGACTGACCATTCGTGGTCGGAGGGCAGGGTGTATTCAAAGTCTTCCGGGATGCGCCCGGCCCCGCGTTCGCGCGCAGTCAGCCAGGCGCAGAATGTCATGGCGTCCCCGAGGTTCATGCCGACGACGGGGTGTCGGTCCGACTGTTCGAACAGCGTGTCGCGCCAACCGCCCAGGCGACCGTAGTAGGGAGTTTCGCGATGGATGACGTCGTCGGGAGGGTTGTCCCCGGTTTCCTGGCGGTGCCGCTCCAGGTCCTTGAGGTTGTCGATGAGGCGGTAGACGTCGGAGTCGGCGTCATGTCCCGTCTCCTTCACAAAGAGCGCAAAGTCGCCGACCGTGGTTTCATGCGCGGCGAAATGAACGTCGAGTCCCGGGACGGAGATGAACTCCATGCCGAGGGAATTGGTGAAACGAGATTGGGGCGGTGGAGAGAGAGCAGCCTGCGCGGTCGCGGCGGCGTCTGGGGCGTCTCCGGGCGAGGCGGCGTCGCTGTCCGCGGTGTCAGCCTGGCGTTGCAACTGAATGACTCCGGCGATCAGGAAAAGGACCAGGTCGACGCCGGCTCCGAGGAGCAAGCCCCAACCGGCGGGCCGTTTGGCATTTTCCTGAGGGGCGTCTGAGTGGAGGTCGAGAGCCTTGAGCAGATCGCGCACGGATGCCGGCCGCTCTTCTGGTTTCTTGGCCAGACAGGCGAGGATGGTCTTGCTCCAGTTTGCGGGGATCGGATTGCCGAGATGCTTCAGTTCCTGCCGGCGTTGTTCCAGGGGCGGAGCTTCCCGGGTTTCGATCTGCTGGCAGACATCGCCGCTTTAGAAAGGCGGTTTGCCCGTCAGCAACTCGTAGATCAGGGCACCGAGGGCGTAGATGTCGTCCTGAGCGGTGGGGCGGTCTCCCCTGAGTTGCTGGGGGCCCATGTAGGCCAGCGTGCCGGTCACAAACTCGTTCTGTGAGGTCGCGGTCATCGTGCCGCCCAGCGTGCGCGCGATGCCGAAGTCGGCCACTTTGGCGCGGCCGGCGGCGTCGATCATGACGTTGCCGGGCTTCAGGTCGCGGTGCACGATCCGGGCCTCCTCGTGCGCGTGGATCAAGGCCTCCCCGATCTGCGTGACCCAGTCCTTGATCTCCTCCGTGGAAAAAACGCCTTCCGGTCGCTCGGCGCGGAGTTTCGCCAAGGTCGGCCCGTCCACGTATTCCATGGAGATGGCGGCCAGTTCGTCGGAGACGAGAAAGTCGAATACTCGGATAATGCGCGCGTGCGTCAAGCGGATGCACTTCTGCGCCTCCTGCTTGAGTTGGGCGAGCGCGCCTTCGTCGAAACGAAGCGCGTCGGGGAGGACCTTCAATGCGACGTCGATCTCGAGTCGTTCGTCATGGGCGAGCCACACGACCCCCATGCCTCCCTGGCCGAGGCGTCGTTTGAGAACAAAGCGGTCTAAGAGGCGATCGTCCGGCCGGTGGATTCGGACCGTCTTTTCTAATGAATTGTCAGGCTCGTCCGGCATGTCGGATGTGCCGGCACCCTAACCCATTCAGTGGATCAGGACAATGGTTGTGCCTGTGCGGGCGCAGGGGCGGGCCGGGCGGGCGATTGGAAGCGGGCGGCAAACCCCCTTGAGGCGCAAAAGGAACGGCCGGCGAGCGAACCCGCCGGCCGATCTCAGTGG
>JAYPGD010000685.1:0-2373 GCA_038126655.1 Verrucomicrobiales bacterium
TGTGCGGCGGCGGCCGCCGCCGAGTCGCGCCCCAACATCCTCTTCATCATCGCGGACGACGCGTCGCGCGACAGCTTTGGCGCCTATGGCTCCACGTATGTGAAGACTCCGGCGTTCGACCGGATCGCGCGGGAGGGGGCGCTGTTTACGCAGGCCTACAACTGCAATCCCAAGTGCGCTCCGGCGCGGGCCTGCCTGGTGACGGGGCGCTATTCCTGGCAGTTGGAGGAGGCCTGCAATCACAATCCCTTCCTCCCCTCGAAGTGGAAGTTTTTCCCGTATCTGCTGGAGCAGGAAGGCTACAAGATCGGGTACACGGGGAAGGGCTGGGGGCCGGGGATCTGGGAGGGGAAGGACGCCGGCCGCGCGAAGGATGAGGACAACCCCGCCGGTCATCCCTACAACAAGCTCACCAAGAAACCGCCCTACAAGGGCATCAATTCGATCGACTATGCGGCCAATTTCGAGGCATTCCTCAATGAGACGAAGGGCGACCAGCCGTTTTGTTTCTGGTTCGGAACCAAGGAGCCGCATCGCGGTTACGGACTGGACAACTGGAAGCTCGCCGGCAAGAAGCTGGAGGATGTCACCGTCCCGGCCTATTACCCGGACAACGCCACGATCCGCGGCGACCTGGCTGACTACTCCATCGAGGTCGAGTGGTATGACCTGCATATCGGCCGCGCGCTCAAGCATCTCGAAAAGGCGGGCAGGCTCGACAACACCCTGATCATCGCAACTTCGGATCACGGCATGCCGTTTCCCCGCGTGAAAGGGCAGATCTACGATGACGGCTTTCACATCCCCTTTGCCGCGCGTTGGGGCGACAGGGTCAAGCCGGGGCGCACGGTGACCGACTTCATCACGTTTCCTGACCTCGCGCCGACGCTGCTCGAAGCCGCCGGAGTGAAGCGGCATCCACAGATGACGGGGCAGAGCTTCCTGCCGCAGTTGTTGGCGAAGCAGTCCGGCCGCATCGATCCGAAGCGCGACCACACCCTGTTGGGCAAGGAGCGGCATGACATCGGTCGCACGGATGGCGACCTGCTTTCGGTCGCCTATCCCGCGCGAGCCATCCGAACCGACCGCTTTCTCTACGTGCGCAACTTCAAACCCGAACGTTGGCCCGGGGGCGATCCGCAGTATGGCCTCTTGAACTGCGACAACTCCCCGACGAAGAAATACCTCACCGGTCTGTCGATGGGCTCCGTGGACTACCCTTTTTACGAGATGAGCTTTGGCAAACGGCCGTCGGAGGAACTGTATGACATGGCCGTGGATCCGGATTGCGTTCGCAACCTCGCCGGCAATGAGACGCACGCCGCGGTGAAGGCGCGCTTGTGGCGGCAGTTGGAATCGGAGCTGAAGGCGCAGGGCGATCCGCGCGTCCTGGGCAGGGGCGACATCTTCGACTTCTATCCCAACGCCCGGATCGACCGGCAGCAAAAGCTCTACAAGAAACCGGACTACGACCCGGTCAAGGAGTTTGAAAAGCGGTATGGGGGAAGTGAAGCAATTGATGCGTCAAATTGATGTCTATTTACATCAATTTGAAATGTGGGGGTGCAACAAGCGTGAGAACAACGCTTTCCATCGACGACGATGTATTTGCCGTCATGATAGACGTTCCGGCCGGTCTGGAAGGGCGATATCTTTGACTTCGATTCCAACCGCCGCGTCGACCGGCAACAGTATGCCACCTTCCTATGTCTCGGAAAACGGATTCAACAGGCTCACGCCCAAGTCGCGGAAGTCGGCGTCGTTTCGTGTCACCAGAGTAAGGTCGCGGCGCAGGCAGGTGGCGGCAATCAAGGCGTCGATGATGGGAAGGGGGCGGGCGGCCTGTAGTCGTCCCCATCTGTCCGCGATTTCCGAATCAATCCCAAGCAGGCGGCCGCCGATCTGCTTCTTCAGATTATTTAGCCATTGTTCGAGCAGGGTCGCCTGAATCGAGTCCCGGGAGCGCAGGAGTTCGACGCCTTTTCGGATCTCGCCCAAAGTGAGCGCGCTGAGAAACAGATCTTCTTCATCGACGGAATCAAATCATCGACGCACGCCCCTATTGATCCGGTCGCGCTTGCGCAATTCGCTCACGACGTTGGTGTCCAGCAACCAACCGCTCATGACTCCTCAAAAAGACTGCTCGAGCTGTTCCGTCCTTCGGTGGATCGGTCGCGGTCAAAGACGGAATCATCGGCGACGTCCGGCATGGCAAGAAGGAGATCCTTCAGTGAGCGGGCCGCTCCATCGCGTTCGCCCAGCAAGGACGTACGAAGTATCCGGCGATGCTCCTCTTCGGCGGATACCCCGTGTTCGCCAGCCTGTTGTTTCAGCCGGGCGACGATTGCCTCGTCGAGATTGCGAACGATCAAT
>JAYPGD010000686.1:0-2367 GCA_038126655.1 Verrucomicrobiales bacterium
ATGACATCAAGCGCATCACGAACATGGAGATCCAGCCGATGATCGCCACCGAGAAGACGATCATCGACAAACTCGACAACCTCGAGTCCGGCGGCAAGACCAGCATGGAGGACCTCATCAACGACGCCGAGAAACAGGCCGAGTTGGAGGCCGAGGCCGAGGCCGCCGAGCACGTCGACGAATCCATGGAAGACCTCGAGAGCATGGATCTCGAGGGCGCCGGCGAGGAAGCCCCCGTCATCAAGATGGGCAACCTCATCCTCGTCCAGGCGATCAAGGAACGCGCCAGCGACATCCATATCGAACCCTTCGAGAAGATGATCCGCCTGCGCTACCGCATCGACGGCGCGTTGGTGGACATGACGCCGCCGCCCAAGAAGATGCAACAGGCGCTCACTTCACGCCTGAAGATCATGAGCAACCTCGACATCGCCGAGCGCCGCCTCCCGCAGGACGGCCGCATGCGGATGAAGGTCGGCGGCCGCGCAATTGACCTGCGCGTCTCCTTCCTGCCCGTCGTGCACGGCGAGAAGTGCGTGTTGCGTGTCCTGGACAAATCCAACCTTTCCGCGAGCATCGACAAGCTCGGCATGGACGAATCCACCCTGGAGCGTTTCAAGGTGGCGGTCCGATCGCCGCACGGACTGATCCTGGTCACCGGGCCGACCGGTTCGGGCAAGACCACCACGCTTTATTCGGCCCTGGCCGAGGTCAACAAGCCGGACGTCAACATCGTCACGGTGGAGGATCCGGTCGAGTTCCAGATTCCCGGCATCAACCAGGTCCCGGTGAAGAAGGAGATCGGCCTCACCTTCGCCGCCGCCCTCCGCTCCATTCTGCGGCAGGACCCGGACATCTGCATGATCGGGGAGATTCGCGACGAAGAGACCGCGGAGATCGCGGTGGAAGCCGCGCTCACCGGTCACCAGGTGCTGAGCACGATGCACTGCAACGACGCCCCCGGCGCCGTCACCCGTCTGGACGACATGGGCATCGCCCCCTTCCTCATCTCCTCCTCCGTCATCCTCGCCTGCGCCCAGCGCCTCCTGCGCCGCGTCTGCAAGGCCTGCAAGGAGGAGGTGGAATACCCCGCCCAGATGTACAAGGACCTGGGCATCCCGACCGACTACTACGACGGCGTGCAACTCTATCGCGGCCGCGGCTGCGAACGTTGCAACAAGGGCTACGCCGGCCGCTGCGCCATCATCGAGGTCATGACCGTGAGCGACGAAATCCGTAAACTCGTGCTCAAACGCTCCAGCGGCATGGAACTCATGGAGTGCGCGAAGGGCGAGGGCATGAAGACCCTGCGCATGGTCGCGCTCGACAAGGTCCGCGAAGGCATCTCCACACTGGAGCAGGCCCTGGCCCTGACCAGCGGCCATTGAGCCCCGCCTCCTGTCCGACTCTCCCGCCCGCAACCGCCGGCCAACCACCCGGCCGGCGGTCTGCATCCGCAATCAGCATGATCGAACTCGAACAAGCCCTCGAACGCATCCTCGCTACGCTGCCCGCCCCCGAATCCGAAAGCGTTCCGCTGGCCGAAGCCCTCGACCGCATCGCCGCGGCTCCCGTCAACTCCCCGCTTTCCCTGCCCGGCTTCGACAACTCGGCCATGGACGGTTATGCGCTGCTCGCGAACGACCTGGCTTCGGCGACGCCGGAAACTCCGGTTCCGCTGCGCCAGATCGGGGAGGTCCCGGCCGGCTCCGTCTTTGACGGCCCCGCGCTGCAATCCGGGGAATGCGTGAGGATCTTCACCGGGTCCCCCCTGCCGACAGGCTCCGACGCCGTGATCATGCAGGAGGACACCCGATCCGAAGACGGCGCCATCCAATGCCTCGATGCGGTCAAGCCATGGGAAAACGTCCGGTTTGCGGGCGAGGACGTCAAGATCGGCGCAACGCTCGCCAGCCCCGGCGAGCGTCTGACCGTGGGCCGGATCGCGGTCATGGCGGCGGCGGGCGTCTCCTCAATCGAAGTCGGCCGGCGCCCCAGGGTCGGCCTGCTGTCCACGGGCAACGAGCTTCGCGAAGCGGGCAAGACGCTCCAACCGGGCGAGATCTACGAGTCCAACCGCCGCACCCTGGCTCTCCTCGTTTCACAGGCGGGCGGACTCCCCGTCGAACACCCCCTCGTCCCGGACCGGCTCGATGCCACGGCAACCGCCTTGGAGAAGGCCTTCTCCGACTGCGATCTGGTCGTGACTTCAGGCGGCGTTTCCGTCGGCGAACACGATCACGTGCGGGCCGCATTCGAGAAAATGGGCGGCTCGCTCGATTTCTGGAAGGTCCGGATCAAACCGGGCAAGCCCTTCGTGTTTGGCCGGTTCCGAAACCAACTCCTGCTGGGCCTCCCTGGCAATCC
>JAYPGD010000687.1:0-2365 GCA_038126655.1 Verrucomicrobiales bacterium
GATCTCTACCTGTTCGGCCAGGGGCGCGAGATGCGGATCTACGACAAGCTGGGCGGGAGGCTCCGGGAGATCGACGGCGTTCCGGGAACGAGTTTCGCGGTCTGGGCGCCCAGCGCGCAGGCGGTCAGTGTTGTCGGCGATTTCAACAACTGGGATGGCCGCCGTCATCCGATGCGATCCCTGGGCGGCTCCGGGGTCTGGGAGATCTTCATCCCGGGCGTGGGGCGGGGCGCGCTCTACAAGTTCGAGATCAAGGGGGCGGACGGCGCCCCGATGGTGAAGACCGATCCTTACGGACACTTCTTCGAGGTCGCGCCGAAGAATTCGGCCATCGTCTGGGACACCCACGCGTTCACCTGGACGGACGGCGAGTGGCTGCACAAGCGCGAGTTGGCCAGGCCGCTGGAGGAGCCGCTGAGCATCTACGAGTTGCACGTCGGTTCCTGGAAGAAGAAGTCCGAGGCCGAGTCGCTCAGTTACCGCGAATTGGCGGCCCCGCTGATCGAGTACCTGGACGAAACGGGCTTCACCCATGTGGAATTCTTGCCGGTGGCGGAGCACGCCTACTATCCCTCCTGGGGCTACCAGGTCACCGGATTCTACGCGCCGACCAGCCGCTTCGGGACGCCGGACGACTTCCAGTATCTGGTCAACGAACTCCACCGGGCCGGCTATGGCGTGATCGTCGACTGGGTGCCCGCGCATTTCCCGCGCGATGAATGGGCGCTGGCGAAGTTCGATGGCACGGCATTGTATGAACATGCCGATCCGCGCAAGGGCGCTCATCAGGATTGGGGCACGCTGATCTTCAACTTCAGCCGCCACGAGGTTCGCAACTTCCTCATCGCCAATGCCCGCTACTGGATCGAGCGGTTTCACATCGACGGGCTGCGCGTCGACGCGGTCGCCTCCATGCTCTACCTCGACTATTCCCGCAACGAAGGGGAGTGGATTCCCAATGAATACGGCGGTCGTGAGAACCTGGAGGCGATCGATTTTCTCAAGGAGTTCAACCATGAGGTGCAGTCGGCCTTTCCGGGCGTGATGACCATCGCCGAGGAATCCACCGCCTGGCCGCAGGTGACGCGGCCGCCTTATCTGGGCGGGCTGGGGTTCACCTTCAAGTGGAACATGGGCTGGATGCACGACACACTCGGCTACTTCGGCAAGGAGCCCATTCACCGCCAGTATCACCAGAACGACCTGACCTTCGCCACCCTCTACCAGCACAACGAAAACTTCACGCTGCCGCTCTCACACGACGAGGTCGTCCACGGCAAGGGCTCGCTGCTCGGCCGCATGCCCGGAGACGATTGGCAGAAGTTCGCCAACCTCCGCGCCCTGCTCGCCTACCAGTGGCTTTTCTCCGGCAAGCAACTCCTGTTCATGGGCGGCGAGATCGGCCAGCCCTCCGAGTGGAATGAAAATGGCGAACTCGACTGGGGCCTGCTCGAAAAGGGGCCCTATCACGCGGGTCTGAAACGCTTTGTCGGCGATCTGAATGAGTTCTACAAATCCGAGCCCGCGCTCTGGAAATTGGACTACGCGCACGACGGCTTCTTCTGGGTGGATTGCTCAGACCGCGAGAACAGCGTGCTGTCCTTTGTCCGGCAGGATGCGGAATCCGGCCGCAAGGTCCTGGTGGTGATGAACCTGACGCCCATCGTGCGCGAGCCCTATCGACTAGGCCTGCCCGAGGGCGGCGTCTGGAAGGAGGCCGTCAACAGCGACGCCGAGATCTACGGCGGCGGCAATGTCGGCAACGCTGGCGCCGTCACAGCCGAGGAGGAACCCTGCCACGGCCATCCCTGGTCCGCCGAACTCGTCCTCCCGCCGCTGAGCGTGGTCGCCTTTCAGTCGGCGGGGGAGTGAGGGCTCACAAGTCTCGGTCTTTCCAGCATGATCAGAACCGGAATATGCCTCGGGGTTGCTCTTTCTTGTCTGGTTGTGAATGGCTGTAATCCTGCGGGGAAGAAGGCGGTCAAACAGCCGAGATACTACCATTCCGGAGATTTTGGGGAGCAGTTTCTGTATCTGTCGGAACGAGTTTCCATGGTCAAACATGTCGGCAGGGACGCTGCGGGTGAATTGCAGTGCGGTTATTCTGTTGTTGCCGCGCGTTTCAACGGTCCGCCGGATCTCTGGTCATTGTCTGGAAATCTCATAGACGAACATTTTGCGAGAAACGTCGTCAGTATTGGCGTCTCTGCAGATGGGAAGTTCGTGTTTGGATGCGAGGAGCGAATGGATCGGGAATCCATGGAGATTGTGAAGTTGCCTTTCTGCGTTGATTTAGAGCATGCGAGGAGTGTGCCAGTAAAGGATGGGGTCCACCTCAAAGATTCGAAACAGGAGATTTCTCACG
>JAYPGD010000688.1:0-2348 GCA_038126655.1 Verrucomicrobiales bacterium
CAAGGGCCTGCCCGAGAAGACCGCCAAGGTCTACGCGATGATCGAGGTCATGGATCGCGGCATCGGCGAATTGTTGGACGAACTGGACCGGCTGAATCTCGCGGAGAAGACGCTGGTCATTTTCGCCAGCGACAACGGTCCCGATCCGCTGGTCGGGGAGCGTTTCAACCTGACCAATCGCGGGACGAAATACATGATCAACGAGGGCCTAGTCGCGCCGGCCGTGATTGCCGGGGCTGCGGCGTGAAGGCGGCGCAGCCGAGGGGCGGTGGTTGGCAAGGCGCGGTTGGACGACGCGCGCCTTCCCGGTAAAAGAGAGCTCATGAAAGCGAATGTATTTCTGGCTGGCGGGACGCGCACACCCATCGGGGCGTTTTCCGGTGTCTTCTCCAATGTCACGGCGGTTGAGCTGGGCGCGACGGCCTTGAAGGGCGCGCTGGCGAAGAGCGGCGTCGGAGCCGAAGCCGTGGATGAGGTCGTCTTCGGCAACGTGATCGGCGCGGGGCTTGGGCCCAGCCTGTGTCGGGCCGTCACCCTGAAGGCGGAGCTGCCGGCGGCCGTGGGCGCCGTCAATGTGGGCAAGGTCTGCGGATCGGGAATGATGGCGGTGATCCAGGCGGCCCGCTCCATCCAATGCGAAGACGCCGGCGTCATTGTCGCCGGCGGGGCGGAGAACATGAACCGCGCGCCCTATCTCCTGGAGAAGGCCCGCGAGGGCTACCGGATGGGCAACGGGGAGTTGGTGGACACCATGTTGCGGGACGGCTTGTGGGACGGCTATCTGGACCGGCACATGGGTTCGCTGGGCGAGGATTGCGCCGCCAAGTATGAGTTTTCGAGGGCGGACCAGGACGCGTTTGCGGTCGCCAGTTACAAACGGGCCATTGCGGCCGCGGAGTCGGGCGTGTTCAAGGACGAGATCACGCCGGTGGAGATTGCCACGAGGAAGGGCGTGGACGTCATCTCGGAGGACGAGGAGGCGTCGCGCTTCAATGAGGAGAAATTTGCGAAGCTGCGTCCGGCCTTCGCCAAGGACGGCACGATCACCGCGGGCAACGCCTCCAGCATCAGCGACGGCGCCGCCGCGATCGTGGCGTTGAGCGAGGCGAAGGTGGAGGAACTGGGCGTGCAGCCCCAGGCGAAGATCCTGGCCTACGCCACCTTCTCGCGCGAACCGGAATGGTTCACCATAGCGCCGGTGGGCGCCATTCAGGCAGTGTTGGACCGTTTGTCCTGGACCGTCGATGACGTGGATCTGTTTGAAATCAACGAGGCGTTTGCGGTCGTGCCGATGGCGGCGATGAAGGATCTCGGCATTCCGCACGAGAAGGTGAACGTGCACGGCGGCGCGATCTCTCTGGGGCATCCGATCGGCGCCAGCGGCGCGCGAGTGCTGGTCACCCTGCTCAACGCCCTGAAGAAAACCGGCGGCCGACGCGGCATCGCGAGCCTGTGCATCGGCGGGGGCGAAGGCGTGGCCATGGCCGTCGAACTGGTCTGAAACATCATGAGCAACGAAGCGGATCCACTCGAAGACATGTCGCGCCGGATGACCGACGCGCAGAACCTGTTCACAAAGATGTGGACGGACATGGGCTCCAAGCTGATTGACGCCGGAATGGCCAGCCCGCCGGGCATGCCGACGCCTGATGGCGCGCGACAGATGCGGACGGCCTTCTTCCGGGCGTGGTCGGATTATTGCGACGAGCTGATGCGCTCGCCTGAATTCCTTGAAACCATGAAGCAGTCCATGGCCGGCGCGGTGGAGTTCCGGCGGCAGCTCAATGAATCGTTGGGCAAGATGCATCATGAATTCCAGGGGACGAGCCGGCAGGATGTGGATCACCTGATGCAGTCCATGGCGCACGTGGAGCGGCGGGTGTTGAACGCCGTGGAAGGCCTTGCCGATCGGTTGGAGGAGGTGAACGCCCGACTCGATGCCTTGGAATGGGCCGAAACGTGGGGTCCAATCAGCCCCTTCTCCGACACTCGCGAGATCTGGTTTGCGCAGACCGAACACGGCGACGTCTTTTCCACGAATGCGGACGGCGAGTTGGCGATCAAAGACCGGGACGGAAGCGGAGCAACTGTGTGGAATCTCTACACAACCGGAACGAGCAACGGGCGGCTTCAGTTGATCTCGGTTGCAAACAGCTGGGCGTTGATTGCCTGGTGGGTTGATGGCGGGACTTTCGCGACGGAGGAAACCGGTCCGGCCGGAGTCGTTTCCGCTCCCGCGGCGGGCGGCGATCCCGACACCGACGGAGACGGCTGTCCGGATGGACAGGACGCGTTTCCGAACGACCCGAACGAATGGGCGGACCGCGATGGCGACGGCGTGGGCGACA
>JAYPGD010000689.1:0-2348 GCA_038126655.1 Verrucomicrobiales bacterium
CCAGCTCGTCTTCCGGGCCGCTGTCGTCATCGTAATGCCACCGGCCTCGCGGGTCATGAACCACAAGTACCGTGTCGCACTCCGAATCCGTGCGGATCTCCAGATCGTATGCGCCGTCCATCTCGATCTCGATCCGGTTCTCCTTGTCGCTGAGAAGCCCCTCGGAGCCCGGGAAAAAGGCGCATCTCTCTATGCTGTAGACTCCCTCTGCCTCAATCAACCAGAACTCTTTGGCACCGTTTTCATACAGGTCAGAACCCTTCGAAACCGTTTTGTCATTGGCATTTTCCAGTTCCGTGAAAGTCGCACCAACGCCAGGATCAGGACAGGCGTATGAGGCATCGTTATCGTTTGCCCTGCTTGTTTCGTCGGAACTGTCAGACTGCTCCGCGGAGAATGTCTCGATATAGAGCTTCGATTCGCAGCTCCCAGGTTCGTGAACCCCCACCCAAATATAGTAGCTTCCGCTCGGAGCGTTGGCGATCCGCACCAGCTCGTCTTCGGGTCCGCTGTCGTCATCGAAATGCCACTCAGTATCCGCATCAAGAACAACGAGCACCGTGTCACATTCCGAGTCGGTCCTGACCTCCAGGTCGTAAGCGCCGTCCATCTCGATTTCGATGAGGAAGTAATTTTGCTCAATGTATCCACGCGGATCATCGAAGAGATTACATTTCTCGAGATTTGCGAGTCCCCCTTCTGCTTCGACCGTCCAGAAGCGACTGGCCCCATGCTCGTATAGGTAGGACCCCTTGGTAACTTCATCACCTTCGGGCGGCTCCAAGTACGTCTTCGTCACAAACTCTTCCCAGGGATCCGGGCAGAAAAGGATGGACGAGTAAAAGGGGTCATCAGCACTCGTTTCAGCATTGTCGGCCGCGTTACCGGACGCACCCTCGAAACTGGCCACGATCTCGCGCCAGAGCTCGAGCATCTCGGAGACGAATGCGGAATCGGCATTCAATGCGCCGAGATACAGACCCCACTCAACAATCGCTCCATTGTCCCCGTTGTAAGCGCGGCCCACTAACCGTTCCGAATTAAACGTGTTGATCTGTTAAAGCTCACGCTCAAGGTCGGGAAACGATTGGCTGAAGTAAAGCTTGGCACAATCGGTATCGGGGTCACTTGAAGAACCACACTGTCGCAGCCTGACCTCCAGTTCCCGGCCTTCCCGTTCCGCCTTCAGAAGGAAGTCGTCGCTGGAGGTGTAGTTCTGTAACAGCTCAACCTTGTAGCCGGTATCCGACAGCGCATCCCTGATCTGATCGGGAGAGACGCCGGCGTGCGCAGGACTGCCGATGGCCAGCGCGGCAAGGAATATGACGGCCCGGATTGCAAGACGGGCGGAAAGCAATGTCGATTGATGCACGGGGCCTCCCAAAACAACCACTGCCCCACACCAACCTGTGGAACCCCCTTCACAAGGGGGCCGTCTGGTAAAACTCAGGTCAATCGCGATCGGGGAGTTTCTGTCGAACGCAGCAGGCATGCAGCTGCAAGCGCCGTCAGGCCCTCAAGCTTCGGCAAAAGAGATTTCCATCGAACTCGCACAAAGGTGAACGGCGTCGCCATGCCGAACTCATCGTGATGGCGGCGTTCGACCGGCTGGTCGAGGGGCACGCGCGTTTGACCCGCGTGCCGACGCGAAGGTGCAGATTGCCGGAAAAATGGTGCCGCCTGCTGGACTCGAACCAGCGGCCCCCGCATTACGAATGCGATGCTCTACCAACTGAGCTAAGGCGGCGCCGAAAGGCCGCGCTCTAACTAGGTGGGGCGCGGTCCCCGGTCAAGAACTTTGCGGACCGTCAGGCGCGGTTTCAGGCGGGCCGGGTCGCGGTGATCGAGTAGGCCACGGGGAAGGACGTGTTCTGCCGCACGAGATTGTCAGAGTGCACCGCGTCCCAGCCCACCAGTTCGGGCATGTGGGTCCCGCGGAACCAGCGTGCCATCTCGTCGCGCTTGTCGTCGGGGAAATACTCCAGCGCCTGGACCCAGCAGTAGGCGATCGCCTCGAACGGGCCGCCGGCCATCTTCGGCTCGCCGGGCGCGAGCCCCGCTTGGCGCATGGCCCGCGCCATGCCGAAGGGGGTGCCGCGCAGGTCGTCGTCGGGCCCCTGGTGCCGCTCGCGCAGGAGCGGCTCGAACACATAGACCCGGCCGCCCGGCCGGGTGATCCGCGCCAGCTCCGCAAAGAGCGCTTCCTGGTCGGCCACGTGGTGGACCAGGTTCGGCACGAGCACCAGGTCCATCGACGCGTCGGCGAGCCCTGTCTCCGACGGGGGCACCCGGCGCGCGCCGGGCACGAACAGGAAGAGGCGTATCGCCTCAAGCGTCTCTATCGCGGT
>JAYPGD010000690.1:0-1017 GCA_038126655.1 Verrucomicrobiales bacterium
GCGAAGTGAAGTGGAGCGGGTGAAGGGAATCGAACCCTCGTCGTAAGCTTGGAAGAAGCTTTCGAACCCTTGCGTTTTCGCCTTATTCTGTGTTTTTAGGCTGATTTTGAGCTTTTTGCAAGCCGTTTGGACCGTTTTAGGGGACAAAAAGGGGACACTTTGGGTTGGAGGTTCCCCCGGAATTGCCCTATATTGCGCCGCATGATCCCCCAGAAACGAAAGCCCTCAGGAGGTCCCTGTGTCCCTTGAACTGAAGTCCTCCTCACAGTGGTGGTATGGCCGTTTCACGGTCGGCGGACGCCGGCGTCGGGTGAACCTGAACGTCAAGGCGCAGGGTATCCGTCCGGCGACCCTGGCCGAGCAGGGCGACGCCACGTTCGAGCGTTCGCGGATCAAGGCCATGGTCGCCCACGAACGGATGCTGGAGGAGTTGGAGAGGAAGCAGAACGCCGAGGAACTGCGGCAGCGGGTGATGGAGATCAAGACCGGGGCGCGGGTGGAAGCGGTCGCCCTGGAGACGCTCCCCGACGCCTGGGCGGCGCTCCCCCGCCGTCAGAAGCCGACCGAGCGTTACCTGAAGATCTACCGCCAGAAGCTGGTCCGCTTCGTGGAGCATATGCGACGGAGTCATCCCGACGTTGCCGAGCTGGCCGCCGTGCAGGCGGATCACGTCCGATCCTTCATGGATGCCGAGTCCGACCGGAATGTGAGCGCCCGGAGCTGGAACATCATGTTGAGTCTGCTGCGCGGCGTGTTCCGGAAGTTTGAACCCGGCGCGGACGCCTACCGCCGCTACCTCCTGCAGACGCCCTCGCGCAAGGAGGAGACCATTCATCGTGAACCCTACTCGCCGGAGGAGATTGAAATCATCCTGAAGGCCGCCGAAACCGATGATCTGGTCGGTCCCATGGTGGTGGTCGCGATCTGCACCGCGATGAGGCGCGGCGACTCGGCGCGACTGGAATGGTCGAGCGTGGACCTGGATGAGGGATTCATCGCGGTCAAGACCGGCAAGAC
>JAYPGD010000690.1:1027-2340 GCA_038126655.1 Verrucomicrobiales bacterium
GACCGGGGCGCTGGTGGAGATTCCGATCATGCCGCGGCTGCGGCAGTTGTTGGAGGAGGCCGCTGCGAAACGGATCAAGGGCGAACGCTACGTTTTCCCGGAAACGGCGAAAAAGTTTGAGAAGTCACCGGATACCTTGGATCGCAAATTGAAGGGCCTGCTTCGCCGCGCAGGTTTTGTGGATGCGGCCGAAGCGAATCGGGATGGAAAACGACCCAAAGCAGAAGAGGAGGAGGCGTTGGAGGCGCTTCCGCTTCATGAGCTGCGTGCACGCGGTCTCGCGGCCATCGAAGACATGCAGATCAACAGCCGGAAGCGCGACAACATGAAGCTGGTGTTCGAGTCTTATATGGCCGGCGCCTCCATGGCTGAAGTTTCAGAGACGGCGTGCGTGTCGAAAAGCACCGTCAGCGCCCATCTCCGTGCCATTGAGCGCGCCATCGGCGCCAAGGTGGTTCGTTGGCGGGCGGAGCCGGCCGCGGAAGTCGTGCGCGGCGAGCTTCACGGGGATTCGGGAGACGCGCCCAGGCTTCGCCGCGGGAGCGTTCGTGGCTGGCATGCGTTCCGGACGTCGTTCGTCACGATGGCCCTTTCAGCTGGGATGCCAATGGAATTGGTTCAACGGGTCACTGGGCACTCGACCGTCACGGTTGTTCAGAAGCACTACTTCCGGCCGGGGCGGGAGCAGTTCAAGAAGGCGTTTGAAGCGGCGATGCCGGCAATGCTGTCCGAAGGCGCCAGGTCTCCGGCAGACAAGGCGAGGGTGATTTTGGAGAACATGTCTGCGGACACGTTTGACGAGGACAAGGCGAAGTTGTTGGGGTTGCTGGCGTGACGCACGCGTTGGCGCGTCGCTCTGCTCCGCTTTCCAAACATTGCCAAGTATCGCCCGGAATCTTCCCGTCTTGCCTTTGACCGCCTTACTTATAGGATGCCGCTTCATCCGGGGAATCCGATGAGAGCCCCTTTTCAAGTGCAAGTCCTGGAAGCTGCGGTATGGAAAAGAAGAGCCCCGTCGAAGCGGACATCCGCACCAATTTCATCACGCCAGCGATCGTCGAAACGAACAACGCGAAGTGGCATGTGATGACTCAGGTCTGGGAGGCGGCCAGTTTTAACAAGGGGTGCAACATCGCGTGCGGCAAAGCGAAGAAGTCAGGCTATACCCTACTCAGCAATCCCAGTATCCCGATTGCTGTTTTCGAGCTCCAGGAAAACCGCCGCATACCCGTCGCCAAATGAGCGCTTTGCGTCTTACTCGGGCCAATGAGGAAGTTGCTTGCTTTCTGTCGGTGTTTGGCGCGCTACGAGAG
>JAYPGD010000691.1:0-2327 GCA_038126655.1 Verrucomicrobiales bacterium
GCGCCTCGAATTCCTCCTTCAACCAACCGACGCCGGCGCCGAGAATCACCCGGCAAGGCTCGACTGGATTTCCACCGACGTTCAGTTTCCGCCCAACGAACCCTGCGCCCCGATCCGCCGGTTGAGGTTTCGGGTCACCGTCTGGCGGAACCCGTCGTCGGAGATGGAGTCGGCTCAGTGGAGGGCGGATTGCGGGGATTCTCCGACGAGGCCATGGGCGAATCCGTTGATCGCGAAATCCCTGTCCCGTCCGGGAGGCATCTGGTTGAGCTGGGCGGCGACGGAATTGGGGTCGACGCCGCCAGCTCCTCCGCCCAATTGACCGAACGCCGCGGAAAGGGCGGTCTGACGACTCTTGGAATTGTCCAGTGACAGGGCCACATCCACGGCCTCGAAGGGATCGTCCTTGAAGGCGCCGGTCTCGATGATGCGCTGGATCGCGGCGCTCTGGACATTGGGATCGTCGATCTGGTTGAACCAGTCGGTCAGGGCGCTGGAATCGTAGAGTTCGGCGAAGCGTTCGGTGACTTCGCGCATCATCGCCTCGCCCTTCATCGGGTCCTCCCGCATCAGGGATTCCACGAGCTGGGTGGCGGCCTCGGCGAAGGCCGCGCTGGAGGTCTGTGGATCGGGGGAGTCAGGCGCGGTTTGCAGTGAATCGAGCAGGCCGTCGGAGACGGTGTCGAGAAAGCCGTGTTCGTTGAGATTGGCGGCGGCGAGGTATTGTTGCATCTCGGGGTTCTTGTTGACGTCGAGTTGCCGGAACCAATCGAAGGCGCCAGCGGGATCGATCTGGCTCCAGCCCTTCACGGCGAGCGCGGCGTCGCGATCTGCGGCGCCAATCAGTTGATGAAACAAGTTCCCCCCGCCGGCCATGCCCAATCCCTCGTAGAGCCGCCCTTTGTCTTCTCTTGAGAGTTTGGAGCCGCGCGCAAGTTCCCAAATGTCCAAGGCGTTCCCGGTGGTGATGGAATCGAGCAGCACCGCGAACGCCTCCTTGTCGCCGGCCGCATGGCGTTTGAGGAGATCCGCCCATTGCCGGCGGTCGGTGTTCAGCCGCGACTTGGCGTCATTCAACTCGCGCAGGGCGTCCCGTTGTTTGGCGCGGGCGCGGGCGTCGAAGCGGGCCATGTCCACGCCGGGATTCGGATGATCCAAGGTGTCGGCCTGATCCGTGGAATCGGAGGCGCGCGCCGGCGGCTGGGCTTGGGCGGGGGCTTCCGCCTTCTCCTCCCTGTCCGGCAGGAGAAGGCCGATGGCAATCGGCGCCAGGGCGCACAACAGGATCAGGACTCCCTTGCGGGAACTTCCGATTCTATCTTTGTGCGCATTTTTCTTCATCTCGCCAGTTGGGCCATCATACGAGATTTGACTTCGGCGAAAAGATTGAAGGTGAAGCGGGCCGCGCTCTCGCGTGAACGGTTGCCCCCACCTTCTCGCGAACGGTTTACCCTCATTGCCCGGACCTATTTTCCACGCGGCGCCGGCTCTCCGCCCAAAGCCTGCGCGGCGCGGGCGGCCAGCTTGGCTTGGGGATCGTTCTGAGCGAGATGATTCAGCCATTCGCGAACCGTGGGATCGTCCGCCATCGGCTCCAACGCCTCGATGGCGTAGTAGCGGAACCGGCCGGATTTGTTCCCGGCTTCTAACTCGGCGCTCAGATCGGCAAGGATCTGGTCGCGGATCTGCGGCGTGACCGTCCCCTTCATCGCCTGAAGCGCCATGCCTTTTTCATTGAAGTCGTCCGTGCCTGCGTAGATTTCGGTCACAGCCTTCAAGGCCTTCTCATCGAAGTAGCCATAGCGTTTCAACTGAGCGACCTGTTTCAACCGCGCGCCGGCGGATTGCTGGGCGTCCATGAGCGTCGTGTAGGCGCTGACGATCTCCTTTTCCATCGCGGCGACCACGCCATACTTGTCGGTCTCATTCACCGCCTCGATCACTTCAATCTGCGTGTTCTCGAGCTTCACGACCCGTTTCCGAAGAGCTTCGACCTCGATCGTATTGTCCACGATGCGCAACGGCTTGCTGTTCATCTCCGCGAGCTGCGCTTTCAGCGCGGCATTGGCGGTCTTGAGTTGGGCGATCTCGTTCTTGAGTTCGGCAAGGCCGGTTTGATCGGCGGCGGCCGAGGCAGGCGCGTCGTTTGATCCAGGGGATGAATTCCGGTTGAACACGGCGGTCGCCAGCGCAGCGCAGGACAACAAGACGGCGAGGATGGGGAGGGATTTGTTCATGGGTGGTCCTGGTCGTCAGGTGTTGAGCGACGCTTTCGTGGAACATAGCAGAGTGCGGCCAGGCGTTGCTCGGAATTTCCTATTTGAAGT
>JAYPGD010000692.1:0-261 GCA_038126655.1 Verrucomicrobiales bacterium
GGTCGCCGCTGAGCACCATGACCAGCTTGTCCAACTTGTCCCAGGCCTCGATCAACTGCTCCCGCTCATCGAAGAACACGGTCCAGGCGTCATCCTTGTTGGTGGCCCGCACCTTGCCGCCGCCCACGTGCGGGACCATGAAGTTGACGCTGGATAGGATGAAGATGAAATCGGCGTCGCTGTGGGCCACGCCGTCCATGAGCCACTTCTTCTGCCGCGGCCCCAGCATGGAAAGCCCCTTCTTGCCGCGATCCCGGGTGT
>JAYPGD010000692.1:271-2319 GCA_038126655.1 Verrucomicrobiales bacterium
CTCGCGCTCGCTCTTGGTGTCGGTGAAGAAAAAGTCGCAGTTGGCGATGCGCTTCCGCCAGAAGTTGATCCGCCCGACGGAATAGGCGTTGGTCGCTGTTTCGTTCGGCGCGGGGCGGATCTTCAGCCGCGTGTCGGACAGGACCTTCACGATCTCGTAGACCCCGGCGTTGGTCACGCCGCCAACGCCATCAAGGGCATTCTCGTTGACGCCGGCGTCGTCGCGCCCCCAGTGCACGTGGAGATTGGTGATCTCGTCGCGATCGAGTTCGCGGAATCTCGCCTCCGGATCAACCAGGGTGGAACTCCCCTTCTTCAAGCGCGCGGCGCCAAATTGGATCTGCTGTTCGATTCCCATCGGGTTCGCCCAGCCCAGGTAATCGAGCCAGGCCTGCGTCCCGATGTCGCGAAACACCGCGCGCCGGTCCCGCAGCCCCGGGCTGCCCGCGCCCCAGACGTCATTCAGGATCTCGTGGTCATCGAACACGAAGAAACACGGCACAAACCGATGAAACTCCGCCAGGTTCTTCCCGCGCGAGAGGTAGAGTTTGTAGTTCTCCCAGACCCCGGTGATCGTCGGCGCGTGACTCACCACACTCGGCGTCTGCTCCTTGGCGAGGTTTAACTTTCCGCGCCACTGATCCGGTGAATACTCCCGCATCTCCTCGTAAAGCCAGTCGCCGTTCTGAATCGAGAAGTGAATCCGGTCCGCAAACTGATCGGTCAGCGTCCGGAACGACGGAAGCAGGTAGCCCGAGCCATGATTCGGATGCTGATTGTTCCCGCACGCAAACTCGAAACTGAAATTGAAAAGCCCCTTGGGATTGAGCTTTTCGTCCAGGTAATCGGAGGACCTCGGCAACGTGCGAAAGGACCCATCGACAACTCGCGTCCCGCCCTCCGCCTGAATGCGATAGCGGTACCTGGTGTCCGGCGCCAATCCGGTCAGATGGACCCAGCCCGTGTTGTCATGCTCCAGCCTCGTCGCGGCCAATCCGGTGCCCTCCAGCGGCGAAGGCTCGCCCTCCGTCGCCACGGCGTAGGTGGCGCGGAATTCCCCCGGCTGCGAGGTCCGCGCCCAGATGCCGACGCCGTCGTCTGACAACCGCCCCAGGATCGGACCGTGGGTGATTTCGATTCCTGCGGCCGACAACGACGCGGCCAGGAAGACGCAAAGGCCCGGCAAAAGGATCAGGTGTTTCATAGACGCCCCGCATTGTCCGGCTGAATCACCGCCTGTCGACGCGAAAAAAAGGCGGCTCCCGCAGGAGCCGCCCATCAGATCGTTCGTCGGATCCGCCGCCCGGAATCAGAACTTGTCCAGGGCGTCGTTCGCCTCGGAGATGCGCTGCTTGAACGCTTCAAACTTCTTGTCGTTCTCGGCGTTCCGCTGCGGCCCCGTGGCGATCCAGTCGCGCAGGGCCTTCTGGGAGGCGCGAACCTCGCCCAGGGCGGCCTTGTAGGCCTTGGCCTTGTCCGGATTCTTCTTGGCGTAAGCCGCAACGCTCGAGGCGCTGAACCGGGTGACCTCCTGAAACTCCTTGATGAACGACGCCGGCGTCTTGTCGCGTCCCGCACCGAGCCGGCCCAACTGCGTCTCGCCATCGCTGTCGAGCACCACGTAGGTCGGGTAACCGCGGACGCCAAACTGCTGCTGCAGGGACTTGTTTCGCGCGACATACTTTTCCGGCACGATGCTCTTGTCGTTCGGGAAGTCGAGGGTGACGAGGACGACATTCTTGGCCGCGTACTTGTTCCACTCCTCCTTGGCGAAAACGCCCTTGTCCATAAGCTTGCACCACCCACACCAGTCCGAACCGGTGAAGTTCAGCATCATGGGCAGGTTCTTCTCCTTCGCCAGCTTGGAGGCGGCGGCAAAATCCATCGTCCAGTGACCAACCTTGGCCCCGTCGAGCTGTACCTCATCTGAGGCCTGCGCCGCGGTCACGATCAGCAATCCGGCCAGCAGGCCGGCCAGTGGTGTCTTCAGTGTTTTCATCGTCGTTTTGCGTAGTCTTGATTGTCGGGCGATTCCTTCGCCGCATGGTT
>JAYPGD010000693.1:0-256 GCA_038126655.1 Verrucomicrobiales bacterium
CTCACAGAGAGCACGTTACAACGCGCCTATAAGAATTGCTTTTGCAGCTCACGAGAAGCCCTGCAGGTTGAGATGGAGATGCGTCCCTTGTCGTGCGACCATGCGGTTCTGAACAGGTGAAGCCATGAGCGGACAGGAACTGTCAACGGAAGCGGATCAGCCCAAGACGTCTGAAGAAGACGCGCTTCAGAAGGTTGGGTGTGAACGCCGGTCCAAAAGTGCGGCGTGGTTCATGCCGACGGCGTCGTTGGCGTCA
>JAYPGD010000693.1:266-2311 GCA_038126655.1 Verrucomicrobiales bacterium
GGCATTTGCCGGCTGAGCCGGCGTCGTGGATGGCCTGGATCTGTCCCGGTTCCAGCGCGGTCGGATAGACGGTCAATTCATCCACCGCCCCGCGCAGGAAGCGCGCGGGAGTTCCGCCGCCCCAGGAATAACCGATGTTCATGGGGCGCGTGTTGCCGACATAGCTGTTGATGCCGACGGAGCTGTAGAGGTTTCCATCGAAGTAGATCCGCGCTGTGCCGACGCCATCCCAGGTTCCGGCGATGTGATGCCATTGGTCGTCGAGCGCGTTCACACCGGCGGTGACGCCGGTGAACGTGTTGCCGCGACCGAGTGAGAAGGTGATCTGGCCGTTGCTTGTGTTGCCCTGCATGACCCAGCCCGTGCTGTCGGCGAATCCGTGCGATTTGTCGGCCACCAGAAACAGGGACTGCGGTTGCGCTGTCCGGTCGCCCTTGATCCAGAATTCGACGGTGAACCCGTTCGCCGACGGCTCCAGGTCGTCGTGATGGGGGATGGTGATCTGATCGTCGTCGCCGTCGAACAGAAAGGCCTGCCCGACCTTGCCGGGGGTGAAGGTGACGGTTCCATTCAGCGTGGCGTGGTGGGTTCCGGTGAGATCATTTCCGTCTGTTTCGGCGGCCCACCATCCGGATGGCGCGGTTGGCAATGGCAGACACGGGGCGGCGTTTGACGTGAATGCCGACAGCGCGAGCAGGGAGCAGGCGAGGGCGGCAAAACGGATGGGAGGAGGGATGGGGCGCATGGCGACTGGAGGGTTGTATTCAGATTCAGCTACGGCTCAGAATCTCGGTTTCTTTTCCGGAAACTCCCATATAGCGCCGAACGCCGGAAATGAGAACCAAAGAACGGCGCGAATGGAGCCCGTTTCTTGAGGGGGTGGTCGCGCAAGAATCGTGGGGGGCTTCCTTGGTGAGCCCGGAAATCAGGGGGAAAGATGGTACCGGTGGAGGGACTCGAACCCACACTCCCAAAGGGAACCAGATTTTGAATCTAGCGTGTCTACCAATTCCACCACACCGGCGTGTGAAGTGAAGGCGAGGAATATCGACAATTTTCGCGCCAGCGCAAGGAATTTGATCCTCGATCCTAGATTTTGGATGCGAGATTCCGGCGACGAGAAACCGGAACTGCGAATCCGCCCTCGTTCCGCAAAGCCGGAACAACGGCGTGACAGGCTGAGAACCGAGAACCCGCCTTTGCTGGGCTACGGCGTGACGAGACTCTGCTGCCGACCCCGACTACTTCCGCCCAAAGTGCCTGTCGGCGAAGTTGAGGTATTGTTCCCAGTCGTAGTCGGTGACGTCGTGTTTGCCGGTGCGGTAGTGGTAGCCGACGAAGTCGCCGACGGGCGTGTTGAGCGCGGGTTGTTTCTCCACGCCGACGCCCTTCCTGCCGAAGAGTTCATAGACCGGGCCGGCGAGTTTTCCGGAAAGGAACTCGCCATTGGGATCGGCCCACTGATCCTGTTCCGCGCTGGCGATGTAGACGGGGCGGGGCGCCATCAGCGCAATGAGCATGTGATGATCGACGGGCAGTTCGTTTTCCTTGTCATTGAACTTCACGTGGTTGTCGTTGAACCAGTGAGGGAAGGAGGTGTTGATGCGGGCGACCGTTTCGCCGAAGCGCCGCCGGGCCAACGCCGCGCCGCCGCAGCCGGAGTTGTTCGAGATCACGATGGCGAAACGCTCGTCGGTTGCGCCGGCCCAAAGCGAGGTCTTGCCCAAACGTGAATGACCCAAGACCGCCACCTTCCCCTGATCGATGGCGTCGTCCTGTTCGAAGTAATCCATCGCCCGGCTGAGTCCCCAGGCCCAGGCGCCGATGGAGCCCCACTCGTCGGCCGCGGGCTTGGTCTGGCCTTGCTGGTAGAACAGGGGATGCACGCCGTTTTGGAATTCGTCGTGGAAATCGGGATCGATGTCTCCGTAGTAGATGGTGGCGAGTCCGTAGCCGCGGTCGAGGATCTTCTCGATGGCCCAACGGCTGGAGGCGGTTCCGCGCGAGGCTTCCGAGGCGCGGTTGTCCTGGTTGGCGTTCTTGGA
>JAYPGD010000694.1:0-2303 GCA_038126655.1 Verrucomicrobiales bacterium
AACCAACGGAAACTGTCTCATAAGGAATGGGCCGAAACGTGGGGTCCAATCAGCACCTGACCGCGTTGAATGCCGCGCGCGAAATCTCCTCCGCCGAACACGAAGGCGCGACGCTCGGTTCGGACGAACTGACCTTCACACCTGGCGCGGTCCGGCCGGGCGATTACCGCTTCGCCGTCGGATCAGCCGGAAGCGCGACACTGGTTTTCCAGACCGCCCTTCCCGCACTCATGCTGACGGACGCGCCGTCGCGCCTCACGCTCGAGGGCGGCACCCACAATCCCTTCGCCCCGCCCTTCGACTTCCTGGAGAACACCTTTCTCCCCCTGCTCTCCCGCATGGGGCCGCAGGTCGCGCTCGAACTCGAACGCCCCGGATTCTTCCCGGCTGGCGGCGGACTCTTTCGCGCGATCCTCGAACCATTCGCGAAACTCGCACCACTTCATCTGCACCAGCGTGGAGCCATCCGCTCCAAACGCGCCCGCGTCATGATCTCAATGATCCCCAAGGATGTCGCCAAGCGCGAACTGCGCCTCGTGCGCAGCAAACTCGACCTGGACGAAGAAGACTGCGCGACGAGGGTCGTCAACAATTCCCCCGGCCCCGGAAACGCGCTGTTGATCGAAATCGAAAGCGACCACGTGACCGAGCTGATCAGCACCTTTGGCGAGCGCGGCGTCAAGGCCGAGTGGGCCGCTCGAGAAGCCGCCAAGGAAGCGCGCCGTTACCTGAAGAACGAAGCCCCGGTCGGCGAACACTTGGCCGACCAACTCCTCATCCCCATTGCATTGGCCGGCGCGGGCGGATTCACAACCGGCCCGCTTTCGAGGCACACCACGACGAACATCGAGACCATTCGCGAGTTGTGGAAGTTTATTTCGCGGTGGTGGAATTTGGCGTAGCGAGGCGGATGATTTAGGTGATCGTAGCCCGGTAAAGGCAGGCAAGGCGAACGTTCAACGCTCAACGTCCATCTTCCCTGACCGCTTCGCGGTCGTTCAGCCGAGCGAGCCCTTGCGTAAAAAAATCAGGGATTGAGTATGGAAACTGAACTGCGCCCCGCGCGAAGCGCGCAAATCCACGTTCAGAGTTCAACGTTCAAAGTTGAGCGTTGAACGTTCGCCTTCCTCACCCTCCCCCCTTCAACATCGCCTCCACCTCGCCCCAGATCTCCTCGTGCACGACTTCAATCGCGCGCGATCCCTCGATCAGATGAATCCGCTCCCCTTCGCTCGCATTCAGATCGAAGAAGCCTTCCTCCACGCGCTCGAAGAACTCGCGTTCGGACTTTTCCATGCGGTCGTCGCTCCATTCGTCCAGCGCCGATCGGATCTTCAAGCGATGCTCCGCCAACTGACGCGGGAGACTGATCAGGAATGTCCGGTCGGGCCGCGTAGCGCCGACGGCGACGTCGATGATGCGCCGGACCAGAGCCAAATCCAACCCGCGGCCATACCCTTGGTAGGCCACTGTGGAATCGTAGAAGCGGTCACAGAGCACGATCTCGCCGCGCTCCAAGGCCGGGCGAATCTTCTCGCGGACCAATTGGGCGCGGCTGGCATTGACGAGCAGAAGCTCGGTCTCCGGGGACATCCCCTCGCCCGCCTCATCATGTTGGAAGAGGTTGCGAATCTTCTCGCCCAGTTCCGTTCCGCCCGGCTCCCTCAGTCGAAGGACCTCCCGTCCCTCCCCCTTCAACCGCTCTTCCAACAGACCGATCTGGGTGGACTTGCCGCAGCCTTCGCCGCCTTCGAATGTGATGAACAGCCCGGTTTTCATGCTAGCAGGCGGATCGACGGGACATGAAATCGTCGCCAGACAGCCAGCGGGCCTGGAGTTCGAGGAAAAGGCGCGACCTCCTCATTTCCGGGTCGGGGCAAACCCGGGCGGCAGGGGGCGCGCCGAGGAGGGGATCGTTTTGGTGAGGTATTCGACGATGCTGGAGATCTGCTCCGGTGTCAGCGGTCCGCCATGCTTCTCCGAAAAGGCGGGCATCAGCGAACCGGGCTTCCCATTCTCAGTCCAATGCTTCCAGTAGGCGGGGTTGGTCCCATGTTGGAGGCGCGTCAGATCCGGCACCATGGAGGCGCGATGTTCCGCGTTGTGGCAGATGCCACAGGCCGCGTCGTAGAGCGGCTTGCCCAGCTTGCCCTTGGCCGGGAGCGTGTGACAGGCGGCGCAACTGCCCTTGAACACCGCCTGCCGATCCGCCAACGCCGTCTGGATATTCTTCGCCCGGTTCCCCATTCGACTCGCTGTCGGACGCTGGGGCAACTTGGCGATCACCTGCAGCGCCTTGGAGC
>JAYPGD010000695.1:0-1812 GCA_038126655.1 Verrucomicrobiales bacterium
TATGACGCTCGGCGAACTGATCAAACCGGAGAACATCGTCCCGGAACTGAAGGCCGCGGATCGATGGCAGGCCATTGACGAATTGATCGACAACCTCGTCGCCACCGGGAAACTCCGCGAGGAACACCGCGCAGAGGTCGCCGAGGTCGTGCGCAAACGCGAGGAGTCCATGAGCACCGGCATCGGATTCGGCATCGGCATCCCCCACGCCTCCACCAGCCTGATCCACGACGTCGTCGCAGCCTTCGGCCGATCGAGGTCCGGCATCGACTTCGCCGCGCTGGACAATCAGGACGTCCAACTTGTCACCCTGCTGCTCGTGCCCCAGGGCCAGTTCCAAAAGCACCTGCACACCCTGGCCACCATCGCCAAGCAACTGCACAAGAAGGACCTTCGACAGTCACTGTTGAACGCGCCCGACGATGCCGATTCCCTGATCACCCTGCTCAAGGAATCCGGCGGAGAAAAATAGGCGACCGCCCGGAGGCGCCCCGCCCCCTCCCGCCTGATCGCTGCCACTAGTCCCTCTTCCTCCCGTGTCGATTCATCGCTCCATCGAAGCCCGTCTCCGCGACGCCATCCCCCAGGTTGTTCCGGACGCCGACGTGTCGGACCTCTGCGTCCGCCCCTGTCCCAACCCCAAGTTCGGCGACTACCAGTGCAACGCGCTGATGCCGCTGGCCAAGCTCGCGAAGACCAACCCTCGTCAACTCGCCGAACAGGTCATCGCGAAGCTCGATGTCACCGACTGGTGTGAACCGGTCGAGATCGCCGGCCCCGGATTCCTGAACTTCCGCTGCAAGAGCGAGGCGATCGCCGCCGAACTTCAAGCCGCGCTCGATGGCGGCGATCTGTTCTTCGACAAGGCCTCCGCCCCCGAAACCATCGTCATCGATTTCAGCTCGCCGAATGTCGCCAAGCCGATGCACGTAGGCCACATCCGCTCCACCATCCTCGGGGAGAGCCTCAAGCGGATCTACCGACTGCTCGGCCACACCGTCGTCGGCGACAACCACATCGGCGACTGGGGCACGCAGTTCGGCAAGCTGCTGGTCGGTTGGAAAAACGAGTTGAATCGTGATGCCCTCGAAGCCAATGCGCTCGAGGAGATGGAGCGGCTCTACAAGCTCATCAACGACCGCTGCGAATCCGATGAAAGCGTCCTGGAGCAGGCCCGCCAGGAACTCGTCAAACTCCAGTCCGGCGACGAGGAAAACCTCGGCATCTGGAAGCGGATGATCGCGCTTTCCCAGAGCCAGTTCGACGAGGTCTACGCGCGACTGGGCGTCACCTTCGACGAGACTCTGGGCGAGAGTTTCTACAACGACCGGTTGAAAGCCGTGGTCGAGGAGTTGAAGGACGCCGGCATTGCCGAGGAAAGCAAGGGCGCCATGTGCGTCTTCTCGGATGGCGCGTTGCCGGAGAAGGACGATCCGTTCCTGATCCACCGCGACGGGGAATGGGTCCCCAATCCCAGCATCGTCCTCAAGAGCGACGGCGGCGCAAACTACACCACCAGCGACCTCGCCACATTGGAGCACCGGCTCAAGACCTGGAATCCCGCGCGCATCATCTACGTTACCGACGGCCGCCAGCAACTGCACTTCAACCAGTTGTTCAACATCTTCCGCCGCTGGCGCAAGGACGGGGACGTGCGACTCGACCACGTCTGGTTCGGCGCGATCCTCGGCGAGGACGGCAAGCCCTTCAAAACCCGCGAGGGCGGCACCATCCGCTTGACCGACCTGCTGAATGAGGCGGAGGAACGGGGGGGGCCCGTGGGCCGGGCGTAGCAGGAGGTGAGGGGGGCCG
>JAYPGD010000695.1:1822-2294 GCA_038126655.1 Verrucomicrobiales bacterium
CTACAACGTGGCCAGGGCGAAACAGGAAGAGAAAGGGGACGCGACCTTCTCCGATGAGGAACTCCGCGAGATCGGACGCATCATCGGTCTCGGCGCCATCAAATACGCCGACCTCATGCCCAACCGGCAGAGCGACTACAAGTTCAGCTGGGACAAGATGCTCGCGCTGGCCGGCAACACCGCGCCTTACCTCCTCTACGCCTACACCCGGACGCAAAGCCTCGCGCGCAAGGCGGGCGAAACCGCCGATCAATCTCACAGGATCGTCCTGACCGAGGACGCGGAACTCGCGTTGGCAAAACATCTCCTCGCTTTCGGACTCGCCCTGGAGGCGGTCGCCGAGGAATGCCGCCCCAACCTGCTCTGCAACTACCTCTACGACCTCTCCGGGCTGTTCTCGCAATTCTGGCAGTCGTGCCCCGTGCTCACGGCGGAGGAACCGCAGCGCTCCTCCCGGCTGGTGCTCTGCGAC
>JAYPGD010000696.1:0-2293 GCA_038126655.1 Verrucomicrobiales bacterium
TCCCGATGAAGGACATCACCGTGCACAGCGGCGACACCGCCACGGCGCACTATGGTCGCGACACCTATGGCAGTCGAGCGACGGCCCTGGGCGGCACGGCGATCCTGATGAGCGTCGACAAGATCATTGCCAAGGCGACGACGCTGGCGGCGCATCTGCTCAAGGTTTCCAAAAAGAAGCTGCAATACGAGCCGGGCCGCTTTTTCGCGCCGGGGACGGACAAGTCGATCTCCTGGGGCGAGTTGGCGATGGAGGCCTATGTCGCCAAGAACATCCCCAGGAACTTCGAGCCGGGGCTTGAGGCGTCGAGTTTCTTCGAGCCGGAGAACTGCACCTATCCCTTCGGAACGCACATCGTGGCGGTCGAGGTGGATCGCGTCACCGGCGAGGTGGAGATCGTGAAGTATGTGGCGGTGGATGACTGCGGGCCGCAGATCAACCCGTTGCTGGTCGAAGGCCAGGTCCAGGGCGGCATCGCGCATTCGCTTGGTCAGGCCCTGTTTGAGAAGACCGTCTACGATGAGTACGGGCAGTTGCTGACGGGCGAGTTCATGGATTACGCGATCGCCCGCGCGAAGGACATTCCGGAATACACGCTCGGGCACACCGTGACCCCCTCGCCGAGCAATCCCATGGGCATCAAGGGCTGCGGCGAGGCCGGCACCATCGGCGCGACGCCGGCGGTCGCCAATGCGGTCATTGACGCGCTGTCCCCGCTTGGCGTCACGCACGTGGATCTTCCGTTGACTCCGGAGACCGTCTGGAACGCCATCCAACAACACACCGCGCAACCGGCGGTCGCATAGAAGACAATTTTGAAGAACCACGAATGAACACGAATACACACGAAGAAGAGCAGGCGAGCGTTCGGCGAAATCGGTTCGATTAGATTTCGGGAATTCGTGTGCATTCGTGGTTGAGAAGAAATCGTAATTCCGCACCCAAGACATGATCCCCGCATCATTTGAATACCAGCGTCCCGGGACCTTGAAGGAGGCTGTCGCCCTGCTGGCCGAGCATGGCGACGACGCCAAGGTCCTGTCCGGCGGCCACAGCCTGATTCCCGCGATGAAATTTCGCCTGGCGCAACCGGCGGTGGTCGTGGACATCGGCGGCATCGGGAAGCTGCGTTACATCAAGGAGGTCGGGACGAAGATCGCGATCGGCGCCCTGGCGACGCATCGCGACATTGAGGCGTCGGAGTTGATTGCGAAGGAGTGTCCGCTCCTGGCGCAGGTGGCGCCGCAGATCGGCGACGTGCAGGTGCGCAATCGCGGCACGCTTGCGGGCAGCCTGGCGCACGCGGATCCGGCCGGCGACTGGCCGGCCGCCATGCTGGCGCTCGACGCCGAGATCCATCTGGTCGGCCCCGATGGCAAGCGCAGGGTGAAGGCCGCCGATTTCTTCGTGGACCTGATGGAGACGGCGGTTCAACCGGGGGAGATCGTTTCGGAGATCCGAGTTCCCAAGACCGGGAAGTCGGTCGCCTATCTGAAGTTTGCCCAGAAGGCCAGCGGCTTTGCGATCGCCGGCGTGGCGGTCGTGGCGGACAGGAAGAAGGGCGCGGCGAAGATCGGCGTCACCGGCGTGGCGGCGACGGCGTTCCGGGCGACGGCCTCCGAGGCGGAATTGAAGAAACACAAGAAGTTCAGCAAGGCCGCGATCAAGGCGGCCGCCGCGCTGGCGATGGAGGGCGTCGATCCGATGGGCGATATCCACGCCTCGGAAGATTACCGGGCTCACCTGGCCAGGGTGCATACGCAACGCGCCTTGGAATTGGCGGCGAGACGTTGAGGTTGAATCATGAAGATTTCCGGCAGTCACACCTTCAATGGCGACAGGGAAAAGGTCTGCGCCTGCATCACCGACCCCGACATCCTGGCCAGATGCATCGACGGGTGCGAGAAGATGGTGATGACGAAGAAGGATCAGTACGACGTCCACCTCAAGCTCGGCGTGGCCGGGCTGAAGGGGAAATACGTCGGCAAGATCAAGATGAAGGACAAGAAGTTGCCGGAGTCCTACACGCTGGTTGTCGAGGGCAAGGGCGCGCCCGGATTCGTGAAGGGGAACTCCAAGATCGCCTTTGAGCAGAAGGGGAAGAAGACCGTGCTGACCTGCGATGCGGACGTGCAGGTGGGCGGCATGATCGCCGCCATCGGTTCGCGGCTCATCTCCACGGTCGCCAAGAAAATGATGGAGGGTTTCTTCAAGGCGCTCGACGCCGAGGTGAAGAAGGCGAAGTGAAGTGGAGCGGGTGAAGGGAATCGAACCCTCGTCGTAAGCTTGGAAG
>JAYPGD010000697.1:0-2282 GCA_038126655.1 Verrucomicrobiales bacterium
GCGAAGTGAAGTGGAGCGGGTGAAGGGAATCGAACCCTCGTCGTAAGCTTGGAAGGCTTCTGCTCTACCATTGAGCTACACCCGCGAAGGAGGAGGAACTTTAGCGCCAAGCCTTGCGTTGTCAATTCACAGCCGGCGTGTATTCTTCTCCGCTCATGAGTGATTTGTTGCTTCAAGGCGGCCGTGTGGTCGATCCGGCGAACTCCATTGACGAGATTGCCGATGTGCTGATTTCGGAGGGGAAAGTGGCCGCGGTCGGCGCGGAGGCCGGCTCCAAGGCGTCGACTGACGCGGAAAAGGTTGATTGTTCCGGCAAGGTGGTCTGCCCGGGGTTGATTGACATCCACGTGCATTTTCGCGAGCCGGGGCAGACGGCGAAGGAGACGATTGAAAGCGGCGCGAGGTCCGCGGCCCGGGGCGGATTCACCACGGTGGTCTGTCAGCCCAACACGCGCCCGGCCATTGACAATCCCGGCACCGTGGCGTTGATCCAGGAGAAGGCCGAGAAGAACGCGGTCGTCAATGTCCTGACCACCGGGACGATCACCAAGGATCGCGCCGGCGAGGAATTGGCGCCCATCGGTTCGCTGAACAAGGCGGGCGTGGTCGCGATCACGGACGACGGCTCCTGCGTGCAGAACAACGAACTCATGCGCCGCGCCGCGGAATACGCCTCCATGTTCAATCTCTCGATCTTTGACCATTGCCAGGATTACGATCTGGTGACGGACGGCGTGATGAACGAGGGCTACTGGAGCACGAACCTGGGGCTCAAGGGCTGGCCCTCGGTCGGCGAGGAGATGATCGTGGCGCGCAACATCCTGCTGGCGGAACTGACGGGCGCGCGGATCCATTGTCAGCACATGAGCGCGGCGGGGGCCGTGCGACTGATCCGGGAGGCCAAGGCCCGCGGCGTTTCGATCTCCGGCGAGGCCTGTCCGCACCATTTCACGCTGACTGACGCGTCGATCGCCGGCAGCGAGGCGTTCTGGGACGGCGATGGAAAGGAGCTTTATCCGGATCGGGACAAGGCGGACCTTCCCGCCTGGCCGGAATACGACACCAATTTCAAGATGAACCCGCCGCTGCGCACCGCGGCGGATCGCGCGGCCGTGATTGAGGGCGTGATCGATGGAACACTGGACATCATCTCCAGCGACCATGCGCCTCATTGCGATTACGAGAAGGAGGTCGAGTTCGATTATGCGCCCTTCGGCATCACCGGCCTGGAGACGCAGTTGGCCCTTTCCTTGATGCGTTTCCATCACACCGGCGCCATGAAGCTGCCGGACCTGATCTCACGGCTGACGGATGTGCCCGCGAAACTGGTCAATCTGGACAACAAGGGCGCATTGGGCGTGGGCATGGACGGGGACGTGACGGTGTTTGATGCGGACGCTGAGTGGGTGTTCCGCAGGGAGGACACGGTCAGCCAGTCCACGAACAGTCCGTTCTACGACTGGCCGCTCAAGGGGAAGCCGGTCATGACCATCGTGGGCGGAAAGATCGCCTGGCGGGAATAATCCGGACTCAGCGGACGTCAGATTCTCAACACACACCACCAACACCGACAAATCATGAAAAAATCGATTGCATGCATGCTGGCGCTGTTCCTCGCGTTCCAGGTTTCGGCCGGGGAAGGCGAATGGCTGACGAGCCTTCCCGAAGCCCAGGCCAAGGCGAAGAAGGAGAACAAGATGGTCCTGATGGACTTCACCGGCTCCGATTGGTGTCCCCCCTGCAAATCCCTGCACAAGAACGTCCTTTCTTCGAAGGACTTCCTGGCCTTTGCCAAGGACAACCTGATCCTGGTGGAGCTCGATTTTCCCGCCCGCAAGAAGCAGAGCGACGAACTCAAGCAGGCCAACAAGGCGCTGAGTGAGAAATACAAGATCCGCGGCTATCCGACCGTGATCGTCCTCGACAAGAATGGCAGGAAGGTCTTTGAACAGGTCGGCTATGGCGGCGACGCCAAAGGCTACCTCGCCAAGCTGAAGAAGGCGTTGAAGAAGTAGCGCCTCGACGGGGTGCGGGCGAGAAATGAGGGGCGGTTTCCTCGCTCATACCCTCACTCCCCTGATTCTCCGTTTTTTCCGCGGATTATCTTGACCGGGCGCCGAGCATCCCTAGCATCCCGCGCGAGTTCCCACCCATGAAGGCGATATTGGCATTGGAAGACGGCGCTGTTTACCGGGGTTCCGCATTTGGCGGGACCGCGGTGAATTGTGGCGAGGTGTGTTTCAACACCTCGATGAGCGGCTATCAGGAGATCCTGACCGATC
>JAYPGD010000698.1:0-2261 GCA_038126655.1 Verrucomicrobiales bacterium
CGGACCTTCTCGGAAAAGCGGCCGCCCTCGTTCAGGCCAAACACCCGCGCCGCCCGGACGGGATCGATCACCACGCTCAGCGGCGCGATCTTGAAGTCCTCGCCATACATCCGTCGCAGGGGATAGGTCACGGTCGCCACCAGGTCGGTGCAGCTGCCCACGGGCTCCGCGATGAACACATCCGGGCGCGTCTCGTCGTTCAACCGGGCGGCGGCGTCGACCAGGGAATTGAAACGGCAGCAGAAACAACCGCCTGAGATTTCTTCGGTTGCGAAGCCCCGGGACCGCAGCATGGCGGTGTCGACCAGCTCATTGCCCTGGTCGTTGGTGATCAATCCGACCTTCAGGCCCTGGTCGCTCAACATCTGCGCCATCTTGGCGATCGAGGTCGTCTTCCCAGCGCCAAGGAAGCCGCCGATCATGATGTAGCGGGCTTTGGGGGCGTGCTGTTCGTCTGATTCGGTCATGGAGGCGTGTGGCGTGCTTGTCGCGTCGTAGCTGCGAAGCGAAGGCGGATTGCGTGGTGCGTGGCTTGTCACGACGAAGTTCCGGCTTTGCGGAACGTAGGCGGATGCGTGGTGCGTGGTGCGTGGTGCGTGGTGCGTGGTGCGTGGTGCGTGGTGCGTGGTGCGCCTCAATCAATCTCATCCGCGCGTTGGTTTTCCAGGATCTTGTCGATGGTCTTGTCCAAGACGGCGGTGTAGGCGTCGACATTCATGCGTTTGACATCCGGCTCGCCCGTCGCCTCATACAGCCAGCCTGTGTTGTAGGGATCCTTGTCGATGGCGTTGATCTTCTTTTCCAGGGCTGCGTTGGATCCATCGAAGCGGCCGTCGATTACGCAATAGATGTCCGAGATGGCCTTGAAGCCTTCGATCCAGCCGACGATCTGGCCTGTCTTCACCGCGGCGCCCGGCTGCTCTTCAAATCCGAAATCCACCAGTTCGCCCAGCATGCGTGTGGCGAACTTGGTAAGTCCGACGCGCCAGAGGCCGTCTTCATTCCGTCGTTCCAGCCAGCAATGCGAGGGCGTGTAGAAGAAATCGACCGGCAACCGCGTCACGAAGTGCGAACGCCGGTAGTGCAGGGTCTCGCGTTTGGGGGATTCGTCGGCCATGCCGGGGCCAGATCACGCCGCAGTCAACGCGGCGACGGTCTTCTCAAGGCTCGCGCAGTCGGCGATATTGTGAATCTCGGTCTTTCGATCGATGCGTCGCATGAAACCGGTCAAGGCATTGCCGGGTCCGAGTTCGATGAAGCGGGTGAAACCCTGGCTCATCAGCAGGCGGACGGACTCCTCCCAGCGGACCGACGAGGTCACCTGATCGACCAGCAGCGGCGCGATTTGATCCGGGGCGCCGTGCGCTTCAGCGGTGACATTGGAGATCACGGGAACGATCGGCGCGTTGATCGAGATGGCGTCGAGTTCGGCCTTGAGCTTGGGTTGGGCGCCGGCCATGAGCGGGGAATGATAGGCGCCGGCGACGGTCAACGGCAGCGCGCGCTTGGCGCCCTTTTCCTTCGCCGCTTCGCAGGCGGTTTCGATCTTGTCCGCCGCGCCCGAGATGACGAGCTGCCCCGGGCAGTTGAGATTGGCCAGGGTGACGCCGGCCGCGTCGCAGACTTCGCGGGTCTGGGCTTCGTCCAGTCCGATGATCGCCGCCATGCCGCCCTGCGTTTCGTCGCAGGCTTCCTGCATGAAGCGACCGCGCTGTCGCACCACCTTCAGTCCATCCTCAAAACTCATCGCGCCCGCCGCGGCCAAGGCCGTGAACTCGCCCAACGACAGCCCGGCCGTCGCGCCGAACTCCAGATCGGCCGCCTGCTCCTTCAGCAGTTGCAACGCGATCCAGCTCACCAGGTAGATCCCGGGTTGGGCGTTCTCGGTCTTGGTCAGTTCGTCCTCCGGACCGTCGAAACAGATCGACGTCAGGTCGTAGCCCAGGGCCTCGTTGGCCTGGGCGAACAACGCCTTCGCGGTCGGATGATTCTCAGCCAGATCGCGCCCCATCCCGACGGATTGGGCGCCCTGACCGGCAAATAACAACGCAGTTTTACTCATGGGAATCGGAGGACTAAACAGGAACGCCGGGCGATGGGGCAAGAATGGAATGGGAGCGAAGGGGTGTAAACGAAGGTGGGTGGTCGAATCTGAGGCAAGCAAGCCGCTCCCGTTTTGTTCCCGTAGGGACAAGGTGTAGCGTCGCCTGTGTCAGGCGATGGTGTCGCATTGGGCTCACAGAGCCCACACTACAGACAGG
>JAYPGD010000699.1:0-2233 GCA_038126655.1 Verrucomicrobiales bacterium
CCCGACCGGAGCGCCGAGCAATGCTCGGCATTGGTGCCTGATTCAGGCCCCGGCCGAGCAATGCTCGGTGCTCCGAACCCACGGGCCTTTCTGAGCAACTTTACGATGTGGACGGTGATTCAATGAAAGAACGCAAATGAGCGAAACGGAATACCAGAAACTGCTGAACATCCGCCTGCAGCGGAAGCTGACCGGGGCGGAGGACAGACGCTTGGAGAAACTGGCCTCCCAACACCCGGAGATTCGCGATCATCTGGACGAGGAAATGCGCCTCAGTGGGTTGCTGGACCGCCTGCCGGACGCGCCCTTGTCGTCCAATTTCACCGCCCGGGTCGTCGAGGCTGCGCGCCTTTCCGAACTTCCCTGCAGCGCCGCCCGACGCCGCAAGCTCTTCGGCTGGCTGCCGATGCGCTGGGTTCACGCCGCCACGGTCGGAGCCATGGCCCTCGCTGTTGCCTGGATCGTCCAGGACCAACGCCAGATGACCATGCGAGCGGAACTCGCCGGCGACCTCAGCGTCATCACCAGCGTCGCCATCGCCCCCAACGCCGAGATCGACGCATTGACCCACTTCGACGAGATCAACCGCCTCGGCGAACAACCCATCGTCGACGACGAACTCCTTGCCGCCTTGGAGGAAGAGTGATCGCAGCCATGAACAAGACTCTTTCCATTCTTGGTTTTGTGACATTGCTGGGCGGTTCATTGATCGCGGCGGAAACGCCGGCTATCCCTACGCTTCCGCCCTCCCCGACCTCAACGCAACCGGAGGAGTTCCAATCACCGGTAAGCTTTTTCCGCAGACTGTTGAAGATGGACGATTCCGCACGCGCCACGGCCCTGGCCTCGCGTTCGGAACGTTCCCGCGCCGTCCTCCTCGCCAAGGTCCGTGAATACGAGGCCATGACATCCGACACCCGCGAACTCAAGCTGCGCACCACCGAACTACGCTGGTATTTGAAGACCCTCCTGCCGATGCAGCCGGACCAACGCGCCGCCAAACTGGCGCAGATGCCGGAACAGGATCGTGAATTGGTCGCCGTGCGCCTCAAGCAATGGAACCTGCTCTCCCCCGGTTGGCGCGACGAGATCCTCAGGCACGAGCGCACCATGGACTGGATCCGCCGCAACGAACTCACCCTGGAGCCCCCAGCCCCCGACGCCCGGCCTGATGCCCGTCTGGCCCAATGGGAGGAACTGCCCGAAGAAACCCGCGCCGGCATGATCCACAGCTTCAACCGCTTCTTCCAATTGTCCGACTCCGAACGCGACAAGATCCTCGCCGCCGTGCCCGCCGACCGACGCGAAACCGTGGCCCCGGCTCTGGAGAAACTGAATTCCCTCCCGGCCAACAAGCGGTCGGAATGCATGATGGCGTTCCAGAAGATCGCCGCCATGCCGGACGCGGAACGCCAACGCTTCTTCCACAAGGCCGAGCAATGGAGGCAAATGACCGCCGCCGAACGCGAAACCTGGGTCAACCTCGTCACCAGGTTCCCGCCGATGCCCCCGCTGCCTCCCGGACTCGCCCCCAAGACGCCGCAAATGCCGCCCTTGCCCTCACTCACTCACGAGCCCGAGATCATCTACCCGCCGCTCCCGCCCGGGCTGGACATCCCGACCATGCCGCCGCTCCCTTTGCTGACGCATGCGAACCAGTAGGCGTTTGAAGTTCAGCTTTTGACATTGAACGTTCGCCTTAAAGCCCGCCCTTTCCGCATTGACCGTCGGGCTCATTCCCGGATCATCGTCCGTGCCCATGCCCCGTTACGGACATTCGAACTTTCACCCCGCTGTTGCGGCATTCGCCCTCGTCCTCGCCTCCGCGCTGCTTTCCGCATCAGCGCAAACGCTTCCCGACCGCGTCGATTTCAACTTCCACATCCGCGCCATCTTTTCCGACCGCTGCTTCAAATGCCATGGCCCGGACAATAACGCCCGCGAGGCCGATCTCCGACTCGACACCTTCACCACCGCAACGAAGACCTCCAAGTCCGGCGCCCCGATCATCTCCCCCGGCGCCCCGGACCAAAGCGAACTGATCCGCCGCATCTTCTCAACCGACGAAGAGGAGATCATGCCCCCGCCCGAAGTCGGCGGCATCCCCTTGACCGGCCGGGAGAAACAACTTCTCCGCAGGTGGGTCGAACAAGGCGCCGAATACAAGCAGCACTGGTCCTTCGAACCCGTCGCCAAGCCCGCCGTCCCCGCTGCATCGAACGCAACCCAGGCC
>JAYPGD010000700.1:0-2218 GCA_038126655.1 Verrucomicrobiales bacterium
TCGCCGCAGAGCGGACAGATCACCGTCTTGTCCGCGTCGCTGATGTCCGGGACCTCAAATCCCTTCCGACATTTCGCGCATGAATACCGTCGTCCTGACATGGTCAACCAAGGTCGCGCCGGAGCCGCTCAAGCAGCCCCGAGTGACGTCGCATCATCCTGTTGTTCCGCACGGCCATCGCCAACGCTTTTTTTTCGCCGATCAGGACGACGAGGCGTCGCCCCCGCGTCATGCCGGTGTAGATGAGATTGCGCTGCAGCATCATGTAATGCTGCGTCGAGACCGGGATCACCACCGCGGGGAATTCCGAACCCTGGGACTTGTGGATCGTGATGGCGTAGGCAAGCGAGAGTTCGTCCAGTTCGCCGAAATCGTAGTCCGCCTCGCGTCCGTCAAAGGACACCGCCACTTCCCGCTCCTGCTCGTCCACGCGGACGATGCGGCCGATATCGCCGTTGAACACGTTCTTGTCGTAGTTGTTGCGGGTCTGGATCACGCGGTCGCCGGTCAGGAACCGCGTTCCAAACTTCTCCACCTTAGCTCCGTCCGGCCCGCCGGGATTCAACGCCTCCTGCAGCCGGACGTTCAGCTCCCGAACCCCCAGCAACCCGCGATTCATCGGACTCAGGACCTGGATGTCGTCGATCGCATTCAGCCCGAACTTCCCGGGAATGCGTCGCCGAACCAGATTCAGCAGCGTGGGCAGCGATTCCTCCGGCGTTTCCCGCTCGATGAAGAAGAAGTCCGACGCCGCATCGTCCGTCTCGGGGAGTTCTCCGTGATTGACGCGATGCGCGTTGGTGACAATGCGGCTGCCCTCCGCCTGCCGGAAGACCTCATTCAGCCGCGCCACCGGAATGCGGTCGCTTTCGATCAGGTGCCGCAGGACCATGCCCGGCCCAACGGACGGCAGTTGATCCACGTCGCCCACCAACAACAGATGCCCGCCTGGGGGAAGCGCGCGAAGCAGCTGATGCATCAGGGGCACATCCACCATCGAAACCTCGTCGACCACGAGCAGATCGCAGTCCAGCGGGTTGGATTCGCGGCGGGTGAAGCCCTTGCCCGGTTGAAACTCCAGCAGACGATGAATCGTCTTCGCCTCCAATCCGGTCGATTCGGACAGCCGCTTGGCCGCGCGGCCGGTCGGAGCGCAAAGCAGGCAATTCACCTTCTTGGCGCGCAGGGCGCTGAGAATGGAGTTCACCAGGGTCGTCTTGCCGACGCCCGGTCCGCCGGTGATGATCAGGGCGCGGCTCTTCAGGGCCAGCGCGAACGCGGACTTCTGATTCTCGGCCAGGGCCGTCCCGACCTTCTTCTCGCACCAGGCGATCACCTTTTCCACATCCATGACCGGAAAGGCCGCCGCCGACTCCACCAGGCCGCAGATTCGATTGGCGATGTATTCCTCGGCGGTTCTCAGGTTGGGAAGGCAGACATACGTTTCGCCGGCCATCTCCTCGCGGACCAGGTTCTCCGCGTCCAGGGAGCGGACCAACGCCGTGCGAACAGCGGTCTCGTCCACGGCCAACAGCTTCGCGGCCGATTCGACCAACTCCGTTTCCGGCAGGGCGCAGTGCCCCTGCCCCATCGCCTCGGCCAACGTGTGGTCCAGGCCCGCCGTCAGCCTTGCCAGCGAGTCGCCGGCCACGCCCAGTTCGGCGGCGATCTTGTCCGCGGAGGCGAACCCGATCCCGGAGATGTCCGCCGCCAACCGGTAAGGGTTCTCCCGCACGGTTTCGATGGCGTCCTCACCATAGGTCTTGTAGATGCGCACGGCGCGGCTCGTGCTGACGCCGTGCGAATGCAGGAAGACCATGATGTCGCGCACCACCTTCTGCTCGCCCCACGCGTCCTTGATCAACTTCCGACGCTGCTTCCCGATTCCGGGAACCTCCTCCAGCTTCGCGGACTTCGTTTCTATGATGTCGAAGATCTTCTCCCCAAACGCGGCGACCAGCTTCTTCGCGTAGGTCGGGCCGATGCCCTTGACCATCCCGCTGCCCAGGTACTTCTCGATGCCCGCCTTCGTGCTTGGCGCGGCGCAGGCGATGTGATCGGCGTGGAACTGGCGGCCATGCTCGCGGTTGTGGGTCCAGGAGCCCCCGGCCGTGAGCCATTCACCGGCCGTGACGGTCGCGACGCTGCCGACCACGGTCACCAGATCCCGATGCCCCTTCGCCTTCACCCGCAGGACGGCAAACCCGTTCTCCTCGTT
>JAYPGD010000701.1:0-2218 GCA_038126655.1 Verrucomicrobiales bacterium
CTCTCCTGGAATGCCGACGAAAATGCGGAGTCGTATGAAGTCCGGCGCGCCGACAATGCCGATGGCCCGTTCGAAACGATGGTGGCCGGATGGAGTGGAACTTCACTGATCGACGACAATGTGGTCAATGGCGTCCCGGTCTACTACCTGGTGCGCGCCCACAACGACGCCGGCCCGGGACCGGATTCCGGCCTTGCCTCCGCAACGCCTGTCGCCCGGCCAACCGCCCCGACCGGACTGGTCGTCCACCCCATGCCAGGCGCAGCCCGCCTCGAATGGGACGCCTCGGACGAGGCCGACTCCTACCGTGTCGAGCGATCGCTGAAACGGGACGGCCCCTTTGAAACCGCGGCCGCGGAATTGGACGCCCCGGAACACCTGGATGAAGGGCTCGAGAATCATACGGCCTACTTCTACAGGATCGCAGGCGTGAATGAGGCCGGCGAGGGAGCGATGTCCGACACGGTCCAAGTCACCCCGACACCTCTTCCCGATGCCCCTGCTGATCTGCAGGCTGCGCCGGACGACGGGACGGTCAGGCTCCACTGGCGTCCTGCTGAAGACGCCGACCGCCATGACGTCTACCGCTCAACGAATGCAAAGGGCGACTTTGAAGCCATCGCCAACAACGTGACGGAATGCGAACTGATAGACGCCAACGTCGAGAACGGCCGGACCTACTATTACGCGATCGAGGCGTTGAACGCGGTCGGCTCCAGCCCTCGATCCTCTGTCGTCTCTGTCAGGCCGCTGGCCAGACCGGTCCCGCCGACCGGACTCGAAGCGACGCCGGACTCTGAATGCGCCACTCTGAATTGGGCTCCCTGTCCTGGCGCTGACCATTATGTCGTGCAACGGGGCTCCGAGCTTTCCTCTCCGTTCGAAACCATCGCATCCAATGTCTCGCGCAATGAGTTTCACGACGCGGGACTACGAAACGGCGAACGCTACTTCTACAGGATCGCAGGCGTGAATGAAGTCGGTGAGAGCGATCTCTCAGAGCCGGTCGCCGTGGTTCCTGTCGGCAAACCGTCGATGCCTGTCGGATTGAAAGCCTCCTCCGGCGACCGTGAGATCGAACTCCGCTGGGAAGCCGTGCCCGCCGCGGATTCCTACGAGGTCCGACGAACGGACCACGGAGACGGTCGCAGCGAAATCGTCGCGACCGGCCTCGTTGAATCCCGGTTCAAGGACGCCGGTCTAGACAACGGCCAGCCCTATATCTACACGGTCACGGCGAAGAATGACGCCGGCGACGGGCCCGCCTCCAACATGATCAGGGTCACGCCACAAGGAGCGCCTTCCCCGCCGGCCGGCATCTCTGCCGAGCCGCGGCCTCAGGGCGTGGAGTTGCATTGGCAACCCTCTCCCGGGGCAGACCGCTACATCATCTCGCGCTCAACCTTTGTCTGGGGCCCCTTCGAACGGGTCGTGTCCGACGCCGAAGGCGACTCCTTCACGGATGCCGGTCTGGAGAACGGCGGCACCTATCACTACGTACTGAACGCCGTCAACCTCGCGGGAAAGAGCCCGGATTCACAGGTTGTCAGTCTGACGCTCCCCAAACCTCCTCCAGCGCCCACGCTGCAAACGCCCGTCTGCCGTGACCAACGCGTCACCCTCGAGTGGGAGCCCGTGCCCGGCGCGACAAGCTACAACTTGCTCCGCGCCGAAGGACAGACCGGGCAGTTCCAGACGATCGCCGAGCAGGTCCTCTACGCCCGCTTCGACGACTCCGATGTCTGGAACGGCAGACAGTATCAGTATCAGGTGGCGGCAGTGAATCCCGCCGGCCCCGGCCCGGCGTCTCAACCGGTCTTTGGCACGCCGATTGAAGCCGGCGGTCGAACGGAAGTCATGACCAAGCCCGCTTGGCTGGAAGACCCGGTTGTCGTCTCCGAGTCCCCGGCGCAGAACTCGGCCGCCGCTACTCCGGAAACCTCGGAGACCGAAACGCCCTCGACCGACTCCTCTCAAACCAGTTACCAGACCTGGTTGTTGAAGAACTCAACGCCGCGCAGGCCAAGCCCCTCCCGCCATAAGCCCTCTGAATCCGAGTCGCGAGAACTTCCAGCGGACGCAATCGAGGAAAACAACGAAGCGCCAGCCTCGAGCTCCCTACCTGATTACCTGAGCGCTTCCACACCCGAGCCGGAACCCCAGCCTGAGCCGGAACCCGAACCTGAGCCGGAACCCGAACCTGAGCCGGAACCCGAAC
>JAYPGD010000702.1:0-2207 GCA_038126655.1 Verrucomicrobiales bacterium
GCCTTCGCGCATGGCCTCATGCTGGAAGGCGAAGGGGCCGGACTGGGCCGGATGGCATTGGATACAGCCCTGATTGACGCCGGCCAGCGCCGCGGCGCCGCCGCGGAGCGCGGGGCGGCGATCTTGTGCGGTAAGTGGGCGCAACTGGAATCGATTGCAAACGAGGTCGCAACAGCGTCGTCAAAAGGGGGCGGCAACCGGTTCTTCCAGCCGCGGAGCCTGTGCGACCAATTCATCCGTGGGTCGGCTTTGCCATCAGTGGGTTTCTTCTGCCCGGTAAAAGCCCATTGGCTGGGGCGGGGCAAATCTGTATTATGCTGCCCATCCTATGAATCTCCGCAGACATTTCGTTTCGTTCGTCGCATTCTCCTGTTTCTCTGCTGTCGCGGTTTCCACCAATGCCGGCGATCTGCCCTCCGCGCTCAACAAGCGGATCATCGACGCCGAGCTGCCGATGAAGCAGGTCCAGGCGTTCTGTGATGAACGCATCCCGCGCATGCCGAAGGTGAGAAATGTTTCCGCCTGGGAGCGGCGGGCCGACAGGATGCGTGAGGACACCCTGAACAATGTCGTCTTTCGCGGCGAAGCGAAGGCCTGGCGCGACGCGGACAAGAAGGTCGAATGGCTGGAGATCATTCCGGGCGGATCCGGTTATTCAATCCGCAAGCTGCGCTACGAGGTCCTGCCCGGACTCTGGACGGCGGCCCTGCTTTACGAGCCGGACAATCTGGCCGGCAAGGTTCCGGTGGTGATGAACGTCAATGGCCACGATCGCAAGAACGGCAAGGCCGCGGACTACAAGCAGGCGCGCTGCATCAACCAGGCCAAGCGCGGCATGCTGGCGTTGAACGTCGAGTGGCTCGGCATGGGGCAGCTCAACACTGAGGGCTTCAATCACTACCGCATGAACCAGCTCGATCTCTGCGGCACGAGCGGCCTGGCGCCCTTCTATCTGGCGATGTCGCGCGGCATCGACATCCTGCTCGCGCATCCCAACGCCGATCCCGCCCGGGTCGCGGTCGCGGGACTTTCAGGCGGCGGTTGGCAGACCATCTTTATCAGTTCGCTCGACACGCGGGTGACGCTTTGCAATCCGGTCGCCGGTTATTCCAGTTTCAGGACCCGGGTCCACAACCTCTCCGACCTCGGCGATTCCGAACAGACACCGAACGACCTCGCGACGGTCACGGATTACGCGCACCTGACCGCGATGCTGGCCCCGCGGCCGGCTTTGCTCACCTTCAACGCCGAGGATAATTGCTGCTTCGCCGCGAATCACGCCCTGCCGCCCCTGCTGGAGGCCGCGACCCCGATCTACAAGCTCTATAACGCTGAGAGTTCGTTGCGCTACCACGTCAATTACGACCCGGGCAGCCACAACTTCGAAGTCGACAACCGGCAGGCCTTATATCGTGTGTTCGGCGAGTTCTTCTATCCGCACGATCCGGATTTCGACTCCCTTGAAATCCCGACGCTCGGAGAGATCAAGACCGCCGGGGAATTGGATGTCGCCTTGCCGGAGGACAACCTGGATTTCCAGAAGCTCGCCTCGCGGGTGATGAAGGACCTGCCGCGCGATGGCGGGATTCCGACGCAGGGCGGGGCGCTCAGCAGATGGCAAAAGACGAAGGCGCGCGCCTTGCGCAAGGTCGTCAATGCGCCGACCTACAAGGTCGAGGCGGAGCAGGTCGGCGCCGAAGCCGGCGATCTCGCAGCCACGCAGTGGAGGCTGCAATTGGGCGATGACTGGACTGTGCCGGCGGTGGAATTGGCCGTCGCGGAACCACAGGGGACATCCATCGTGATCGCCGATGGCGGACGGGCATCCGCGGAGCGGGAGATTCAGGATCTGGTGAACAAGGGCCAACGCGTGATTGCTGTGGATCTCTTTTACTTCGGCGAATCGAAGATCGCCAAGCGGGACTTCCTGTTTGCGTTGTTGGTCGCGGCGACAGGCGAACGCCCCCTGGGCATCCAGGCGGCGCAGCTGAACGCCATCGCGAAATGGGCGGGTAAACACGACGCCGGACGGGATGTCTCGGTGGTCGGCGTCGGACCGCGATCGAGTCTGATCGCGTTGACTGCGGCGGCGCTGGAGTCGCGGAGCATCGACGCGCTGCAACTGCACCGTCCCTATTCGAGTCTCAAGGATGTGATCCGCGACAACGGCTCCGTGCAGAAGACGCCGGAGGTGTTCTGCTTTGGTC
>JAYPGD010000703.1:0-2206 GCA_038126655.1 Verrucomicrobiales bacterium
GTGAAGCCCGCGCGGACCATGCTGTCGATCATGTCGCCCAGCACGGCGATGAAGGAGCTGGCCTGCAGGGTCATGGTGCCGGGGTGGCGCATGTGATGCTCGCTGATGCCGGCCATCAGGCCCTCGGCGACGACGACCTGCGGCGCGAGTTTCTGGGCGACGAGCTCGGCGACATGCGTGGCGCTGCGCCAGTCGTGCTCCATTTCCATGTGCTCGAGGTGTTGCTCGATGGCCGCGGTCGGAATGATGCAGGCCTTGAGTTCGCCGGATTCCATGCGCTCGCGGAATTCGCGGCGGGTGTGTTTGCGGAGGAGGACAGGGGAATTATTCGCAGTCATATAAAGATGCCTGATACGGGTTGGGCGTCGTGGTGGGGCGAAGCTCCTGCTGAGCCGAGCGTTGAATGCCGCCTGCGCTACGCGGTTGCGGTGCGCTATTCATCGTCATCACTTGCCGGCCTTCTCCTTCTCCCACGTCGCCATTTCGGCGGCGACCATGAAGGCCATGGCGCCGCCGCGTTCGTCGGGGCCGAGGATGGCGGCGCGGTCGAAGTAGGCTCGGAGGTTCTTCTGCTTGCCGGTTCCGGTGCAGACATCGACGAGGCTGCCGTCATTTGCGATGCGGGTCTTGATGGCGCGCCAGGCGCGTTGGACGACGGGTTCGAAGCCTTCGGGGTTGATCCAGTGGTTTCGGATGCCGCGGATCATGGCGAAGGTGATCATGCAGGTGGAGGTCATTTCCCGGTAGCTTTCGGGATGATCGACGACCTGATGCCACATGCCGTTGGGGTCCTGGTGTCGGGCAAGGGCGCTGAGGTGCGCCCGGTAGGCGGCGAGGATCTCGTAACGGCCGTCGAAGCTCTCTGGCAGCCAGCTCAAGGTCCATGCAAGTCCAAGCGCGGGAAAGCCGTTGCCGCGGCCCCAGGCGCCTTCGTCGAGCGGCGAGTGGCGATAGATGCCGTCTTTGCGCAGGCAGTGTTTCTGCATGAACTTCAGGTGCTTGAGGCACATGTCGAAGTATTTCGAGTCGCCGGTCAGGACGCCGGCCTGCGCGAGGATGGGGCAGCTCATAAACACGGCGTCGCTCATTTCGCTGTGGTAGGGCATGGCTTCCTTGGGCCTGCCCTCGGCGTCGAAGCCGTGATCGGCAGCAGCCTTGACCAAGGGGATGTAGGCCTTGTTGTCAGTCGCGCGCGCGAGTTCGCCGAAGATCAGATGACCGGACAGCACACTGCCGGAGTTGCGTTTGCCGAAGGGGGATTTGGAGCCATTGACGTAGGGGGCGACGATCTTCTCCACGGCGTCGCGGTGATCGGCCTTGCCGGTCAGGTCGGTGAGGCGCGCGCGGGCGACGAGGGAAAGCGCCGGCTGATACATGACGGTGTTCAGGTGGTTGCCGTAGCGCTTTTCAAGTTGCAGCGCCACGCGCAGGGGCGAACGGGCAGCGCGGTTGCGAAGTTCGATCCGGGCGGGCGAGGGCGCGTTCATGCGGTTGCGTTCAAACCGGTTCAGCAGATCGGTCAGGATGAACTGGCCGCCGCGATTGCCGCAGGAAACCTGGATGGACGGGATGGAGCCGACGCCGCTGGGCGAATGGACGCAGAGCGCGGACGCCAGTTCATTGGCGTCCAGTGTGCGCTTGGTCGCGACGCCCGCGGCGATCTGGCTGGCGCGGCTTTCGCCGCCGGGCGCGGATTTGACTTCGTAAGGCCTGCCCCCGCGCAGATCGACCACGATGTCCGGAGCGTGCATGCCGATCCATCGCCAGAGGTATTGCGCCTCCGGATTCTTGGCGTCGTTGTAGGCCTTGGGGTTGGGCGGGTAGCCGATGGTGGGATTGCCGCCGGACGAGTTGTCGGACTCGCCTGTGAACGCTCCGTCCGGGTTGGCGCAGGGCACGGCGGACACCTGCCACCTGCCGCGATATTTGGAGGCGGAGAATTCGTTCTGGAACCACTCAAGGGCGGCAAGCGCGGTTTCGACGGACTCGGTGTCGCCGTCCAAACCCCCGATCAACAGGATGCGCGTGCGGTCGAGTTCAGGATCGAAATCGCCCTTCGAAACGAAGGCGGGAATCGGCGTGTCCTGCCGCGTCACGCCGATGGCGGTCCGGATGAACTTGTCGAGTTCGTAGCCTAGAAAACGCGAAGTCAACGCTTTGGCGGCGGGCGTCTGTGCGTGGAGGGGAAGGGTGGCGAGCGCAAGCG
>JAYPGD010000704.1:0-2195 GCA_038126655.1 Verrucomicrobiales bacterium
AAACGGCTTCGACCTGCATCGTCTCGTGCGCGTGATCGCCTCCTCGCGCGCCTTCCAACTGGACAGCCGCTCGGCGGAGGACGCGCCGCCGGTGACCGACGCGCAGGAACGCGCGTTCGCCGCGTTTCCCGTCACCCGCCTGCGCCCCGAACAGGTCGCCGGCGGCGTGATCCAGTCCTCGACCCTGAAGACGATCAACGCCGACGCCCACATCATCCAGAAGATGAAGCGCGTCTTTGGCCAGGGCGGCTTTGTGAAGCGTTACGGCGATCTGGGCGAGGACGAATTCAGCCAGGAAGGCGGCACCATCCCCCAACGCCTCCTGTTGATGAACGGCGAAATGGTCTCCGAGCAGATCAAGCCCAACCCGGTCATGAACGCCTCCACCCGCATCGGCATGGTTGCGCCCGACGACGAGACCGCCGTCGAGACCGCCTTCCTCGCCGTCCTCACCCGTCGGCCAACCGCCGAAGAGTCCGCCCACTTCTCCGCCCAGTTGAAGGAAACCAAGGGCGACGAACGCTCCGAACGCATGGCCGACCTCTACTGGGCCCTGCTCAACTCCACCGAGTTCTCCTGGAACCATTAGAAAGCTCCAAATCCCAAGCTCCAGGCAATGAACAAAATCGTTGAAGCAGATTCGATTCCGGAAAGTTCCCACCAGACAGGGCGCAGCATCGGTCGTTCGGCCCTCGGCTCTTGGAGCTTCCATGGAATTTGGGGCTTGGAGCTTGAGATTTTTCCTCCCAAAAAATCGTCGATACCACCCCGCGCCATCGACAGACCATGAATTCCCCAACCAACCGCTCCCAATCCCCTGACTTCTGCGGTCCCGACCATTTCTCCCGTCGGTCCTTTCTCCAGGCCGTCGGCCTGAGCGGGTTGACGTGGTTGACGCCACTGGCGGACCTCCTGGCGCTCGAGGCCGAAAAGGCGCCCAAGGGAAAACCCGCCAAGTCCCTGATCTTCCTCTGGCTCGCCGGCGGTCCCAGCCAGTTGGAAACCTTCGATCCCCATCCGGGAAAAAAGATCGCCTATGGCACGACCGCCATCGCCACCTCCGTCAAAGGCGTGCAGTTCGCCTCCGGCCTGCCCCGCTGCGCCGAAATCATGAGCGAAATCACGCTGGTGCGTTCCATGACCAGCCAGGAGGGCGACCACGAACGCGCAAGCTACAACATGAAGACCGGCTGGCGACCGAACCCCACCGTGGTCCATCCATCCATCGGCGCGGTCGTCAACCACGAGTTGCCCAACCCCAGGGTGGAAATCCCCAGCCATGTCTCCATCCTCCCCGATCAATGGCCGGCACGGGGCGGCTACTTCGGCGCGGAGTACGACGCCTTTCAAACCGGCGACCCGGACAAGCCCGTGCCCGACATCTCGCCCACGGTCAATGACGGTCGCGATCGCCGTCGAAAACAGAATCTGGCCGTGATCGAACGCGGCTTTGCGCGCGGACGGCAACCGGATCTCGACGCCCGAAAGACCCTCCACCTCAACACCATGCAGCGGGCCCGCAAGATGATGTCCTCAGAGCACGTCGCCGCCTTCGACGTCAGCCAGGCAACGAAGGCCGAACGCGAGGCCTACGGGCATTCGGCTTTCGGACGGGGCTGCCTCGCCGCACGTCGCCTGATCGAAACCGGCGTCCGCTGCGTCGAAGTCACGCTCAAGAGCTTCGACAGCCATGCGAACAATCACGAGACCCACGCCGCGCGCAACGCGGATCTGGACCCGGCCTTCCCCGCCTTGATCAAGGATCTGAAACAACGCGGGCTGCTCGACAGCACGATCGTCATGTGCGGCGGAGAGTTCGGGCGCACCCCGAAACTGAATCCCCTGGAAGGTCGCGATCACTGGCCCAAGGGTTTCAGCTTCGCTCTGGCCGGCGGCGGCTTCCGCAAAGGATACGTCCGCGGCTCAACCGATCCCGAAGGACTCAGTGAATCGCCGGAAAACCCCGTCAAGGTGGAAAACCTCCACGCCACCGTGCTCCATCAACTGGGCATTGACCACCTCAAGGAATTGATCACGCCCGTCGGCCGTCCGCTCACCCTCAGCGCCGGCTCCGTCGTGCACGACCTTATCGCCTGACGAATCTGATTGCGACGAAGGCGGTTCTGCCGTATTGTCCCCGCTCTCTTGGTTGCGCGAGTAGCTCAATTGGATAGAGCGACGGCCTCCGGAGCCGT
>JAYPGD010000705.1:0-2175 GCA_038126655.1 Verrucomicrobiales bacterium
GCACGCCGCCGAGCTCGATGCCGCCCGGCTCGATCAGCTTGTTCTCCTGGTACATCTTGCGCAGGTAGAATCGGTGCATCTCCGCAGGCATACGCGTGGAATCCGAGTTCCAGTAGAGCAGGTCGAAGGGGAAGGGTTCCTTGCCCAGCAGGTAGTTGTTCACCACAAAGGACCAGATCAGGTCATTGGCGCGCAGCATGTTGAAGGTTGTCGCCATGGAAGAGCCTTCGAGATAGCCGTCGGCCTCCATCTTGGCCTCAAGAGAATCTAGCTGCTCCTCGTCGATGAAGACGCCCAGTTCGCCCGGCTCCTTGAAGTCCACCAGCGCGGTGAAGAAGGTTGCGCTCTTGAACCGGTCATCGCCCTTGTCGGCCATGTAGGCCAGCGTGCTGGCGGTCAGGGTGCCACCCAGGCAGTAACCGATGATGTTGACCTCTTTCTCGCCGGTCGCCTGTTCAATAGCGTCGAGCGCGGCCAGCGGGCCCTCCAGCATGTAGTCCTCGAAGGACTTGGCTGCGAGGTCCTTGTCGGGGTTCACCCAAGAAACCACAAAGACCGTCAGGCCTTGGTCCACGCACCACTTGATGAACGAGTTCTTCGGCTGCAGGTCGAGGATATAATACTTGTTGATCCACGGCGGGACGATCAGCAGAGGACACCGATCTACCTTTTCGGTCGTCGGCTCGAACTGGATAAGCTGCATCAAGTCGTCTTGGAAGACGATCTTGCCAGGGGTTGTGGCGACGTTTTCGCCTAGGGTGAAGGCGGTCTCATCGACCTGACTGATGCGCAACTGGCCATTACCCTTTTCCATGTCGGTAATCAGGTTTTCCAGCCCTTTGACCAAGTTCTCGCCCTTGGATTCCACTGTAGCGCGGATCACCTCGGGATTGGTCATGAGGAAGTTGGTCGGCGCCAGCGCATCGACGAATTGCCGGGTATAGAAATCGACCTTCTTGGCGGTCTTGTCGTCGAGACCGTCCACCTCGCGCACCGTGTTGGTCAGCCAGCGCGAGGACAACAGGTAGGACTGCTTGATGTAGTCGAATAGGATGCTCTCATCCCATTCGGAATCGCGGAACCGCCGGTCGTCTGATTCGGGCTCTGCGACGGGATCGACCTCGACGCCCATCATCTTCTGCGCAGTGATCTGCCAGAGGTTCATATAGTCCTGCCACAGCCCCGTCTGGGCCCGCATGAGCTGGGCCGGGTTGGACATCATCCTCTGGGTCAACTCGATGAAGGCCTGGCCAATGTTCAGAGGGTCGCCCATGCCGAACGCACCGGATTGATTCGAGATGAATCCGTTGACCAAAGCCTGGCTGCGTTCCGCGATATTCGCCATCGTCGCGGTCAGTTCTTCCGGCGATGGAAACACATTTTCGGCATTATTTTCATTTTGTTGATCCGACATAGAACAATCCTCTATAACTCTTAAGCTTTTGCGGATCGCACCTGGCTCGGCGCGGATATTCGGCGAATATGCTAGCGCGCAGGATCTTATGTTGCACTGCACACAAGATCAACTAAATAGACCATTCTGTTCTGATTCGTATAACGTCACGAGGGGTAGAACCATGGAGATTGGTATCTCGTGTTTTTCACGCAGGATAATTCCGATTGCAGCAATTCTTGCGCTCAGCGGCTGCTCGGATCTGAACGTTTTCGGCTTATTCTATGATGACACGCCCGCGGTGCAGGCCGCGTCGGATAGCAGTGTTCGCGCCCGCTCGGACGCGGAGCAGGCGCGTTCAGAGGATTCCGATACTCCCTCTTTGACCTCTGTTCCTAGCCGTCCCGCGGCAGGCTCCAGTTCGGCGCGCGACCGCGTGGTCGAGGGACTGATCGCCGACCGTAATAAAGCGCGTTACACCGACGAGGCCATTCGGCTGCAGGGCAGCGCCCGTCTGGCGGATGCCCCGCAGACTGCGTCCGCCTCGACGCCCGCCTCGGCTCCAAACGCGACACCGCCCCAGATTGTCGTGACCCCGCCGCCTGCGCAGCCAGCGCCCACATTGGGCAAGGTGACGACTGCCGGTCCCGTTCCGGCGCCTGCCGTCTCGCGCCCTGTGCCTTTGTCGCCGCAGACCGCCAAGGTTCCGTCACAGTTACCATCGCCCTCGCCGGTCCCCGCACCGACTTTTCCGTCGTCAACCTCGGCATCGCCGCTGGTAG
>JAYPGD010000706.1:0-2166 GCA_038126655.1 Verrucomicrobiales bacterium
ATCTCGCTGGTTCTGGAGGGTGATCGGGCGGTACTTGGGCGCCTCGTTCCGTGTGTTGTTGTTTTCCTGTGTTCCCATAACGAAATTGCTGTCACCTTGAGCGCGTTTCCTTGTGCGCGAAAGGGCCGTGAGCCTATCAGAACGCGATGGCGCTCAAAAGGATTTTTGAGCAAAAAAGGGGCAGGATATGCCGCAACATACTTAACTTCAGCAGGTTGCGTATCTTTCTATTGGGGGAAAATCCGGTGGATCAGCAGGTAGATGAGGACGCCTGTGACTGAAACAAACATCCACAAAGGCCACGTCCACCGGGCGATCTTGCGGTGTTTTTCATGATTTCCTAGGAAGGCGAACCAGAGTGCCGCCAGGATCATGGGGACGATCAGGCCGGCCAACAGGACGTGAGGTATCAGAATTGCCAGGTAGATCGGCCGAAACCAGGCGGGATCCTGAAAAGAGGTGTGACCGACCTGGGCGTGGTAGGTCAGGTAACAGGCCAGGAACACGGTAGAGACCGCAAAGGCGGCGATCATGCAGTTCCGGTGGGCGGTCTTGTCGCCCCGCTTGATGAACACAAATCCGCAGGTCAGTAGAATGGCGCTGAGGCTGTTCAAGGCGGCGTTGAGGGCCGGAAGGTCGGAGAGGCTCATAGCATTCAGTCGGCTTTGTGGAGTTTTGAAACCGTGGCCACGATCTCGTCGATGACGTTGATATTGGTGTCGTTTGCGTGAAGGACGCGTCGCATGCGTCCCTGTTTGTCCATGATGGCGAAGAGGACGCTGTGATTGTAGAGGTCGTTGATCGACACGCGTTCCTCTGCGGGTTTTTCGAAGGCGATCAGTTTGAGGTCATTCCTGATGAGGGAGTGGATTGCGTTTGTGCCGCCGGTGAGGAAGTGCCATTGACCGGGAGTGGCCGAGAAGCGTTCGCCATAAGCCTTGAGGACCTCTGGTGTGTCGAATTCGGGGTCGGTAGTAATGGAGACCAGGCGCGCGGGATTTCCGGGGCCCAAGGCCTCCTGCACGCGTCCCATCTGGAAGGACATCTGGGGACAGATGGAGGGGCAGCGGGTGAAAATAATATCGGCCACCCAGGGGGCGCCGTCCAGATCCGCCCGGGTGACGACTTTGCCGAACTGGTTGGTCAGCGAGAAGTTGGAAATGGTCGACAAGACGGGAAGGCCCGAGCTGTCGGGGGAGTCGACCGGTTGGCCGTCCAGGTTCGTGATCTCAAAGGGGGACGGGGGACGCAGCAACTCGGTGCGGACGTAGGCGGTTGCAATGCCGGCAATGAGCAGGCCCAAGCCGCCCCAGACAATCGCCTGCGCCGGTTTGGAGATCTCTGACATGCCTTGCTTCCGGATGGAGGGCCGACCGCGTAGGGTATCTGCAGCGGGCCGTTTATTCGAAGGCGTCGCCGGCGGGAGCCGCACCGCCGCCTGCAGCGGGAGTGTCCTCGATGATCGGAGTGTTCTCCAGAATCCAGTTGTTGAAGTCCTCCTCGGAGGTGACGGTCAGGTTGGCGCGCATGCGATAGTGGCCGCTGCCGCAGAGTTGGGCGCAGGTGATGGCGTAGGTCCCCGGTTGCTTGGCGGTGAAGTGAACCGGCACGCTAATGCCCGGGATGCAGTCCTGCTGGACCCGCATGGAGTGCAGGGCGAATCCATGGATCACATCCAGCGAGGTGAGATGAATGATGACGGGTTTGCCAAGCGGGGCGCGGATGACATTCTGGGGCGGCACGATGTCGTCCCGGCCATGCGCGTCGGCGGGGTCGTATCCGAATTTGTTGTCCTGACTGACCAGTTGGTAGTCGCGTTTCCCAAAGACTCCGTCTGCGCCGGCGTAGCGGGAATTCCAAAGGAATTGCTCCCCGGTGACCCGGATGACCGTCACATTGGGATCATTTTCATCGGGGACCTGGGTCTCGACGACCTTGGCCCAGAGCGGGATGGCGAAACCGAGCAGCAGCACGATTTCGATCGCAGCGACGGCCAGCTCCAGCCAGGTGGAGGCATGGTTCTGCACGCCGTGGTAGTTGGCCTTGGGATTCCTGCCCGCGCGGAACTTGATCAGGGTCCAGACGAAGTAGGAGCCCCAGCCTACGAAGAGGGCCAGCATCAGCCAGTGCAGGTAGACGATGAAGTAATCGACATTCTTGCCGTGT
>JAYPGD010000707.1:0-2159 GCA_038126655.1 Verrucomicrobiales bacterium
AGCCGCCGCGCCACATGAGGGCGATGCCGCCCCAGTTGAGCTTCCATTTGTATTCTTCGGCGGCGGCGCGCATGAGCATGTAGCCCTGCGCGTAGGAAATGATCTTGGAGGCGTAGAGCGCCTGGCGGATCTGCTCCACGAACTTGGCGCGATCGAGCTTGATGATGGGCTTGGGGCCGCGGAGCTTCTTGGAGGCCTTGACGCGCTCGTCCTTCATGGCTGAGACGCAGCGGGCGTAGACAGCCTCGCCCATCAGGGTGATTGGCGTGCCGAGATTGGCGGAGGAGATGACCGTCCACTTGCCGGTGCCCTTCTGGCCGGCGGTGTCGAGGATCTTCTCGACGAGCGGTTCGCCGTCCTCGTCCTTGAAGCCGAGGATGTCGCGGCTGATTTCAATGAGGTAGGAGTCCAGGTCGCCCTCGTTCCATTCCTTGAAGACCTCGTGCATCTCGTCGGCGGTCATGCCGAGGCCGGTCTTCATCAGGTTGTAGGCTTCGCAGATGAGCTGCATGTCGCCGTATTCGATGCCGTTGTGAACCATCTTCACGTAGTGGCCGGCGCCGTTTTCGCCCACCCAGTCGCAGCAGGGGGAGCCGTCCTCGACCTTGGCGGAGATGGCCTGAAAAATGTCCTTCACATGCGGCCAGGCGTCCTTGGAGCCGCCGGGCATGATCGAAGGGCCGCGACGCGCGCCTTCCTCGCCGCCGGAAACGCCGGTGCCGATGAAGTGCAGGCCCTTGGACTCGACGTACTTGGTGCGGCGGATGGAGTCCTCGTAGAGGGAGTTGCCGCCGTCGATGATGATGTCGCCGGGTTCCAGGTGCGGGATGACCTGCTCGATAAAGTCGTCGACGGGTTGGCCGGCCTTGACGAGCATCATGACGCGGCGGGGGCGTTTGAGATGCTTGACCATCTCCTCGATGGAGTGGGCGCCGATGATGTTCGTGCCCTTGGCCTCGTTGTCGAGGAAGCGGTCGACCTTCTCGGTGGTGCGGTTGTAGGCGACCACGGTGAAGCCGTGATCGTTCATGTTGAGAATCAGGTTCTGGCCCATCACGGCCAGGCCAATCAATGCAATGTCAGCAGTCGGTTCCATGTCGTTCATTCGGTAAAAAGAGCGGATACCATACTGGCGACGGACAGGCGCGCCAGAAGTTTTTCGGGGAAATTTGAGACGAAAGAGGCTGAGGGCGGGCGGCGGTCGAAGCTCCAGGACTCAAGCTCCAAATCCCAAAACGGGCGTCGAATCAGTTGCGGAAATCGAGAAAGGTCAAAGAATGCGAATAGAGGACGTAGCAGCCGACGCAAGGAGGCTCACATTTCGGGGCGGACGATCTAAAATGAGCCTCCTTACGTCGGCTGCTACGCAGGGTTTGAATTCGCTGACGCGAAAAGGGAATCCGGACCGGCGAAGCTACGCGACCTGCAGGCGTTCGTTCTCGCCGAGGATCTCGTCAAGATTCTCCCAACGGGTGTCGTTCATGGAATTGAACGTGTGCAGGTAGACCGCGACGGTTTCGGGGGTGTTGTCCTCCAAAATCTTCTCGACGGCGGCCTTGAGCTTGTCGGTCTCCACGGATTCGGGCAGTTCCTCGACCATGCCGTCGTTGTGTTCGATGCCGAGGGCGGTGAGGAAGTTTTCGAGCATCGATTGATGGCTCTTGACCAGCCAGCCGCGCAGGAGGCTGCCGGCGACCATTTCCATGTTGGGGCGGGCGAGGGTCTGCAGGATGGTCTGGTTGCGCTTCTCCTTGGGCTGGCGCTGCAGGAAGATCGTGCGCACCTTGCGCGCCTCGGCGACGGAGTTCAGCGTGGCCCGGTAGAGGTCCTTGTCGCCGTCGAAGGTGGAGGAGATGATTTCGGTCGCCAGTTCGGGCGACATGAAACCGAGCAGTTCGTGACAGGTCAGCATGGTTCGGACTTATGGATTCAATACAAAACGGGGTTCTGATCGACGCGACGAGGCGCGGTTGAATTCAACCGGCGGTCGTGACGGCGACCTTGTTCGACCGGGACAGATCCTCGCACTCGGGTTGATCGAGGAGCAGGGTCCGGCCGGCCTCCAGCGCCAGAACGGAAACCCCTGATTCCGCGCAGGAGCGAATGGTTTGGGGTCCGATGCAGGGAATGTCAAATCGAAGATCGTGATTTTTTTTGGC
>JAYPGD010000708.1:0-2157 GCA_038126655.1 Verrucomicrobiales bacterium
GGCGCCGGAGGGGGCGGAGCCGGGGCGAGCGGCGCGCTTTCGGCGGCGGGAGCAAGCTCCTGCGGCGGCGCGGCGGCCAGTCCGGAATCCGCCGGCGCAGCGGGCGCTGGCTCCGACGCGGGCGTCGCCTCGTCGAAGGAGGGTTCCGACTCCGATTCCGGGCGCTTCCATTGGTCCGGCGCCTCCGATTCAATGAATTTCACTTGGGCGTCGCGGAATCCCAGCTCCTTCAGTTTCGTCTGGAACACGAATCCTATCGTCAGCACGCCCTTTGCGAACGAAACCGGAAGCGCCTCCGCCAGGTAGGTGCGAATGAAAGGACTCGCGCGCCCGACCGCGTCCACTATCCGCGGCCAAAGCGAATTCAAGTCCAAGTCCGCTCCGCCAGCCGGAACCGGGGCCGGAGCGGAAGAAGTCTCTGAAACTGGAGCCGGAACTGGAGCCATCGGCTGGGCGGCAGCGGGCGCGGGCGCGGGCGCCGGGGCCGGGGCGGGCGTTTCCGCCGCGGCGCGAGGCGAGGGCGCCGGAGTCGAGAGCTTCGCAGGTTCGGGCGCAGCCTTGGGAGCTGCAGGGGGGGACGGTTTCGGAGTCGACGCTGCTCCGGCGTTCTGCCGCATGGCCGCAAAATCAACGGCCGGCGCCGCAGAGCCCGCGTTTCCCGCCGATCCCCCGCCCTCGCCGCGCAATTCCTGCAGCTTGCCGAGAACGGCATCGATGCTCATGGCCTGCCGCCCCTGGATCGCCTTCATCAGGGCAACCTCGAGCAGGATCTTCTTCGAAGTCGCGTCGCGAAAACGACCTTCGCTGTCGGACAAGACCTCCATCACCCGGGTCAAGGCGTCCGCGGAAGCGCTTTGAGCCTGCTCCGCCAAGGCCGCCGCCTCCGCCTCCGAGACCTCCAGCAGCCCCATGTCTCCGCGCGACACCGAATAGACCAGGAGATTCCGAAAATGGGCCAGCAAGTCGGAAAGCAGCCGGCTCAGATCCTTGCCGTTCTTCGCCAGTTCGTCCAACAGCGCCAAAGCCGCCGGCACATCGCCGCCCAGGATGGCCCCGGCCATGTCGACAATCTGCCCGCGCGCCGTCAGGCCGAAGACCGACAGCACATCCGATTCCTGGATCGTGTTGCCGCAAAAGCTGATCAATTGATCCAATGTCGATTCCGCGTCGCGCATGCCGCCGTCCGCGCCGCGCGCGATCGCGTAAAGGGCCGGGTCGTCGATCGTCACCCCCTCCTGCTTCGCAATCATCGCCAGGTGCTCGACGATCAACCCGGCCGGAATCCGCCGCAGATCAAACCGCTGGCAACGCGACAGAATCGTGGGCAGGACCTTCTCCGGATCGGTCGTGGCGAACATGAACTTCACGTGCTCCGGCGGCTCCTCCAGGGTCTTCAGCAAGGCATTGAACGCCGCCGTCGACAACATGTGCACCTCGTCAATGATGTAGATCTTGTAGGGCGAGTTGGCCGGCGCGTATTGACAGGTCTCGCGCAACTCGCGGACCTGATCCACCCCGTTGTTGCTCGCGCCGTCGATCTCATACACGTCCAGCGAACGCCCTTCAGCGATTTCATCGCACCTCGGATCGTCCTCGGCAAACTCCACCTTCGGTCCGTCCGTGCAATTCAGACACTTGGCAAAAATACGCGCAATCGTGGTCTTCCCCGTTCCCCGCGGCCCCGAAAAAAGGTAGGCGTGGGCGATGCGACTCTGCTCGATCGCGTTGCCCAATGTGCGGGTGACATGCTCCTGACCGACCACGTCGGCAAAGCGTTGCGGACGGTATTTTCGGGCTATGACCTGGTATGACATGCGGCGAAGTCTCTGGCTCTCAAGTGGACTGGGATGCGGATTATGCGGACGCCCCACCACACACGCAACCGGCAATCGGGCTCGAACGGAGAAAAAGAGGAAAAAGTGTCAGGGCTACCACGGCGAACGCAAAGCGCGGCTCCGCTGCTTCCTTCCGGACCTGACGGGGTCGCCGTGTCCACGACCCATGGGCCCTGACGCCGCGCATTAAGCGGCGCCCCGCCCCCGACAGCAAGGCAAAACGTCGTTCTTCGTTCGAGCATCCCGCATCCCGCATCCCGCATCCCGCATCACCCATCACCCATCACCCATCACCCATCACCCATCACCCATCACCCATCAC
>JAYPGD010000709.1:0-2152 GCA_038126655.1 Verrucomicrobiales bacterium
GACGTGGCGTTCTCCGCTCAGCCTACTCCAGCAGTTTCAAGGAGTCCTCACCGCCGGCGATGAGCGCCGGATCGATACGCCGATCCAGGGCCAGGAACCCGATTCCATGACGAACGGCCAGCGAGAGCAGGTAGAGGTCCGTCAACGAACTTGACGAGACGCTTTGGTCATCGCTCAAGATCTCGCGGATGGAATGGTCGTCGGGAATGAATCGATGATTGGGAATCGCGGCGATCATGCCGTTCAGAATGACGGCGGCGTCGTTCGGTGAATCCGCGCCGCCGCCCGGATAGTTCGGATGGCCGAGGATTCGCAGCATCCCGTTCTCCGTGATCGGACAGGTGGCCCAGCCGGAGGAATGGGTCCGCAACCATTCCACCGCAAGCGCATGCGCGGGATGCTGCGAGTCGGCGCGGGCGATCAGGACACTGATGTCGAGCAGATGCATTTCAAATGCCAAGTTCCTCGCGCAACGCGTCGATCTGATTCAGAAACTTTCTTCGAGCCGGGGTCTTTCGTCGCTTCAGGGCCGGTGCCCCGGTCTTGTCGATCTCCATCGACTCGGACTGTTTCGAATTCAGTTCGGGAGCGGCGGCTGCGACGGGCGCGGACATCGCGTTTTCCAGACCGGCGATGACCCATTGCCGAAAGGTGATCTTCTGCCGGGCCGCATGTCAGATTCTGAACGGAATCCCGATTCTCACAGTTTTCTCTGAAGTGGGCCGGCTCGGCGAACCGGCGCTGCCAGCGCAGGTAGGGTCGTTGCGCCGAAACGACCCAATTGATTGGCGCGCAGAGCCCGAGCCACAGCTATCTTTGGCGCAAGCGCGCCTCAGCTCTAGCAGTCCTGTGCCAGATGATGCCACTGCGAATTAGGAATTGAAGTGGGACGCCTGCAGGACGAGGTGTCCCAGCCTGCGGATGATAGGGACCGTTCTCCGACCTGTCGCGACGAAGCAATACGAAGCCGAAAATGTCCCAATTCAACGGCAGCAAGAAAACGACTCAAGGCAGCGCCTGAGTGCGGACGCGATACCAACGTTGGCCGCCGCCGGAGAGATTCGTGTTGTTGTCGATCACGCGGCCGTCGGGTTCGAGGGTCAGGTCCGCCCCGTTCATCAGTTGGATTCCGCCTGAGGGGCGTCCGTTGGAGCCGAGCGGAATGGTTGCGACGATTGTCCACATCTTCAGATCAGTGGACGCTTCAATGATGAGCGTCCGGTCCGGCTCTCCGGCGAGTTTGAATCCGAATTTCTGTTCTCCGCCCTGTTGTTTTGAAGCGAAACGTGGCCGATTCAGTTGGCGGACCTGAATTGTGACCGAGTCGGTGGTCACTGTGCCGGCGGGGTTGCTCATCTCCAGCACGTAGAGGCCCCGGTCGGTTGTCGTCACGGACGCGATGGACAGCGTGGCGCTGTCGGCGCCGGCGATATCGCTGTATTGTTGGTCGTTCGGCAGGCGGTGTTTCCATTGAAAGGTGATCGGTTGGTCGCCGCCCACCGAGGCGGGGATGCTCAAGGTGTCGCCGAGTGTCGCGGTGACAAAGGTCGGCAACGGCGCCAGCAGATGAGGAGGAACCTGGACCGTGAGCGAGGCGGTGTCGCTGGTCACGGGACCGGCGGGGTTGGTTACGACGACGGAGTAGGAACCGGCCTGGGAGGTCTGAACATCGTCGAGCGTCAAGGTGGCGCTGGTTGCGCCGGGGATGTCGTTCTCGCCCTTCTTCCATTGGTAGGTGAGCGTCGGACTGCCGGTGGCGACGACGGTGAAGGTCGCGGTCTGGCCGACGTTTAAGGTCTGGGCCTGCGGCTGCTGCGTGATCTCAACCGGGGCGTGGACGGTGAGGGTCTGCATGACGTCAGGAGCGGCGAGATAGGTGGAATCACCGGCCTGGCTGGCGGTGATGGTGGTCGTGCCTGCGCCGTGGATGGTGACGGTGGATCCGCTGACGGTTGCGACGCCGGTGTCACTGCTGGCATAGGCCACGGTCAGTCCGCTGCTGGCTGTTGCAGAGAGTGTGAAGGCTGTGTCAGTGGTGAGTTTGTTGGGGAGGGAGCCGAAGGTGATGGTCTGCTCCAGTTTGTTGACGGTCAACGTGGCGGTGTCGCTGGTCACGGGACCGGCGGGGTTGGTTACGACGACGGAGTAGGAA
>JAYPGD010000710.1:0-2149 GCA_038126655.1 Verrucomicrobiales bacterium
CCTTCGGCGGCCGCGACCACGGCACCGTCATGCACGCCTGCAAGCTCGTGAAGGATCGCATGTCCGTGGATGACAACGTCCGCCAGAAGGTCAGCTACCTCGAAACGCAGCTGATGCGTTAGGGCGACCCTGCTCGGCCGGAAACGTCAGACGCCGCCATAACCCGCAGCCGGGACGGCGGCGCCACGCTTCTTCATCCGTGGGGTCAATTGCAACCTTGCAAAAAGAGACGAGCCCCCGGCGTGTCCCGCATACCTACAAATCGTCTGACCGATTACCATGGAGCGCATTTCTGGCTCCAAGCTAGCATGGCGGAATGGATGGGAAACCCACACCGAAACTCCCCGCGGAGTTCAGCTGGAACAAGCAGGTTGAGAAAGGAGCTCTTTGGGGCCTGTTCGGGATTCTGTGTTTGTTTCCCGGGTTTGGAGCATTGGTTGAACTTGGTCACGTGATGGGAGGCGGGACGTTCCGGTGGATCACGATCGGAACAATGGTCCTGGTCTTCGATCTTCCACTCGCCGCGCTGCTCGGGATCGCGTTGATCTGGTCACGCCGAGTCAACGACTTTGGCCAAACCTACCGGTTGTCTGAAGACGGCATCGAAGGAATCCGTGATTCCAACCAACTTTGGCAAATCAAGTGGGAGGAGCTTTCGGGCGCCTACGGGCGGAAGCTGCATTGTTCGGATGGGCGAAGACACGAAGTGCGTCTGAATGAAATCAAGCCGGGATTCTGGAAACTCGTTCTGGCTGAGTGGAAACGTCGGCATCCCGAAGCCGTGGAGGCGTGGGAGGAGGAGAAAAGGAAGCGGTTCCGCAGGTATGCGTTTGTCTCCTACCCTTTGTGCGCCGTAGTCATTGGTATGGCAGCGGGATTGTTGGCCGGTCTGCGCTGCGGGGCTGCTTTCGGTTTCGCGACCGCAGCGCTGACGGTCACGCTGCTCTTGGGCATGCATGTTCTGCTGTGGACGCTTGTGCTCGTGCGGAGCGGAATCCAGAATCGGCTCGGCCGGAACCGTCAGCCGCGGCCATAACCCGCAGCCGGGACGGCGGCGCCACGCTTCTTCATCCGTGGGGTCAATCGCGACTTTGGAACAAGAGACGAGTCCCGAACTGTCGTTGCCCGCCCTTGCCAAGCGCCGCGGCAATCCGTTTAATCCCAGACCGCTTATGAAACGATTTGCCATCGCCCTGTCCGTCCTCCTCGGTTCTTCCCTCGCATCCCTCCAAGCCGCCAAGCCGCACCCGGTCGGCGGTCATCGCACGCCCACGCAGACCCCGGCGTTGCCGCCGGCGGAGGCCGCCAAGCATTTCGTCGTGCCGGACGGATTCCAGATGCGGCTGTTTGCGTCGGAGCCCGATGTGATCAACCCGGTCGCCATGACCTGGGACGACCGCGGGCGTCTGTGGGTGGTCGAGCTGTTCGAGTATCCGCTGGGCGCGCCCAAGGGAGCCAAGCCGCGCGACACCGTGAAAATCCTGGAAGACACGGACAACGACGGCCGCGCCGACAAGGTCACCGTCTTCGCCGACGGACTGAATCTCGCCACCGGCGTCCTCTGCGCTGACGGCGGCGCCTACGTCGGTCAGGCCCCGCATCTTTATTTCATGAAGGACACCGACGGCGATGACGTGGCCGACGTGAAGGAGATCGTGAAGACCGGCTTCGGCCTCGAGGACCGCCACGAACTGCTCAACGGCTTCACCTGGGGGCCCGACGGATACCTCTACATGACCCACGGCGTGTTCACCCATTCCAAGGTGCGCGACCCGAACGATCCTGATGACGACGGCGTCGTCGCCAATGCCGCGGTCGCCCGCTTTCATCCTCGCACGAAGAAGTTTGAGGTCTTTGCCGACGGCACCAGCAATCCCTGGGGCGTGGATTTCGATCGCTACGGCAACGCCTTCATCAGCGCCTGCGTGATCGACCACCTGTTCCACATGGCGCCCGGCGGGCAATACCTCCGCCAGGGCGGGCTTTGGGCGAACCCGTATGGCTACGCCTCCATGCATTCCAAGCGCGGCGGCATTCCCTCCATCGTCGATCATCGCCATCACCTCGCCGCCTACTCGGGCGTGCAGATCTACCAGGGCGACCAGTATCCGGACGACTACCGCGGCGCGATCATGATGGGCAACATCCA
>JAYPGD010000711.1:0-2143 GCA_038126655.1 Verrucomicrobiales bacterium
CTTGTCGCGACGAAGTTCCGGCTTTGCGGAACGAAGGCGGATTCGCGGTTCGCGGGGATGACAAATGGCAAATCCCAACCACCGCCTACCGCTTACTGACCACGAATCACGGACTCTTGTTTACCGATTACCGATTACCGATTCCTGATTCCTGACCACTGATTACTAATTACTGATTACTAATCACCGATCACTGACTATTGCCCGCTGCCCACTTCAAAAACCCTCGAGGTGATACTCGTGCAGTTTGCGATGCAGGGTGCGCCGGCTGATGCCCAGGGCCTTGGCCGCCTTGGTCCGGTTGCCTTCGTTCTCTTTCAGAGACTTCACAATCAATTGTTTCTCAGCCTGTTTGACCGTCAGTTGATCGGTCCCCAGCAGCGGCTGGTCGCCGCCGCCGACCCCCAGGTCGCCCGCGGTTTCGCGGATGTTGGCGGGGAGGTCTCGCATACTGATCGAATTCCCGCGACAGAAAACAACCGCATGCTCGATCGCCGTCCGCAGCTCCCGGACATTGCCGGGCCAGTCGTAGCCCAGCAACGCCTCCAACGCCTCGGGCCTGAAGTCCTCGACCGGCTTCCCGTTCTCATCGGCAAATTCCTTCAGAAAAGCCTGCGCCAACAGAGTAATATCACTGCCGCGGTCCCGAAGTTTCGGCAGACGCACCTCCACCACCTTCAACCGGAAGTAAAGATCCTCCCGAAAATCGCCGTCCTTGACCATCTGGGCCAGGTCCTTGTTCGTCGCCGCCACCAGTCTGACATCGGCCGAAATCGTCTTGTTTGAGCCGACCCGCTCAAAGGTCCGCTCCCCCAGGAATCGCAGCAGCTTGATCTGTGTTGACGCGTCAATCTCCCCGATCTCGTCCAGGAACAGTGTGCCACCCTCCGCCTGCTCGATGCGCCCGATGCGGCGTTCCGTCGCTCCGGTGAAGGAGCCTTTCTCATGGCCGAACAACTCGCTCTCCAACAACGTCGCCGACAAACCCGCAGGATGCACCGTGACCATCGCCTTCCCCTTGCGCGGACTCAACTGGTGAATGGCCTTCGCGATCATCTCCTTGCCCGTGCCGCTTTCCCCCAGGATCAAGGTGGTCGCCTTCGTCGGCGCCACCTGCTGCACGATGTCGAAGACCTCCTGCATCGCCGGCGATTCGCCCACCACGTTCTCCATGCCGAACTTCTTGTCCAACTGCTTGTGCAGCGTCTCGTTCTCGGATTCCAGATTGCGACGCTTCAAGGCCCGCGCAATCCGCAGCTCCAGCTCATCGATCTGCAACCGCCCCTTGGCGATGTAGTCGTCCGCGCCCTTCTTCATGGCCTCCACCGCCACCTCCTCGGAGCCATAGGCCGTCATGAGGATGCAGATCGGCGGGTGACTCAACGCCTTCGCGCGCGCGATCAGTTTCATGCCGTCGTCGCCCGGCATCCGGAGATCGGTCAACAACACGTCAAACCGCTCCTTCGCCAACAACTCCAACGCCACGTCCGCGTCCTCGGCCACATAGACGTCATAACGATCCTCCAACGCCGCGCGCAATCCCTCGCGCGTCGTCTTCTCGTCATCCGCAATCAGTATCGTCGCATTTTCCATGATCATCCCATCTCCCGGTCGTTCAGCATTCCAAATCCATCGCAGGTTCGTCCCCGTTCATTCAATCGGCCTCCGCCCCGGCCGCGATCATCCGCGGCTGGGGTTCGCGCAAGGGAATCCAGATCCGAAACGTCGCCCCCCGCCCCGTGTGGCTGCTCACATCGATCAACCCGTTGTGATCCCGCACAATCCGATTCACAATCATCAACCCCAGACCCGTCCCTTTCTTCTTCGTCGTATAATACGGATCAAAAATGCGCTTCAACTTCTCGTCGTCAATCCCCCCGCCCGTGTCCGACACCGTGAGCCAGACGCCGTCCTTTGCCGTTCCGGTCTGCAGACTCAATTCACCGCCGTTGGTCATCGCCTGGATCGCGTTCTTCACCAGGTTCACCAGCACCTGCTTCATCTGCTCCGCATCCATCCGCGCGTTCGGCAACCGACGACGCAATTTCTCCCGGATCTCGATCCCGCGGTTCTCGATCTCCGGCCCCAGCAACTCCACCACATCCTCAACCACCTTGTTCATCGAATGCGGCCTCAGATTCGG
>JAYPGD010000712.1:0-2115 GCA_038126655.1 Verrucomicrobiales bacterium
TGCCGACCACGGCCATCAGCAGCGTGGTGAGCCGGTCGTCGTCGCCCTCTTTCAATTGGATTTCATTCCACCGGACGGCGCCGCTGCGGATGACGTATTCGCCGAAGGCCGCGGCCTGGCCGTCGCCGAGGTAATGCACGGAGATTTCGGGGTTCCTGCTCCGGAGTTCCTCTTCCAACCGGGCGCGGATGGGAAACTGATCCCAGAGCTCCGGATTCAGATTCGGCGTCTTGTGGAGGACGCCATCGAAGGATGCGGGGCCGGGCGTCGCCAGGCCCACGGAATGAATGTTGGCGATGGACGAACCGATCGATTCAGCGATGGCGACGGCGTTTTCCACCATGGCCAGAACGGTCGCCTCGGGGCCTTCCGGCGAGCGCGTGGGAAACTGGTCGCCGATGCGCAGGACCTCCCGCGATTCGTCGCCGATGGTGATCGTCGTGGTCGTGCCGCCGACGTCGATGCCGAGATAGTGTTTCATATCCTACTTCGTTGCCACGCGCGGGCTTGGAGTCTGCGGCCCGGCGGCCTTCTTCGGGAGCCTGACCCGCGCCATCTGGTCCGGGCGGAACACGTTGTCCAGGTAGCCGAAGGTCTTGGCCTGCAGCAGGACGATCTTGCCCTCGGTTTCCCCGAGGCGGTTTGCCAGGGCGGAGATGGCATTCGGATTCATGCTTTCGCCGGTTCGGAGTTTGTAGAGTTCCGCCACCAACAGTTTCCGATCGGCGATGAACCTGGCGAACAGGGGTTTCTCCTCCTCCATCAAACTGCGGACGGCGCGGCGTTGGCGCCAGTCGAGCATGCCGGCGAGTCCTTCGAAGGGATTGCCGGTCTTGCCCTTGCCGTATTTGCTCATGCCGCCGTCCTTGGGCGGGGTTGCGGGTTGGGGATCGCCGACCATGCTTGCCGACTCCTGGAAGAACGGGGCGATGTCGGCCGTCTCCAAGGCGAGGTTGGCGGCGAGGTTTCCGGTCATCCAGTTGAAGGCCTCCTCCGCGGTCTCCAACAGGCGCAGGCGGGATTCCTTGGGCAGCAATTTCAGGCTGGCGGTCAGGTCCGCGGCTTCGGCGGCGCCGTAGGCGACGAAGGGCTTGGCGGTCAGGCCGCGGCGGAAGTTGACGAGGTAGTCCATCTGTTCGCGGCTCATGGTGAGGGACAGGGAGCGGAAGCCTCGGGCCTGCGCCAGGGCGATCGCGCCTTCGGCCCGGCGGCGCTCGGTCGTCAGGCGGATGACCTCCTTTTCCTGGTCCGCAAAATTCACGCGACCGCGTTGAAGTTGCTCGAGTATTTGAGAATGCAGGGCGGCGTGCTGGGGGAAGGCCTTTTCCTGATCAGCGGCGATGCCTTTGAGTTTGTCCCGCTGCTTGGAATCCAGCGCGGACAGGAATGCCATGCCGGCCTGCGCGTAGAGGTTGGTTGAGGCGTTCGGTTGCCGGGCGCGGAGGCGGAACTGCTCGGCCCGGAAGGGCCTCAGGCCGAAGAAATCGGCGACCTTTTCCGCGGAGGGGGGGAGGACGCTGGTCTGCTCCGACTTGGACCAGCTGAAGGCCCTGGTCGCCAGGGAGACAAACTCGCGCGATCCCCCCGGGGAGAACTGTTTATGTGCGGAATGCCCGCCGCCGCGGCGCCCGCGTTTGCCGGACCTGGATTGCGGGGCGGCCTCGACGATGAGGGCGACGCCGAGGACGGCACAGAAAAATAGCATTGCGCGACCGCGCGGCCGGCGGGTGATCAGGGACTGCATTGTCATGGCGTTGTCGGGGATGAATGCGGCGGCGCGGCGGCGTCGGCGGGAGGTTAAGGGGGGGTAAGGGGCGTTATTTGGCCATCACGGCATCGACTTTTCCGGTCCCGGCGTCGTAGGTGAACTTCATGCCGTAGGGCGTCTTGGGCATCCGGGTGAGGTAGCCGGTCTTGAGAAGTTCGTCGAGATTGGCCGGCTTTCGGCTTTCGGCGGCTTCGAACATCTGGATCGCCTTTTCAAACTCGGCAATCGCGAGTTTGGCCTCGGAGGACTTCTTTCCCTTGGCCCAGGCGGCACCATACTCGACAGGAGCCATGGCCGGATTGTCGCTGACGACGCTCTTGCTCGGATCGATCGGGGCGGGTTTGGAA
>JAYPGD010000713.1:0-2091 GCA_038126655.1 Verrucomicrobiales bacterium
CGCGGTAAGACGCCGTTGCACTACGCGGCCGAGGCTGGATGTTTGGACATCGTGAAGCTGCTGATCGCGCACGGCGGCGATCTCAATGCAACGACTAAATGCGGTTACACTCCGATAATCCTGGCGATTTCGAACGACCGTTTCGAAACCGTTGAATTCCTCTTGGAAGCACTCGCGGATCTCACCCTGGCAACCGAGAACGGCTGCGACGCACTGGGCTCCGCCATTGATCGCGCGACTCCAAACCTCGATCTGATCGCACGCCTCTTGAAGAATGGAGCCTGTGTGAACGGCCACAACAGCGTTCACAATCCCCCACTTTGCGCCTCGGTCATGACACGCAACCAGGAACTGGTCGAAACCCTACTGAATGCAGGCGCTGACATAAACCTACAGCAGTCCCGCGGATTCACAGCCTTGATGTATTCCGTCCTTTGCAGCGACTGGACAATCTGCGAGCTCCTGCTTCAGCGTGGAGCCGACCCGTCACCGAAGAACATCAACCTCCAAACCGCTTCCCACATCGCGAACAAACGGGGCGAAGGAGATCTATTCCAAGCTGTAGTCAACAAGGTTCAAAACTGCGACTGACAGTGCTCTTCCAGGTTTATCGGCGCGGCGACCGAATGGTCACTGGACAATCTGAACCGCCGAGCCTGCAAATAGAAACCACGCGCTCCGAATGGCGCTCCTGGATCTCTGGCTCAACCATGTTCAAGGCCTGCCCCCCCCGAAACCGGCTTACGCTTCTCACCGCCCCTGCCGAAGCTCGAATTCGTTGGGTTGCCTGATCCGGTGGTTCCAGGCGCATCGCGCCTTCCACCGACCGGCTACGATCGGACCGCTCCTCCGGAGCTGGTTTCGCCCCCTCTAAGCGAACACCTCATCCACCACCCTTGCCTCGGCGACACCGGTGATCTTCTCGTGCAGCCCGCTGCGTTTGAAGGTGGTGCGCATGGCGTCGAGCCCCAGCGAATGCAGGATCGTGGCGTGAAAGTCGTGCACGCTGATCGGATCCTCCACGACCTTGTGGCCGATCTCGTCAGTCTCGCCGATGCGGAAGCCGGGCTTCATGCCGCCGCCGGCCATCCATGAGCTGAAGGCCTGCATGTTGTGGTCGCGACCGGTGTAAGTCGTGCCCATGCGTTGCGAGGTGGGCGTGCGACCGAACTCCCCGCCCCAGACGATCAGGGTGTCTTCCAACAGCCCGCGCTGTTTCAGATCCCGGATCAAGGCCGCCACCGGCTGATCGGTGCGCGCGCTGGCGGACAGCAACGTGCCCTCAAGATTCGAATGATTGTCCCAAGGTTGATCCTCCAGGAAAATCTGCACGAAGCGCACCCCGCGTTCGACCAACCGCCGCGCCAGCAGACAACGCTTGCCGTAGGAGTCGGTGTATCGGCCGCCGATGCCGTAGTCGCGCTTGGTTACCTCGTTCTCCTTCGCCAGATCCAGCACGTCGTCGGCGTAGAGCTGCATGCGCGCGGCCAGGCTGTAGGAATCGATCCGGGCGTCGAGTTCCAGGTAACCGGGACGCTTGTCGCGATGCCGGTGATCCATGTCGACCAGCAGTTCGCGGGCGGCCTTGGACACCGCCGAGGGCTGTTCATACTCCGGCGTCAGGTTCAGGATCGGCGTGCCCTTCGTGCGGAAGCGCGTCCCCTGATAAAGCGGCGGCAGAAACGCGGAGGTCCAGTTGCGCACGCCATTCTTTGGCAGCCCCTTGGGGTCGTCCAACACCACGTAGGCCGGCAGATTCTGATTCTCGGAACCCAGTCCATAAACCGCCCAGGAACCGAGCGAGGGATAGCCCATGAACAGTCGGCCGGTGTGGATCTTGTAGAGCGCGTTATCGTGGTTCGGATGGTCCGTCCACATCGAGTGCATGAAGCAAAGCTCGTCCGCGACGGTGGACAAATGCGGCATGGCGTCGGACATCCAGGTCCCCGACTGACCATGGCGGGCAAACTTGAAGGGCGTGCCCATCAGCGCGCCGATGTCGTTCGTGCCCTGGTTGCCGATCTCATCCAATCGGCCGCCGAAGGTCTTGCCGGCCATCTTCTCCAGGGTCGGCTTGGGATCGAACAGATC
>JAYPGD010000714.1:0-2081 GCA_038126655.1 Verrucomicrobiales bacterium
TTCCGACCAGACATCATGAGCAAGAAACAGATCAACGTCATGTTCACGCCGTTTCGCGACGGGCTGCAGAGCCTGTTCGGCGGCAAGGCGCGCCTGAACGACATCCTCCCGGCGATGGAGGCCGCCGCCGCCGCGGGCATCCGCCATTTCGAATTCGGCGGCGGCGCGCGTTTTCAGGCCCCCTATTTCTACTGTGGCGAGAATCCCTTTGAGTGCATGTCCACCGTGCGCGAGAAGGTGGGCCCGGACGTCGATCTGCAGATCCTGACCCGCTCCGTCTCCGGCGTGACGCTCACCACGCAGGGACTCAAGGCGCTCGGCCTCCAGGCCAGGCTCATGAAGAAGCACGGCACCACGATCGATCGCAACTTCGACTTCATGAACGACGTCGACAACCTGGCCAAGACCGGCCAACCGATCGTCGACGCCGGCATGCACCACCAGGTCTGCGTCGCGTTGATGGGACTGCCCTTCGAGTCCGACCAGGTCCACACTGCGGAGTTCTACATCGATGTGATCCGTCGTTTCATGAAGACCGGCGTGCATTTCGATTCGGTCTGCATGAAGGACGCCTCCGGCACGACCGATCCCACGACCTGTTATGAGACCGCCAAGGGCCTGAAGAAGATCCTCCCGCCGGAGATTCCCCTTTCCCTGCACACGCATGACACCGCCTCCATGGCCGTCACCTGCTACAAGGCCGGCATTGAAGGCGGCGTGGACCGGATTGACCTTTCCGTCCGCCCCATGGCCAGCGGCACCGTGCAGCCCGATGTCCGTTCCATGACGCACGCGCTCAAGAACACGGACTACGAACTGGACATCGATCCCGCCGCGATGCCGGAGATCGAGGCGCTCCTGACCGAGGGGCTGAAGGACTACAAGTTCAACCCGGTCACCACCACGCCCGACGCCCGCGTGGTCGGGTTCCCCATGCCGGGCGGCGCGATCGGGCCCAACGTCCACATGATGGCGGAGGCCGGCATCCTCGACAAATACGGCGCCGTGCTGGAGGAATTTCCCGTCGTGGTGAAGGCCGGCGGCGCCTGGTCCAGCGTCACCCCCGGCAGCCAGCAATACTGGCTGCAGGCCTTCAACAACGTCCTGCACGGCCGCTGGAAGAAGATCGACGCCGGCTACGGCAAGTCCGTCCTCGGTTACTTCGGCCGCCCGCCGCTCGCGCCGGACCCCGAGGTCGTGAAGGTCGCCGCGGAACAGTTGGAGCTGGACCCATTCGATGGCGACCCCTTGGAGGCCGCGCCGGATTCCATCGCCCAGGCCGAGGAGGCGCTGAAGGAGCGCGACCTGGAATTGACCGAGGAGAACATCTTCCTCACCGCCGCGGCCATCGTGCCCGGCAAGAACATGGATTTGAACGAGGGCATCCGCCTGCTGAAGGGCAATCCGAGGATCAACATCCCGTTGAAGGAGGAGCCCAAGGACGAGGCGGTCGCCGCGGCCTTCAGCGGCTCGGTCACGACCACCTGCTCGGTGGAGGAGGACGGCCGGACCCGCAACTTCAGGATCACCATCGACGCCCCGGCCGGCGGCGCGGCTCCGGCCGCCCCGGGCGCCGCCGCTCCCGCGGGCGGCGGACAGACCGTCGGCGTGTTCTCCCCGTTCGACGGCAATGTCGAGCTCGTCGACATCATGGTGAAGGCCGGCGACACCGTGAGCAAGGGCCAGGTCGTTGCGGCGGTCGAGGCCATGAAGGCCAAGCACGATGTGAAGGCCCCCGCCGGCGGCACGGTCGCCAGCGTCGACGCCGCCATCGGCGCCACCGTCTCCAAGGGCAAGCCCATCCTGACGATCCAAGCATAATTCCATGGACATTCTCCAACAACTGATCGGCAGCGTCGGCTTCACGGAACTGGGCTGGCAGAATTTTGTCATGTTTGCCGTGGGCGGGACGCTCATCTACCTGGCCGTCAAACACAACTTCGAGCCGCTGCTGCTGGTGCCGATCGGCTTCGGCGCCATCCTGGCCAACCTGCCCGAGGCGCAGATGAGCGCCTACTCGGAGCCCATGGACGGCGGCAAGTGGCCCCTGCTCGGGTTCATCTACAAGACCGCCATCAGCA
>JAYPGD010000715.1:0-2074 GCA_038126655.1 Verrucomicrobiales bacterium
CGAGACCAGGCCCTTCGTTTCAATGAATCCAATTGCTTGCTGTGCCATAACTTTTTGTCAGTTGAGGGTTTGAAATCAGGTGAGTGTTGAGAGTGTTCTTGAGTTGAGAGTCGGGAATTCGTGTCGCGTAATTCTTTTTGCGTCTTCTGAGCCTTTTTGCGGCTCAATTCATTTCTTCGCGGTCTTCTCGAGGCAGCGTTTCACTTCGCGGGCGACGACGAGTTCCTCATTGGTCGGGATCACCATCACCTTGACCGGGGAGTCGGCCTTGCTGATGACGGCTTCGGTCGCCTGCGCGGCGTTGTTCAAATCCTCGTCCAAAACGATGCCGAGGTTTTCCAGATTGGCGCAGATGGCCGAGCGGATGGCTGCCCGGTTCTCGCCAATTCCGGCGGTGAAGACCAGGGCGTCGAGTCCGTTCAAATCCAGTTGAAAGGCTCCGACCCAATGCCTCGCCGAGTGAGCCAGGCAATCCAAAGCCAACTGAGCGCGTTCGTTGCCTCCCTCAGCCGCATCCGCAATGTCCCGCAGATCGTTGCTCACTCCGGAGATGCCTTTCAGGCCGCCGTCCGAGCACATCTGGTTCACAGCTTCGTCCGCGCTGATGCCGAGTTGCTTCATGACGAAGGGAATCGCCATGGAATCCAGATCGCCAACGCGATTGTTCATCGGCAGGCCCGATTGCGGGCTGAGGCCCATGCTGTTGCCGATCGCCGCCCCGTTGCGGATGCCGGTGATGGAGGAACTGCCGCCCATGTGACAGGACACGACCCGCAGGTCCGGGCCGTCAATTGCGGTCGCGCCGCCGTCGACATACAACCGCCTGGCGCGTTCGGCCACGTCCTCGCGACCGAGCAGTTCCGCCGAACGCTCGGCGATGAACTTGTGGCTGGCGCCGTGGAAGCCCAGTCGGCGAACCCCCAGTTCGAACCATTCCTGCGGCACGGCGTAGCGTTGCGACGCCGGGGCGCTGAACTGATAGAACGCCGTCTCGAACAGGCCGACCATCGGCGTGTTGGGCATCTTCTCGCGGAACTGACGGATGCCTCCGATGTAAGGCGGGTTGTGCGCGGGAGCGACGACGTTGTAGGCCTCCATCGCGGCCAGAACTTCGTCGTCCAGTTCCACGCAACCGCTGACATCCTTGGCCAGCACGGTCTTGAATCCGACCGCCGCCAAATCCGCTTCGCCCGCGATGAAGCCGCCGTCCTTCAGTTCGGCCAGGCACTCCTCGATCGTCGCGGCGTAATCCGTCACCCGCTCGAAGCCGCCCTCCGTCAGTATCTCAGCCTCCCCGCTGCCGAAGTCGAACAAGCGATACTTCAGCGACGTGGAGCCGATGTTGGCGATGAGAATCTTCATGAGTGCGGAATCGTTCCAATGCGGATTGCGGAATTCGGAATGCGGAGTAATTTCAGGGGAGGCGACGGACGCGGTTATCATTCCGCGATCCGCATTCCCCATTCCGAATTCACGTCAACCACTTGCCGAGACCGGCGAGATCCTCGTGGGGACGCGGGATCACCTGCACGCTGACGACTTCGCCCACCTGCGAGGCGGCGTCGGCGCCGGCGTCGACCGCAGCCTTCACGGCGGCGACATCACCGCGGAAGAATCCGGTGACCAGACCGCTGCCGATCTTTTCCCAGCCGGTCAGCGTCACGTTGGCGGATTTGAGGGCCGCGTCGCATGCTTCGAGCAGCGCGCAGAAACCCTTCGTTTCAATCATTCCCAATGCTTCTTGAGCCATAGTTTTTCAGGAGTTGAGTGTTGAGAGAGTCTTTGAGTTGAGTGCTGTTCCCGTCGCCTTACTTCTTGGCCTTGGGAGCGTCCACGAACGCCTTCAGCAGATCCTCGTGCGGACGCGCGATGATGTGCGAACTGACGAGTTCGCCCACCTTGTCCGCCGCCGAAGAACCGGCGTCCACGGCCGCCTTGACGCTGCCGACGTCGCCCTTGACGAGGACGGTGATGAATCCGCCGCCAATCGGGACCGACTTGGTCAGATTGACATTGGCCGCTTTGACCATGGCGTCGCTGGCTTCAACGCTGCCGACGTAACCCTTGGTCCTGT
>JAYPGD010000716.1:0-2065 GCA_038126655.1 Verrucomicrobiales bacterium
GCCCGCAAATTACAGGAGCACGGTTGGGCCGTGAACAAGAAGCAGGTGCAGCGTGCTCTCTGTGAGAGCAGTCGATTATTGTCGCATGCTCGTTCTGCTATTCGGCTGACACAGCCGACGCTGCATCTTTGAAGCAATTGGCTCCAGATGGATGGTGTGTTTCGTTTTCTTGGCGGCTTGTGCGTTCACCCAATGCGGAAACGAATGGTCCCAAGGGTTTCGGGATTTTGGCTTTCTTGCTGGGGACGGGCCTCCATAATCCCGCGCTGGCATGCAGATGACACAATCCTTACTTCCAATGATGGCGCAGGCGGGCGGAGACGCGGGCGGGGCGGCGGCGGCGATCGAGGCCTTTCTTTCCAAGTGCGTGGGCTGGGTCTGGGGCATTCCGCTGGCCGTCATCCTGGTCGGCACCGGCCTGGCGTTGAGTGTTTTGTTGGGCTTTGTCCAGTTCCGCGGATTCCGGCACGCGTTGGCCGTCATCCAGGGAAAATACGATCATCCGGATGATCCGGGCGAGATTTCGCACTTCCAGGCATTGTGCACGGCCCTGGCGGCGACGGTGGGGCTGGGCAACATCGCGGGCGTCGCGGTCGCCATCGGCGCGGGCGGGCCGGGAGCGGTGTTCTGGATGGTGTTGGTCGGGTTGCTGGGCATGGTGACCAAGTATTCCGAGTGCACCTTGTCCTTGATGTATCGGCGGGTGGACGACCAGGGGATCGTGCATGGCGGTCCGATGTATTACATCGAGCGGGGCTTGGGGCCGGCCTTCAAGCCGATGGCGGTCTTCTTTGCGATCTGCTGCGTGTTTGCGACGGCGGGCGCGGCGAACATGTTCCAGACCAACCAGGTCGCCACGATCCTGGAATACAATTTCAAGGTGCCCACCTGGGCGACGGGCGTCACGATCATGATCCTGACCGCGCTGGTGCTGATCGGCGGCATCCGGCGCATCGGGCAGGTCACCTCCAAGTTGGTGCCCTTCATGGCGGGCATCTATTTCATCGGCGCCATCATCGTGATCTTCATGCGCCTCGATCAGATTCCGGGCGTGATCTCGCAGATCTTTCATGACGCCTTTGCGGGCACGGCCGCGGCGGGCGGTTTTGCCGGCGTGGTGGTGCGCGAGGTGGTCACGCAGGGCGTCAAACGCGCCTGTTTTTCCAATGAGGCGGGCATCGGTTCGGCTCCGATCGCGCATTCGGCCGCGGCGACCAAGGAGCCGGTGCGCGAGGGCGTGGTGGCCCTGCTGGAGCCCTTCGTGGACACGGTCATCATCTGTTCGCTGACCGCGATGGTGATCCTGTTGTCCGGCGAGTGGATGGTGGATCACAAAATGACCGGCACGGCGGCGAGCATCAAGGGCGTGCTGCTCACCTCCCTGGCCTTTGACAAAGTGCTCCCGGGATTCGGAACGTATTTCATTCCGATTGCGGTGTTCCTGTTCGCTTACTCGACGCTTTTGAGCTGGTCCTACTACGGGGAGCGGGCGATTGACTACCTGTTCGGGGATCGCGGCATCCTGCCCTACAAGATCGTGTTCTGTTCCCTGGCCGTGGTGGGCGCGATGTGGAAGCTGGGGCCGGTCCTGGATTTCTCCGACATCATGTTCGGCCTGATGGTCATTCCCAACCTGCTGGCGGTCTGGCTCCTGTTTCCGAAGTTGAAGGCGGAGACGAAAAGCTACTTCGAGCGGCTGAAGAAGGGCGAGTTCGACGTGGAGAAGTAGGGCGGGCGTTACTCCAGGAAATCCTTGGCCGGACCTTTCTTGGGCGGTTTGGCTGACGTGTTGGCGCCGAGCGGAGCCTGGTAGATCCGGGCCGACAATGCCTGGGCGCGTTTCTGCGCTTTTCCGACCTCCTCCGGTTTCAGACCGGGGGCAAGATTCTTGAGGAGCTTGTCGGCGTCGGGATTGTTCCGGCTGGCGGACAGCAGATACCAGGCGCAGGCCTCGACCCGATCCGCCTTGACGCCGCGTCCCTGTTCGAAACAAACGCCGACGGCCTTCTGCGCAAAGGCGTCGCCCTTTGCCGCGGCCTGCCGATACCAACCGAGCGCGAGCGCG
>JAYPGD010000717.1:0-690 GCA_038126655.1 Verrucomicrobiales bacterium
GCATCACCCTCGTCATCATGCCCGAGGAATTGAAGGTCGAAGAACCGCCCGCTCCAGAACCGGAGCCAGAACCGGAAGCCAAACCAGATACTGAAGCCAAACCGGCCGACAGCGATGCGGAGACAACTTCGCCGGAGGCTGTGGACAAGGATGCCGCCAAGGCGCCGACGGCAACTCCGGAACCCGCCGCCGTAAGCACAAACACCCCCTTGCCAGCGCGCAGTTCCACGACCAATGCCGCGCCCGAACTCCCCAGGATCCCCCAACCCCGCGCCCGTCCCGAGTCCGCGCCTCAGCCCAAGGGCTGAACCCGCCGGTCAGTCGGGTGTTTCATCATTTCGGCGCGACTCGGGCCGCCCATTTCCGACGGCTCGCCGAAAATCCCCCCGCTCCATTCCAATCTCGACAGCGCTCCCGTCAGCTGGGAACAATCCGTCATGATCAAATTCGGCATCTGCAACGAGATTTTCGACGGTTGGGACATGAAGGAATCGATGGCGTTCGCCAAGAAAGCCGGCTATGACGGCATCGAAATCGCGCCCTTCACAGTCAACAACGACGTCACCAGGATCACCCCCGAGCAACGCGGCGAGATCCGCGCCGCCGCCGCCGTAGTCGGCATAGAGATTTCCGGGATCCACTGGGTCCTCGTAAAAACAGAAGGCCTGGAGCTGACCGTCGAGGACGAGG
>JAYPGD010000717.1:700-2065 GCA_038126655.1 Verrucomicrobiales bacterium
CATCGATGACGAGGCCGTGCGCCGGAAGACATCGGACTACCTGGTCGAACTCGTGAACTTCTGCCACGACATTGGAGGCAAGCGCATCGTCGTCGGATCCCCCTATCAGCGCAACCTGGAGGACGGGGTCAGCTTTGAACAGGGCTGGGAGCGCGCCACCGAAGCTTTCAAGGCCTCGGTCAAACGCGCCGAGGAGACCGGCGTGGTCATCTGCTTTGAGCCTCTCGCCCCCAGTGAGACCAACTTCATCAACACCGCCGAGCAGGCCATCGAGTTCGTCGACCAGTTCAACAGCGACGCCTTCAAGATCATCATCGATTGCAAGGCCATGAGTTCCGAGGAGAAGTCGATCCCGGAAATCATCCGCGCCTCCCACCCCCGCTTCGCCTACTTCCACGCCAATGATGAAAACCTCAAGGGCCCGGGCTTCGGCGACGTTGACTTCGTCCCCATTTTCGCCGCTTTGAAGGAAGTCGGCTACGACGGGTATGTGTCAGTGGAGGTCTTCAAGTTCGAGGAAGGGGCCGAAGCCATCGCGACCCGAAGCATCGATTACATGAAGAAGTGCCTCGGTTGACACCCTGCGCTTGTCACCTCGGCCGGCGTCCTGTTTGATGCGCCGATGACACAGGACGAAGTCTTAGACCACTTTCGCGCATCCGGCGCCCTCCTGGAGGGCCATTTCATCCTGCGCAGCGGACTGCGCAGCCGTCAGTTCTTTCAGTGCGCCCTCGCGTTCCAACAGATGCCCGCCGTGGAACGCCTCGGCGGGGCGATGGCCGACAAACTCCGCCATCTGGGAGCGACGACCGTCGTCTCCCCGGCCATGGGCGGACTTGTCATCGGCCAGGAAACCGCCCGTCAACTCGGACTCAGGTTCCTGTTTGTCGAAAAGGTCGACGGGGGCCTAGCGCTGCGCCGCGGGTTCAAGATCGCCCCGGGCGAGAAGATTCTCGTCGTCGAGGACGTCATCACCCAGGGCGGCCGCGTGCGCGAAACCCTCGACATCGTCAGGGAACACGGAGGCGATGTCGCCGGTGTCGGCGTGGTCATCGACCGCTCCAATGGCGCCTTCGATCCCGGCGTTCCCATCGAACGCCTGGCCGGGGTCGAAGTGGAGACATTTGATCCCGGGAATCTTCCCGAGGACTTGCGGGATGTCCCGGCGGTCAAACCGGGCAGTTGAGCCCCCCTCAATTTTTCGGGGAGTTTCCGTTGTCAAAGCCCCGGCGATGTGGTTCTGTTCCCGCTTTTATTTCCGGCCCGAAGCCCCGGAATCACACTGAATTTCTTTTTACCGATTTCTTGCATATGACGCTCGGCGAACTGATCAAACCGGAGAACATCGTCCCGGAACTGAAGGCC
>JAYPGD010000718.1:0-2042 GCA_038126655.1 Verrucomicrobiales bacterium
ATGGACGAACTCTGCCTCGTGCGCTCCATGCACTGCAGCAATTCCCGCCACGGCGGCGCGCTGCTGGAACTGCACACCGGCTCCGACACGTTTGTCCGCCCCTCCGCCGGCTCCTGGATCAACTACGGCCTCGGCACGGAGAACAGCGACCTCCCCGGCTTCATCACCGTCGACCCAACCAGCGGCCACGGCGGCGCCAACGCCTGGTCCAGCGCCTTCCTGCCCGCCCGCTATCAGGGCACGACCATTCGCCGCACGGGCGGCAAGCCTCAGGTGCCCTTCCTCGAGAACACCCGCGTTCCGATGAAACGCCAGCGCCTCGAACTCGATTTTCTCAACCAGCTCAATCGCGACGCGCTCACCCGACCCGACGCCGAACTGGAGTCGCGCATCGAGTCCTTCGAACTCGCCTTCCAAATGCAGATGGAAGTCCCGCGGGTTCAGGACCTGACCCGGGAACCCGATCACATCCGAAGCCTCTACGGCATGGACGCAGCGAAGTCGAAGTCCTTCGCGGAATCCTGCGTGCTGGCCCGCCGCTACAGCGAGGCGGGCGTGCGTTTTGTCCAGATCACACACCGGTATTGGGACGATCACGGCAATATCAAGAAAGGCCACGGCAACCGCGCCGGAGAGATCGACCGTCCCATCGCCGGCCTGATCAGGGACCTGAAGCAACGCGGCCTGCTCGAAGACACGATGGTCGTGATCGGCGGGGAATTCGGCCGCACGCCGGTCTCACAGGGCTCCGGCCGCGATCACAATCCCCACGGCTTCAGCTTTCTCTTCGCCGGCGGCGGATTCAAACCCGGCATCCAATACGGGCAGACCGACGAATACGGATTCTACGCCGTCGAGGGCAAGGTCCACTTCCACGACCTCCACGCGACCATGCTGCGCCTCCTCGGATTCGATCACACCCGACTCACTTATCGCATGGGCGGCCGGGACTTCCGGCTCACCGATGTCCACGGGCGCGTGGTGGAAGACTTGATTGCGTAGGTTTGAATCAAGAGCATGCGGGAACGGCCGATTGGGCTGTTCGGCGCCCCCTGCAGTCGCTGGCAGGCGCCTCCTCATAAGGGCCACGCCCTCTAAGCCCGAAGGAAGTATTCTTCCAGACTGTCACTCAACGCGCCGGCCTTGGCCGCGGCTGCCGAAGGCGATTCCGCATGTTCGCCGGCATCGAAGCAATGTTGGCTTCGTAGGGCGAGGTCGACTTCTTTTTCTTGCTCCGTCCCTTGCCGCCGCCTCCGCCGCCGCCATTGCGTTGACCTCCGCCTCCGCCTCCTCCGCGACGCCCCTTGGGGGCCGGACGCGCATCGGCGCCCGTCGCGGTCCGGGCAAATTCCGAGTGATGGGGATGATCGAAGTCGACCGGAATTTCCTTGCGAATCAGGCGCTCGATATCGCGCAACTGATCGCGCTCGCTGGCGCAACAGAACGAAACAGCGTCGCCATCGGCTCCGGCGCGCGCCGTCCGGCCGATGCGATGCACGTAGGTCTCAGGCTCGGCGGGCAACTGGTAATTGATCACGTGGGTGACGCCGTCGATATCGATGCCGCGCGCGGCGATATCAGTCGCCACCAGGGCCTTCACCTCTCCGGCGCGAAAGCCCTCCAAGGCGCGCGTCCGGGCGCCCTGACTCTTGTTGCCATGAATCGCCGAGGCGGTGATGCCGGCCTTGGTCAACTTGTCCGCGACACGGTTGGCCATGTGCTTCTGCTGCGTGAAGACGATCACCTTGTCGAGTCGCTCATCGCGCATCATGGACACCAGCAGGGTGTCCTTGATGTTCTTGTCCACGAACATGATCCGCTGCTCGATCCGGTCAACGGTCGGCTCCTTTGGGGCGATCGTCACGCGGACCGGATTGGTCAGCAACGAGTTCGCCAGCTTGACGATCTCCGGGGACAGGGTGGCGGAGAAGAACAGCGAATGCCGCCGATCGGGCAGTTTCGCGATGACCTTGCGGACATCGTGAATGAACCCCATGTCCAGCATGCGGTCGGCCTCGTCGAGCACGAAGGCCTCGATGTTC
>JAYPGD010000719.1:0-2032 GCA_038126655.1 Verrucomicrobiales bacterium
ATGGTCCATCTCCTGGATGGCGTCGCCGTAAACGTCCCACTCGGAACTGCCCTTGAACTCCTCGCTCACGCCCAGCGGGTTGTGGAGCATGGTGTGGGGCAGATAGAGAAAGAAGGGTCGGTCCTTGTTCTTCTCCATGAAGCCGATCGCCTCGTCGGTATAGAGGCGCGTCAATTCCGCGGGGTCGGCCGGGCGTTTGACCTCCTTGCCGTTGCGGATCAACGGCACGCCGCCCTGGTCCTCGAAGTAGACGACTTCGACCGGGTCAAGATTGTGCAGCAGGCCGAAGTAGTGGTCGAAGCCCTGGTTGTGCGGCAGGGAGGGCTCGTGAAAACCGAGGTGCCACTTGCCGATGCAGGCCGTGGCGTAGCCGTTGTCCTTGAAGAGTTCCGCGAGCGTCAATTCGTCGGGGTGGATGCCGGTGTTGGAATCCGCGCGATGCACCCAGATGTGATTGCCCACCCGTCGTGGGTAACAACCGGTCAACAGGCCCGCGCGGGACGGACTGCAGATCGGCGCCGCCGCGTAGTAGTCGGTGAAGCGGACGCCTTCCTTGGCCATGGCGTCGATGCGCGGCGTCTTGACCTCGGTGGCGCCGTAGCAGCCGAGATCGTAGTAACCCTGGTCGTCGACCAGGATGAAGACGACGTTGGGGCGCGATGCAGTCGCAGCGGAAAGTTGTCCTGCGAATGCCAGAGCGATGACGATGGCAAACATGAGAAACGCCTGCGCGGCGGCGAAGGCGTAAGCAAACCATGCGACCGGAGCGCCGAGCATTGCTCGGCCCTGGTTTGCGACTGGAGTCCATGCCAAGCAATGCTCGGCGCTCCGAATCCATCTGTTGTCCCAAGCTTGCGGGTTTCCGGAGGCGAAGTTCGAATGAATTGCAATTGGTTCTTGAATCATGTTTCTTTCCCTGACCTGCCCGCGGATCAAAAAATTCGCTCGCGCGACAGGTCCTGGACATCGACCAGGCCGATGGCGCGGCCCTCGTCGTCGACCACGACGATTTCGTCGATGCGATTCTGCTCCAGGACCCGCACGGCTTCGGCCGCGAGGCGGCTTCCCTCGATGGTGATCGGACTGCGCGTCATGTAGTCGCTGACCGGATGGTCGGCGATGTTCCGGTCGTTCTGGTAGCCGCGCACGAAGTCGCCGTGGGTGAAGATGCCCTCCAGTTTTCCGTCGTCATCCGTGGCGATGACGGCGCCGGCCTTGCAGCGTTTCATGGCGTTCAACGCGTCGGCGACCGAGTTTTCCGGCCGCAGGATGGCGAGTTGTTCGTCCTGGCGCATGATGTCGGTGACTCGGGTGAGCAGCTTCCTGCCGAGGTTGCCGCCGGGGTGCAGTTCCGCGAAGTCCTCGGCGTCAAAGCCGCGGGCTTTGAGCAGCACCATCGCCAGGGCGTCGCCGAGGGCCAGCATGTTGGTCGTGCTGGAGGTCGGAGCGAGATTGAGGGGGCAGGCTTCGGAGCGGACATTGACGTCCAACACGACGTCCGCGGCCGCGGCCAGGGCGGATTTCGGTTTTCCGGTCATGGCGACCATGCCGCCGCCGCGGCGTTTCAGATGCGGGAGAATGTCGATCAATTCGGCGGTTTCGCCGCTGTAGCTCAGCGCGAGCACGGCGTCGCCCGTGGCCACCACGCCGATGTCCCCGTGCAGGGCGTTCTGGCAGCTCAGGGTGACCGCGGTCGCCCCCGTGCTGTTGAGCGTGGCCACGATCTTGATGGCGATGTTCTCCGATTTGCCGACGCCGATGACGACGATCTTGCGCTGCGCTTTCAGCGCCGTCTGCAGGACCTTCACCGCCCGGAGAAATGAATCGTCGATGCGGTCGGAAAGACGTTGCAGTTCCTCGATCTCGATGTTCAGGACGGCCTTGGCGGCGGGGATGAAATCGGATTCGTCCATGATGTGGGTTCTGCGTGGCTGCGGAGGCGGTGATTGACTGGTCGTCGAGGTTCGTAACCTGCGAAACCTTTACGCCGCGACCCATTGCGAGGCAACGAATTATCGGAAGCGCGGGGCGA
>JAYPGD010000720.1:0-950 GCA_038126655.1 Verrucomicrobiales bacterium
CGATGTGCGGGATCAGTTCCTTCACGAACACCCATTCCCCGTAGGAGCCGATCTGCGGCATGTCGTAGTGACTCACACTCCCGCCATTCACGAAGACATAGATCGTGGGGGCAATCTCGCCCGACGCCTGCGCTTCGTGGATATACTTCGCCAGCTTGACGCTCTTCAATTCGCTCCCCGGCCGGCCGCCGTGCAGGTAATAGACCACCGGATACCGCTGCGACTGTTGATCGGCGGCCTTGTATCCCGCCGGCAGGTAGATGCAGTAGCCGACATCGACGTCCATCGACGGGCTGCGAAAGGTCTGGTGCGACACGCCCTTCGGCAGTTCGCCCTTGGGTTTGTTCACCCACTTGAATGGCGGCGGGGTCTTCTTCTTCTTGGGGGCGGCAGCGGACGTCTTTCCTTTGGAGTTGGATTTGCCCTTCGATAGCGCATCTGCAATGTGGGTCGTTGAGAGCAGTCCCTCGACCATTCCAGCCATGAACAGCTTTCGCATGGGCAGGAATCTACAGTGATGCCCGCGGCGGGCAATCGCATTCCGACTGGTTGGGCCTTCCGTCCGGAATCCTGCCCCCGTCGCCTCTTCAAGTCCGCCTCCAATCCCAGCGGGCAATTATCATCGCCGCGCAACCGGCCGCCCCCTAAAGTCCGACCGTCAACAAAGGATCAATACCCACATCCATGGAAACACCGAAAAGCCATCTTCCGGCGGATCTTCAATCCGAATTGTCCCAATGCGTCTCACGGCTTGAGAAGGCGTTGGGCGAGAACCTCCATTCCCTCGTCCTCTACGGCAGCTCTGTCCGCGGCGGATTCGACCCCGGAGCCTCCGACCTCAACCTGCTGATCGTCCTCGAGGCCTCCACGGCGCACGCGCATCGCGCAATCCGGGAAGCGCTCGCATCCGAGGCTCCCTTCGAACCTTTCATTGTCGAATGGGGCGAGAT
>JAYPGD010000720.1:960-2016 GCA_038126655.1 Verrucomicrobiales bacterium
ATGCCTCGCGCCGGCCGGGTCTTCGCCCTGAAGTTCATGAGCATCCAACGAGACTACACCGTCCTTTCCGGAACCGATCCGTTTGAGGAATTCTCCGTCTCGCAGGAACTGCTCGTCATGCTGACCGAACAGGAATTGCGAAACCTGCGCATGCGGCTCACGCGATCCTATGTCACGGCCGGTCCGCAATACCGGCGGTATCGTCAACTCCTGGTCCACCAATCCTCACGCATCCTGATCACCCTTTCCGACTGCCTGCGTTGCGCCCGAATGGACATGCCCCAGTCGCTGCCCGATCGCATTCCCCTCTTCGAAAAGCTCTTCGACGCGGATGTGCAGATTCTTCGCGACCTTTTGAACCTGCGACAACGCGAGGGCGAATTGTCGGAGGACGAAGCCTTCGAATTCCATGTCCGACTGGTCCGACTGCTGAAAACCGCCCTCGCCTGGATGGAGAAGGAATGGGGGGAACTGCCGTTATGAGCGATACCATCCGTTGCCCCTTCTGCCTGTTCGAAATGTCGAAGCCGGCGGACGCCAACCCCGAAGAATCCTTCGAATGCGCCGGCTGCAACAGACCTTTCGAATTCAAGGACGCCCTCACCGGCACGACCGGCGAATACAAACCCGCTCCCGCAGCGGCCTCGAAAGACAACTCCGACAAATCGTCCGCGGCCTTGTGGTGGACCACGATCATCCTGTCCGCCATCGCCTGCGGGGCGACCTTCTACTCCTGTGACAAGATCAATGGTCCCGAGTTTCTTCTCCTCTACGGAGGACTGGGCGTCCTGGTGTTCATCGTGCAACTCATTGTGCGCCATACCTGGGACAACCGATTCTCGGTGAGCGTCATGGCTCTCGTGATCTACTGGTCCGTCGGCATCACCCGCTATCTGACCGGATACTACCTCCATGACATGCGGAAATGGGATTACCTGATCATTCTCATGGGCGTCGGCGCCATTGCGCAGTTTCTGCGCGCCAGCATGTTCGAGGGGATGGGCTCCGGCTCCGGTTCCAATTCCGGCGGATTCTGGATGTCCAATTGCTCCACCG
>JAYPGD010000721.1:0-2010 GCA_038126655.1 Verrucomicrobiales bacterium
CCGAGCGGCGGGGTGAAGAAATTCTACGAGGACACGCCCTTTCGCAAACGGATGAAGGAGGCCAAGACAATCAAGGCGCCCATCAAGATCTCGGGCCACTGGGAATGCGATCCGTCACGCGAGCCGGATCTGCCGGTCGAGGCCAACAACCGCGTCGAGGGCGCGGTCAACGGCTGTGACGATCCCACGCCCGCGCCGCATCCAGACTTTGACCGACGCGAACACCCCGCGATCAAGATCGTGGGCTGGGACGGCATCAGCGAAAGCGGTCAGGAAATGTGGAACGTCTTTCAGCGCGAAGGGATCCGCAATGTGGTTCTGATGGGCGTGCACACGAACATGTGCGTCCTGGGGCGGCCCTTCGGCATCCGCATGATGACGCAACTCGGCTTCAACGTCGCCCTCTGCCGCGACCTCACCGACGCGCTTTACGACCCGCGCGACAAACCCTTCGTCAGTCACGCCCGCGGCGTCGAACTGGTCGTCGAGCACATCGAAAAATACTGGTGCCCGTCGATCGTGAGCGCGGACCTGATGCGGGTGGTCGAGGGTTCGAACAACCCCGCGTAACGGTCAACATCGCTTCCGAGCGAACCGCGAATCCGCCTTCGTTCCGCAAAGCCGGAACTACGTCGTGACAAGCCGAGAACCGAGAACGGCTCTCCCTATTCCGGGTCCCTCGCCGCATCCACCACTTCGAACACGTAGCCCTCGGGGCTGCGGAAGAAGAAGCGTTCGAAGGGCGTTTCGCGGATGGGGTCGATCAATTCGGCGCCGTGGTCGACCAATCGTTCCTTGAGCTCCGCAAAACCTGAGAGCGGGAAGTTGACGGCGACGTGGCGTCCGAACTCGCGTTCGAAGGGGGAGGCTTCGAAATCATCGACGCGCAGGAGGTGGAGTTCCTGGTCCGGCCCCATCGCGAGCCAGGCGGCTTCGCGACCGATGTTTCCGGGGCGGTTCACCGGCATCCAGCCCAGGGTGGCGCCGTAGAACTCCCGGGATTTCTCCACGTCGCGCGTGGCCAGCGTCAGATGAGCGAAGGACATGCGGGCATTGTGCGGTTCGATGAGGGGGGAATACAATCCCGGGCTTCGCTGCGGCGGCATTTGGTTTTTGACGACGCGTTATCCGCCCCCTAAAAGACGGGCCATGAGCCGGATTGCCATCATCTCCGACAGCCACGACAACATCTGGAATCTCGACAAGGCCCTGGCGGCCGTCCGTGAAAGCGGGGCGGAGACGCTGCTTCATTGCGGCGACCTGTGCGCGCCCTTCATTGTTCATCATTTGGCCAAAGGCTTTCCCGGCGCGATTCACATCATCTTTGGCAACAACGACGCCGATGGCCGGTTGATCACCCAAAACGCCGCCGGGTATGAAGGGCGTGTGCAACTCCATGGCATCTACGCGGAACTGGAATTGGGCGGACGCAGGGTGGCGATGATCCATTATCCGGAGCCGGCGCGGCGCATCGCCGAATCAGGGAACATTCACCTCACCTGCTACGGCCACGACCACACGAAACACGTGGAAAAGGTTGGCGACAACTGGCTGCTCAATCCGGGCGAACTGATGGGCATGAAGGGCGACCCCACTTGGGCGCTCTACGACACCGGGGCGCACACGGTGGAACTGCTGGGGGTGGAGTGAGACGCCATAGCGCGGCTTGTCACTCCCGCCCCCGCGCCAACATGACAAACTGCAACAACTGCAGGACGCTGGTGACCAGCGCGGCGACATAGGTCAGGGCCGCCGCATTCAGCACGCTGGCGACATGGCTGCGTTCGCGTTCGCTGATCAGGCCCATTCGTTCCAGGCATTTCTTCGCGCGAGCGCTCGCATCGAACTCCACGGGCAGGGTCACCAACTGAAAGAAGGCGATGATGGTGAACAGGCCGATCACGATCGGCAGGGCGATCTGGAACGCGCCGGTGAGAAAACCGACGAACAGGATGCCCATGTAGGCCATGCTGGCGAAGTTGGTGATGGGCACGATCGCCATGCGCAATT
>JAYPGD010000722.1:0-357 GCA_038126655.1 Verrucomicrobiales bacterium
TGCGAGACCAGCATCTGCGGCGCCTGCACGGTCCTTCTCAACGGAGAGGCCGTGAAATCCTGCGCGACGCTCGCCGTTCAGGCCGACGGCGCGGAGATTGAGACGGTCGAAGGCCTGGCCGACGGCGATAAACTGCACCCGGTCCAGGAGGGGTTCTGGAAGTGTCATGGACTCCAATGCGGCTACTGCACCCCGGGCATGATCATGTCCAGCGTCCAACTGCTGAAACGCTGCCCGAATCCGACGCGCGAGCAGATCGCCGAAGGCATTGAAGGCAACCTCTGCCGCTGCACGGGCTATTCCCACATCATCGATTCGGTCGAATACGCGGCCAGGAAACTGGCGAAGGACAAGTAG
>JAYPGD010000722.1:367-1999 GCA_038126655.1 Verrucomicrobiales bacterium
ACGTCACACGCAACACGAATCACGAGAAATCATGGCTGCCAAAGGAAAGATCAAACAGAACGTCGGCAAGGCGATGCCTCGCTTGGAGGATGAGCGTCTGGTGAAGGGCGTCGCCACCTATGTGGACGACATGAAGCTGTCGGGCCTGCTCCATGCGGCCGTGCTGCGCAGCCCTTATGCGCATGCGAAGATCAAGGGGATCGACACCGCCGAGGCGAAGGCCCTGGATGGCGTGGTCGGGGTGTTTGTCGGCGCGGATGTGAACAGGCATTGCGGCGTTGTCCCGTGTTGCGTGGAGATGCCGGACCTGGTCCAGCCGAAGCACACCGTCCTGGCCGGCAGGCGCGCCTATTTCGTTGGTCATCCAGTCGCGGTGGTTGTGGCCAGGGACCGCTACATTGCGCGCGATGCGTTGGACCTGATCGAGGTCGACTATGATCCGCTGGATGTGGTCGCCGACGCCGAGGCGGCGTTGGAAGCCGGTTCGGCGCTGACGCATCCGGAATTGAAGACGAATGTCGCGTTCACCTGGACCTTGGAGAACGGCGACCTGAAAGCGGCGTTCGACGAGGCGGATCGGGTGATCACGCAGCGCATGCGGCATCAACGGTTGACGCCTTCGCCGATTGAGCCGCGCGGATGCGTCGCGTCATTCCATGCCGGAGAGGAGAGCATGACCTTGTGGACCTCCACGCAGATTCCCCATCTGATCCGCACAATGTTGCCGGATATGATCGGCATCCCGGAGAACAAGCTGCGCATTGTGGCGCCGGAGGTCGGCGGCGGGTTCGGGGCCAAGTTGAATCTCTATGCGGAGGAGGCTCTATGCTGCCACCTCGCAAAGCGGATGGGAGTTCCGATCAAGTGGATTGAATCACGCCGTGAGAACGCCGGAACCATGACGCATGGTCGCGACCAGGTCGGCGACTACGAGGTCGCGGTGAAGAAGGATGGAACCGTCCTGGCGATCAAGTCGAAGACCGTGGCGGATATCGGCTCCTATCTGCAGCTCAACACGCCAGCGATTCCGACGCTGACCGGTTCCATGCTCAGCGGGTGCTACAATCTGAAGGCCATCCGCATGGACTTGAAGGGCGTCTACACCCATAAGATGTCGACCGACGCCTACCGCGGAGCGGGACGGCCCGAGGCGACCTACACGGTGGAGCGGTTGATGGACATCATCGCCTACGAACTGGGGCTGGACCCGGTCGAAGTGCGGAAGAAGAACTTCATCAAGCCGGACCAGTTTCCCTTCAACACCGCCTGCGGTCTGACCTACGACAGCGGCAACTACGCCGGAGCGTTGAAAAAGGCGCAGCAACTGGCCAGGTGGCCGCAATTGCTCAAGCAGCGGGAGGAGTCGCGGCGCAAGGGGACCTTGTTCGGGATCGGGCTTTCCACCTACGTCGAAATCTGCGCGCTGGGGCCCTCCAGCATGATGTCGGCCGGCGGTTGGGAATGGGGCTGCGTGCGAATGGAGATTTCCGGCAAGGTCACCGTCCTGACCGGCGTCACGCCCCATGGCCAGGGACAGGAGACGAGCTTTTCTCAACTGGTGTCCGACAAGCTCGGCATCCCGATGAAGGACATCACCGTGCACAGCGGCGACACCGCCACGGCGCACTATGG
>JAYPGD010000723.1:0-1999 GCA_038126655.1 Verrucomicrobiales bacterium
CCTTCATACATTCGCGCGCCGCCGCTGGCGGAAATGATGATGACGGGGATGCCGCGCTTCGTTCCGATCTCGATCGCCCGGGTGATCTTTTCGCCGACCACGGCTCCCATCGAGCCGCCGATGAAGCGGAAATTCATCACCGCGAGCGCCACCTCGTGCGAGCCGATCATCCCGGTCCCGGTGGTGACCGCATCCTTGTGTCCGGTCTTCGATCGGGCGGCGTCGAGCTTGGACTTGTAGGAGGCGACGCCGGTGAATTCGAGGATGTCCACCGCCAGCATGTCGACATCCATTTCCTTGAAGGAATCCGGTTCGACGAGGGCCTCCAGACGTTTCCTGCCGGTGATGTGAAAGTGGCGTCCGCAATGGTGGCAGACCTGCAAATTCTGTTCCAGTTCGCGATCGTACAGGAGATTGTCGCAGTGGTCGCACTTCTGCCAGAGCCCCGTGGGGATGTCCTTCTTCTTGGAAGTGCCGTCGCCGAGTTTGGGGCGGCGCAGGAAGGCGGTCTCGGTGTCCTCCGTCGGAGGGGTGAGCCCGGGGGCGGGCGCCTGGGGGGGCAGCCCGCCAAAGCGCCAGGCGTTGCCGCCCGCGTCGTCGGGGGCGGCGTCTTGTTCGAAATTGGATCTGTCAGTCATCGGTCGGCCAGGCGCAGGGATGCAGCACATCCGCAAAAACGGCATTAAATCCCCTGAACCAAGGACTAGCAACCGGTTTTTTGTCGGCGTGGACCTGTTTGGGGCACTGTTGACGCGCATCGATTAAGGGAGGCGGCCAGGCGCATTGGGTTGGGTGCGCCATTCCGCGCGCGCTTCTGGCTTGCTCTGCATGGCGCCCTTTCCCCATGCTTCGCCCCCATGAGAAATATCAAATGGATGTCCGTTCTGGCTGCGGTTGCCGTGGTTTGCGGCGGTTGTGCGACTTCTGACACTCAACAGCCGGAGCCGGAGGCCGCCAAGGTCGCCGCGGCGGAATCGACGTCGAGCCAGGGTGATGTCGTCCGGTTGGACCCGGCCTTGGACGATCTGATCGCGCCGGGCGCGAAGCTGGAGCGATTGGCCGAGGGTTTCAACTGGTCCGAAGGTCCGGTCTGGGTGAAGGACGGCGACTACGTGCTTTTTTCGGACGTGCCGGAGAACGTGATCTACAAGTGGTCGGAAAAAGGGGGGCTCAAGACCTTCATGAAACACTCCGGCTACACCGGCGGCGTTCCGCGCAAGGGAGGAGTGGGATCGAACGGACTGACGCTTGATTCCAGCGGCAACCTCGTCATCTGTCAGCACGGCGACCGCCGCATTGCAAGATTGAACGGCAGGAACCTGCTGGAGCCGGTGGTGGAGCGCTTCGATGGGAAGCGTTTCAACAGTCCCAACGACGCCTGTTACAAGCGCAATGGCGACCTCTATTTCTCGGATCCGCCCTATGGTCTTGCCGGGAAGAATGAGGATCCGACCAAGGAGATCGATTTCAACGGTGTGTTCCGGATGTCGAAGGCGGGCGAGGTGACGCCCTTGGTCAAGGGGCTGACCTTTCCCAACGGCATCGGTTTCTCGCCGGACGAGAAGACGCTCTACGTCAATGTTTCGGATCCGGCGAAGCCGGTCATCATGGCCTACGATGTGGCGCGCGATGGCACGGTGGACAACGGGAGGATCTTTTTCGACTGCAAGGCCTTGCAGCAGGCGGGCGGCAAGGGGTTGCCGGATGGGCTGAAGGTCGACAAGAAGGGCAATCTCTTCGCCACGGCGCCGGGAGGCGTGATCGTGGTGTCGCCGGATGGAAGGCATCTGGGAACGATCGCCACCGGGCAGGCGACCGGGAACTGCTGTTGGGGCGGGGACGGATCCGTGCTCTACATCACGGCGGACATGTATCTGCAGCGGATCCAGACCAGGACCCGCGGCTCGCATTTCTGATCGCGCTGGCCCTGCAAACACCCATTTGGGTGATTGCAAGAGGTGGGGGGGTGGGGCATACTTTGGAATCAAACACCGTAAGA
>JAYPGD010000724.1:0-1998 GCA_038126655.1 Verrucomicrobiales bacterium
GGCAAGGGTGGACCGGCAATTCATTGCGCGGATCGTGTCGGGGCAAAGGTGGGTTGTCCAACGAAAGTTGTGCGGAAGCTCGCCTGGTTGGAGGAACGAAGATTCGGATAATCCGTCGCGACGCCCCGTAACGAAGACGGAGTCGAGGGTCGAAACTTGCCGGGCGGGATTTCAGATCGGGACCGACGGATCCCAATGACTGGCATCAGTCACCATGATTGCAGTAGGTCATTTGACAGAGTCTTCGCCTCGAAGAGGAACATCATGAATCCAGGCACGAGTGAGAAGAAACCTATCATGCGTCTGGCGCCGCGGCGCCTGCGGATAAGTGTCATTCCCGTTCCAATGCTGAATGCGAGATAGATATGGGTGGCGATGTGATCGTCGAAATCCGGCCATAGGGATTTCAGTTCCTGTTCATGGAAGACTGCCGCGAGGAGCAAACTCGCAGGCGCATACAATTCTACGTTGCCAACAATCTGATTCACTTCCCGCGCGGAGATGAGGGTGGATGTCCAGCATGCGATGAGAATGACCGCGCAAGAAAGTCCGGTGGCAAGCAAGGATTCGGACCACAGGATGTGGAAGACCATTGTCAGGACGGCTGCGGGAATGGCGGTAAATAGCGGGCGTTGAAGTTGTGTCAGGCGGTCAGACTTCGTGGCGAGGACTTTTGTCGCGAAGCATAGCATTATCGCGATTATTGAAGCCGCCCCAAAGGGATTCAGGCTTGGCCACCAGATGGTTGCGAGCATGGAAATCTGCGTGACACCGCCGTCTCCGGCTGCGGGATTCCCTTCTCGTCACCCAGCCACCGATGCCGGTTCAGGGCGAAGGCGACGCCGATGGCGAAGAGCAGGAAGCTGGCGAGAATGGTGAGGTGGCCCTTGGGCGCGACCTTGAGGAAATCGATCGCGTAATTCGCGGGCACGGTCGCGATCATCAATCCGCCGGTCCAGGGGATCAGTCTGGGGCCCCATTCACCGCGGAGTCGTCCGATGACAAACCACGCGCCGATCAACAGCAATCCGGCGAGCATGATGGTGAGCCCGACGTGGATGTCGGTGACGCGGAAGTTTACGATGTTGCCCCAGATGAAGGAGTGCGCGACGAGCGCGACGGCGGCGGCGGTCCGCACGGACCAGCCCTCTCGGCCGCGGGTCTTCCAGCACAGACTGTGGATCAACAGGAACAGAAGCCCCGCCTGGATCGCGTAGAGCCCGAGGTAGTCGAGATATTGGATGTAGTGGGCGATTCCGAAGCCGAACAGACCGGAAGCGAACAGGCTCCAGCCCGGGCGTCGCATCATCGCCGCGAGCGTCAACAGGTAGGCGCCATTCGCGAGGATGATCATCTTCTCGCGGCTGAAGTTGGGCACAGCGAACTCCAGCAGGTGATGCGGCAATGCGGCGATCGTCGCGATGAAGGCGATTGTCGCGAAGTGGAACGCGAGCCTGCGAAACTGGTTGAGCATTCCCAGTGACAGGTAAGCCAGCGCATTCAAAGCCATCAGGGTCGCGAAGACATGGGCGTTGTCCGGATGAACTGCGGTGAAGCCCAGCGGCAACGGCGCGGTGAAGAGTATGGTTCGCAACCGATTCGCCGGAGCCTTTGTAAAGTCGGCGGTCTTGAGAAACGCGATCCACGCGATCGTCCACGCCAACGGCGCGAGGTGGCGCAGGGAAAACGCGATGTCGTCGAGGTAATCGATGGTCCGCAGGTGGACGGCCGTGGCGGCGATCCAGATCAATGGAATCACACGCGGCCAATTGCGACGGGAAACCAGAGCGGGATCGTCCGGCGCGCCGAGATTGGGAAGCAGTCCGGCGGCCACCACAGCCAAGGGCAGGACGGCGAACCAGATCAGCGGACTCGCGTCGCGCCACATGACCGCGTCCTGCGCGATGCCGTTGCGATAGTAGAGGGGGAGAAAGATGTTCAACGCCACCATGGCCACGCCGAAGGCAATCGAGCCGCCCGGAATCCGTAGAATGGAGA
>JAYPGD010000725.1:0-1997 GCA_038126655.1 Verrucomicrobiales bacterium
CGTCGATGACCTCGTCGATCGTGAAGCCGATCAACTTGGGAAACACGAGTCCGAAGCCGAGCGACAGGATCGCGCAGGCAATCGTGCCGAGGGCCAGCAGCTTGTAGGGGAGGAGATAGACCCAGACCCGGCTCAGCACCTCGCGGGTTGAGCGAGCCCGGGCGGAAAGCGTCGGATTGTTCTCGGTTTCGGTGCTTATGTGGCCGTGGCCGCGCATGTTTCGTCAGTCTTTCAGATCAGGGATTTGACAGATTCAAAGGGCGGAGAATGTAATGGCCCGGGATGGCGGAACCAAGCTTCAAGAATTCCCGCGAAGTGGATCTCGGGCGATTGCGCGATGGAGCCGGGCCGCTGAGACCCTGGTTTCTCACGTCCCTTTCCGCACCTCCAGCATCCACGAAGGAACGCAATCAAGCACCCTGTTTATGGACATAGTTGTTCACAAAAAATACACCATTGTGAATAACTGGCCAACTTCCTGCTAAAATGGGGGTTACACGACAGATGAAAGGCAACTCATGAACTCGTTGATAAACACAAAAGATGCGTTGGCAGTGAGGCGCGAAGTCCAGAATGCCTATCATGGAATGTATCCGACGGGTGCCGCGGACTTCGTGTCAGCGGCCTTTGACCGGGTCATTGACTGCTTTTTGGGCAAGTATCGGGACTATCAGCCGATCGATGCGCTGTACCATGATCTTGAGCACACGCTTCAAGGCACACTATGTCTTGTGCGGTTGTTGTGCGGGCGGACGGCCGCCGGCGTGGAACCGCGACTGCCGCAGCGCCTGTTTGAACTCGGGCTCATGTCGATTCTGTTGCACGACACGGGCTACCTGAAACGGAATCGGGACTTCGGCGGAACGGGCGCGAAATACACCTATGTGCACGTCGGACGCAGTGCCGAATTTGCGAAAGGCCTGCTTTCGGAAATGGGATTCTCACCCGCTGAAATCTCATCCGTGCAAAACATGATCCACTGCACGGGCGTGAAATTGCAGATCGCGTCCATCCCCTTTCGGAGCGATCTGGAGCGCGAAATCGGGCAGTGCGTCGGCGCGGCCGATCTGCTGGGCCAGATGGCGGCGGAGGATTATCCATCCAAGCTTTCCATCCTGTTCCTCGAGTTTGCGGAAGCGGCGAGGCGCGACCCTGACAACGCGGCCGACCATGTCTTGTTCACCAACGCCGAGGAACTCATCCGCAACACGCCGGCCTTCTGGGAGAAGTTCGTGAAGCCCAAGCTCGAGAACGAACTTGGCGGCGCGCACCGGCATCTCATGGGACCCAATGGCCGCAACGACTATATCGATCGGATCGAGAGGAACATCGATCGCATCCGCCGTCAGATTGCCGTCATGCCCGAGCGCCGGCTGCAGGCTGCCTGACCCCGGCCTGCGGCAGAGCGCAGTCGGGGCCCGATTCCTCCGCCTGGCGGGCCCAGGCCGGTCGCGGGAAATGCTCGCCGTGAACATCGACCCGGGAATCCCGAAGGCCATCGGCCTTCCTGGAAAGTCACTTCCGTCCCAACCAGGCGGCGACCTCGCGGATCGTGGCGAACCAGCTCAAGCCGGATCGCGCGGCGCGGACGATCTCGCCGACGCCCTTCCCCTGCCGCGCAAGGAGGTAACCGAGAGCGGGGGCGAGCAACAGGAGCCAGGGCCCGAGTTTCCGGGCGCGATCGACGCCGGAGTCCACGGTGGAGCCGAGCGACCGGGCCTTGGAGAACTCTTCGGCAAGGCGTTGGCGCGCCTTGTCATTCTCAAGCATGATCTCGCGCTTGCGGGCGGCGAGGCGGATCAGTTCCCTTTCTCCAACCATGAACGGTCCTTTTTCAGTTCCTCGAGGCTCTGTTCGAAGGGCGGTTTGTCGGCGACGAGCCTGCGCGCCTTGAGAAAGGCAAAGGCGGTCAGGGCGCCATAGCCGAGGCAGAAGAGAAGCAAGGCGGTCATACGGTTCTCCTCCCCGACCCAATAAACGACGGTGGCGGTCACGAC
>JAYPGD010000726.1:0-1991 GCA_038126655.1 Verrucomicrobiales bacterium
CCTGCTTGTCGTCGCGCAGGAGCTTGGAGTCCTTCGTGATGTGGAAGGTGCGCGTGGAGGTCTTTCCGGCGATGGTGAAGGTCATGGCCTTGGAGTCGATCTTCCCGATATTCCCGTAGTAGGGAAAGGTGTCGCGCTTCTTCTTTGCCTTGGTCGTCTTCGCGGTCTTGGCGGAGGCGGACGCCTGCTTGTCCGCGGCCTGCATCGGAGCGACAAAGGCGAGGGTGACGGCGACGACGGTGAACAATGCGATCAGTTTCTTCATGTTTCTTCCTTTCGTTGTTTGGGTCCTTGTTTGCTTGTGCGCTCCTCGGCGCACGGTCCCATGATTCCCCGTGATTCCCGCCCAACAAGGAAAAGTGATTATCAAAACACGCCAATCGAACTTATTTGTTATCGAAAGACGACCGGCTCGATCAGTCGGCGGTTTCGAGCGCGCCGATGCTTGGATTGGAGCGCTCTGATGATGTGCGTGTCCGGCCGTTGCGATGGGGGACGTAGATGTGTGACAAGGGGTGGGATTCGGTCACGGCGGGCGGCAGCTTGGCGGCTCGATGGGCGGCGGCCGAGGTCGGGCGCAGACGGAAGTCGCTCCGGGCAAGGTCAAGAAATTGCGGGTCGCCTCCCGTCAGGTTCTCTCCGAGGTCGCGGGTCGGGCGTTTCCCTCTTAGCAGCGTCCAGCCTTCCTTGATCCAGTTGTTGTTCAGGAAGACGGTTCCGTCTGTGGCGAGGATGGAAAGACTGCGCCCCGGCGATGTCGTGTAGATGAGGTTGTTGCGACAGTCGACGCGTTCGCGGCCGCTGGAGAGCTTGAACAGGGTGGTGGCGCCGGAGCGTTTGGAAACAACGGTGTTGTGATGGAAGCGCAGGATCCCGGGGCGATACCATTCCTTCTTTCCGCTGTCGCCGCCGTAGTGGACGATCTGGTTGTTGTCAGTTCCGTTGGGTTCGATCAGCACGTTGCCGTAGACAAAGGTTTCGGAATAGCGCGGATCGTTTCGCAGGCGCTCGCTGTCCTCAGCGTCGACGAGGTCGAGTTCGCGGTTGCCGCCCTCGATCCAGTTGTAGCGGATCACGGTTCCTGCGGAGCGGTCCTTGAGGTTGTTGCCGCGGCAACCGGGCCGGAGCGGGCCGAAGCGGTTGTATTGAAAGGTGATTCCCGCGGCGGCGGTGTAGGCGTTGTGCTCGTAGACGCTGCCTTCGATGCCGTTGTCATGGATCCAGCATCCTTCCACGAGAATAGCGCTGCTTTCCGCGGAAACGAGCAGGCCGTTGCCGCAGTCGCGCAGTGTGCAGCCGCGGATGGTGATGTGCTCCCCCTTGGAAAGAAAGATGCCGGCGGCATATTTTACGTAGGGCAATTCCCCTTGGCGTCCGGTGAACGTGTATGGCGGACGCGCGCCGGAGATTTCCAGTCCTTCGATCACGATGTGCGCGGGCAGGAGATCCTTGGGGCGGTTGGCGCCGCCGATCTTGATGACTCCGCGCGCCTCGTGCCAGAAGTTGAGTTCCTTGCGGGTCGTTGCGTCGCGGCCGTCGATGTGGGGGAGTTGCCCCTCGGGCCCGGGGATGCCCCGGATAAGGATCGGCGCCGCTTTCGTTCCGCGGCGACAGATGACCCACTTGGCGCGGTAGGGCTCCTTCCGCCAGTGGATGTTTACCTCGTCGCCGGGGTTCAAGGATTCCCAAGGGACGTCGTTCACCCGGCTGAGCGGTTGGCCGGGGCCGACCGAGTGGATCGCGGCGGAAGCGACGTGCAAGACGCTGAACAGAATGAAGGCCGCGCAGACGGCGGAAAACCGCAGAGTCGCCGCGATGGTTGCGCTCGAACGCATTCGTAAGCATTGCGCGCAACCGGGGCGTTGCGCAACCGTGGGTTTGGTCCGCAAGTCTTCGCGCCTTTTGCGCCTTCCCGCGGCGCTTTGACAAGGCGGGCTCCTGTTGACTCAATAGAAAAGGACACCGAAGCGCCGGCTCAGGCTGCTTCCCGT
>JAYPGD010000727.1:0-1989 GCA_038126655.1 Verrucomicrobiales bacterium
CCATTCCCATGAACCTCCGAAAGACAGTTTCGCCGACATCGTTGTTCGCCATCCTCACGCTGCTGCTCGCGATCGCCTCCGCCGCAGCCGCCAGGAACAACATCGTTGTCTTCATCACCGACGACCAGAGCCCGACCATGGGCTGCTACGGCGACACGTCCGCCATCACTCCAAACATGGACAAACTCGCCGCCGAAGGCGTGCTCTTCACCGACGCCTTCTGCACGACGGCCAGCTGCAGCGCCAGCCGCTCGGTCGTCCTGACCGGCCTGCACAACCACGCCAACGGCCACTACGGCCACCTGCACAGCTACCACAAGTTCAGCAGTTACCCCTGGGTACAGACCCTGCCCGTGCTGCTGGCGAAGAAGGGCTATCGCACCGCGCGCATCGGCAAGCACCACAACGGCCCGGAGGAGGTCTATTTCTTTGAGGAGAAAATCCCCGGCAGTTCCCGCAGTCCGGTCGAGATGGCCAACAACTGCGAGGAGTTCATCAATGCCGAAAGCGAAAAACCCTTCTTCCTCTACTTCGCCACCTCGGATCCGCACCGCGGCGGCGGCAAGGCGACGGAACTGCCCTACGGTCCCGACCGCTTCGGCAACGAGCCCAACAAGCAGGCCTACCCCGGAGTCAGCGAGGTCTTCTTCGATCCCAAGAAGCTCAACGTCCCCTACTTCCTGCCCGACACCCCGACCTGCCGCGCGGAACTGGCGCAGTATTATCAATCCGTTTCCCGCATCGACCAGGGCCTCGGACGCCTGGTGGAAATCCTGAAACGCACGGGCAAGTGGAACGACACCCTGATCCTCTTCACCTCCGACCATGGCATGGCCTTTCCTGGCGGCAAGACCACGGTATACGAAGGCGGTCTGCGCGTGCCCTTCATCGTCCGCAATCCCTACCTCAAGAAGAAGGGCTTCAAGAACAACGCGATGATCAGCTTCATCGATATCACCCCCACGCTGCTCGACTTCGCCGGCGGCTTCAATCGCAAGGATCGCACCACCGACCTTGCCAAACGCAAACGCGGCCGCGGCAAGAACGCAAAGAACGCGCCCTATCAATTCCAAGGCCGTTCCTTCCTCCCGATTCTCGGCGAGGAGAAGCCCAGGGGCTGGGATCAGATCAACGCCTCGCACACCTTTCACGAAATCCAGATGTATTACCCCATGCGCGTCGTCCGTGATCGCAAATACAAACTGATCTGGAACATCGCCCACCAACTCCCCTACCCCTTCGCCTCGGATCTCTGGGCCGCGCCTTCATTCCAGGCGCAATACAAGCAGGGCATGGACGCCCCCTACGGCCGCAAGACCGTCGGCGAATACATCAACCGCCCCAAGTTCGAACTCTTCGACATCGAGGCCAACCCCGAGGAATACAAGAACCTCGCCGACGACCCCGCCTACGCCGAAGTTCTGGAGAAATACATCGCCAAGATGAAGGCGTTCCAGAAGGAGACGAACGATCCCTGGATCATGAAGTGGGATTATGAGTGAGGATCAACCACGGATTGCGCGGATGACGCGGAGTGAAAGCAGAATGAGGAATTTCGAACCTATCCCATCGCGGTCGGACTCTGCTTCAATCAAGAAAGCGATCCAAACGCACACGTGAACGCAAGCGTCGAATTGCTGACGTCTATCGGCGATGGAGACATCCCGAGCATCCGGCGTATTGTTGCCAAAGCCCCCGGTGTCCTCAACGTGGCGGACAACCACGGGTTCACACCACTGATGAAAGCGGTTTCATCCGTCGACCGAGATGCGGCCGTGATACAGGAACTTTTGGAAGCTGGAGCCGAGGTAAATCGGCAAACAGAGGAAGGTTACACAGCTCTGCATTGCGCGATCGATGTTGACGGTGAGGCAAACGAGAATGCCAACGAGGTCATCAAACTACTGGTAGATTCAGGCGCCGACATTTCTTTGAGACAACATTGGGGTTGGACTCCGTTGCTGCAAGCCGTTATCGAAGGCTCCCCGA
>JAYPGD010000728.1:0-1985 GCA_038126655.1 Verrucomicrobiales bacterium
TTCCCGGGCCTTGGCTTCGAGACGATTGGCCGGCGCGCGATCCACGATCATCTCGGCGAGTTCGTCGTTCATGGTCATCAACTCGTAGACGCCCATGCGCCCGCGATAACCGGTCTTGCGACAACGATCGCAGCCTTCGCCCCGCCAGACCTCCTCGCCCGGTTGGAGCCCGAAGTCCGCGGGCGTCTTCGCGGGATCGGGCTGGTAGGAGACCTTGCAATGCTCACACACCCGGCGCACCAGGCGTTGCGCCATGGAACCCGCCAAGGTGCTGCTGACGAGGTAGGGCTCGATGCCCATGTCCATCAATCGCGTGGCGGCGGACGGCGCGTCGTTCGTGTGCAATGTGGACAGGACCAGGTGGCCCGTCAGCGACGCCTGGATCGCCGCCTGCGCCGTCTCAAGATCGCGGATTTCACCGATCATCACGACATCCGGATCGTGGCGCAGAATGGCCCGAAGCCCGGCCGCAAAGGTCATGCCGACCTGCGAATTCACCGGAATCTGATTCACCCCGCCCAGGTGGTACTCGACCGGATCCTCGACCGTCAGCACCTTGAGCTCCGGACCCACGATCTCATTCAACGAGGAATAGAGCGTCGTGGTCTTGCCGCTGCCCGTCGGCCCCGTGACCAGCACGATTCCGTGCGGTCTTTCGATCAACGGGCGAAAGACGCCGTAGGTCTCGGCGTCCATGCCGATCTCCTGCAGCTTGAATAGGATGTTCGCCTTGTCCAGAAGACGCATGACCACGCCTTCCCCAAACAACATCGGAATCACGCTGACGCGCACATCGATCTGCCGGCCGCCGACATTGAACTTGATGCGCCCGTCCTGCGGGATGCGCCGCTCGGCGATGTTCAGGTTCGCCAGGATCTTGATGCGGCTGATGATCGCCGCCTGAAACCGATGCATCTGCGGCGGCACGGACGCCTCCTGCAACACGCCGTCAATCCGGTAGCGGATCGACATGGTTTCCTCGTAGGGCTCGATGTGGATGTCGCTCGCCCGCTCATTGACGGCTTCAAGAATGATCTCATTGACCAGCTTGATGACGCTGGCCTCCTGCGCCATTTCAAGCAGGTCGTCCTCGCCCGCCGACGCGCCCGCGACCTCGATCTCCTCGTCCGCGGCCAGTTCATCCAAGGTGTCGCCGCCGAGGCCGTAATGCGCCTTGATGTGTTTGTCGATCTCCTCGCGCAGCGCCAACACAGGCTGGATCTCCAGCCCGGTCGTCATGCGGACATCGTCCAGCGCATAAAGATCGAAGGCGTCGCAGGTGGCGACCTTGAGCGTGCCGTTCTCGCGGGCGATGGGAAGCAGCCGCTTGCGGAAGACAATCTTGGACGGCAGGGACTTCAGGGCCGCGTCGTCGATTTCCAGATCCTCCAGTTCAATGAGGGGCAGATGCAACCGCTCCGCCATGACTTCCAGCAATTGCCGCTCGGTGAGCAGCCCGCGAGTGACGATCGCCTCGTCCAGGCGCACGCCGTCAGACCGCTGGAGCTCCTGGATTTCATCCAGTTGCCCCTGGTCAAGCAGCCCTTTGTCCAACAACAGTTTCCCTAATGTCATGACGTTCCCGGCGCCGATAATGTTTACAGGGCACCGGTAGGGTCATTGGAATCGGCAAAGGGAAAAGAACAAGCCTTTTTTGGCCTGTTGCGCGACTTGCCTTCGCGTATCTTATCTTCTAAGACAACGAAAACGATGGAACTGACGGTTGAAACATTTGAGCCGGAACTGACGGAAGCCCTCCGGAATTACGACAAATACGTCGTCTGTCTGGACAAGGCGACCGAGGACTGCCGCGCTTCGCTGGTTTCCCTGATGGAGAAGGCCATCAAGGCCTTCGAGACCCGAGCCCCGGATCTGCGTCACGGGATCGCGCTCGATCGCCAAGTCACCATCATCCTGAGCCAAAGCGAATCAGACCGCCCACTCTGCGGCATCTACTTCAACCTCCACTCCCCCTACCAACGCCG
>JAYPGD010000729.1:0-1980 GCA_038126655.1 Verrucomicrobiales bacterium
GGGAAAAGGAGGCGACGCAGGCAACGTCTTGGGGCGTTTGCTAGCAGCGGTCGAAACCCCAAGCTCCAAATCCCAAAGGACTGATGGGGACGTTTGGATCAGGGTTGCTTGAGCGCTTCTTGGTCGGCAGGATGCCCGCCGACCTACGATTCTCCAATCATCATGCGATTTTCGATTTCTGTTTCACGAATTTGTTTGTTTCTAGGACTGGCCATGGCGGTTGGAGGCGGCGCAGTTCTCGCCGCGGATCCGAATGCGGCCGAACCGCAACCTTCCTCAGGGCTCGCCAAGGTCTCCCTGATTGCTGATGCGGAACTGGGGCAATGGCGGCGCTTGGAACCCGCCGACGCGCAGGCCAAGTCGCTGCACGCCATTCCCTATCGTAAACCGGATTGGACGTTGGCTGACGGCGTTTTGCGCACGGGAAAGGGTGGGGGCGAGTTGATGACGCGGCGGTTGTTCGGGAACTATCAACTGCATCTGGAGTGTCGGCAGCCCAAGGGATCGGAAGGGAAGGCTGAGATTTATCTGCACGGGCGCCATCCGGTGGCCGTTCGACCCGCGGACCATGCCGGTTGGCAGGCCGTTGAGGTTTCCCTGACGCATCTCCCCGGCCAAGCGCCGCAAGTGTCGCTCTGGGTGGAGGACAAGATGTTGATCGAGGATCAGGAATTGAAGGAGCCGGGAGCCAGAGGCTTCAAGTTCGAACTTCAGCCGGATTCCGCGGAGGCGGATCCCGAAGATGCACGCACCGGCAAGGCCTTGTTCGAGGCAAAGGGGAAACAGAACCAGGAACTCGCGATGGGCGAGAACGACTTCACAGTCGTGGCGCAGTTCAAGACCAAGGCCGAGCGAGGCGGGACCTTGTATGCCAAGTGTCCGCCCGAGGGTAAATGGGCTCCCGATGCCAAGGCCCTGTTTCTTCGCGGCGGGAAGCTATGCTACGACATCGGCTGGCTCGGTGTGATGACCTCCAAGCGCAGCTTCGCCGACGGCAACTGGCACACCGCCGTCCTGACGAAGAAGGGGGACGCCGTGATGTTGTGCGTCGACGGCAAGGTGGAGGCGAACAAGAGGAACTTCAGCCGTCCGGACAAGGAGGGGCATGTCTTCAAGGTCGGCGCGGCGAACAAGAACTTCGCCTTCGATTTCATCGGGAATCTGGGCGAAGTGCGTTATCAGGGCAGGGGGCTGAACAAAAAGGAAGCGCAGGCCTTGAGCAAGGGCGGCAAGTCTCCGTTTGAAACGGAATTCAGTTGGCAGGCCGGGGATCTGGGGCCGGGCGAGCCCGCGTTGCCCGAGTTGTCCTTCAGTTCCATCGAGGGTCCGGTCGGGCCGATTCGGTTGAGCGTGTCGGGCGGGGCAATGGCATTTCGCAATGTCTGGATCCGGCCGTTGGACGCGGTGGATCACGGGAAGATGATTGCGTCCCTGGACAAGGAGGCGTTCCAGCGCGGCGAGAGCATCTACGCGGGCTTGTGCCTCAACTGCCACGGGAAGGATGGCGTTACCCCGTCATTGCCGCAGTCGCGCGCCTTCGGCAAGGGCGAGATGAAATTCGGGACGGATCCCTACGCGATGTATGTGACCCTGACGCACGGCAATGGACTGATGGGACCGCAGACCTGGATGGAGCCGCGGGAGCGTTACGATGTGATTCATTACATTCGCGAGAAGTTCATGAAGCCGATGCGGTCGGATCTCAAGCCGGTCGATCCGGTTTATGTCGCGAGTCTGCCGAAGGGCATTTCCGGCGAGTTGGTTTTGGGACGTTCGGACAAGGAGCGCGACTTCGGACCTGCGTTGGCGTCGCAGTTGCAGAAGCGCGTGGTCAGTGCTTTGACGGTGAAACTGGGCGGCAATGTGACGGCGTCCTACAACCTGCACGACATGAGCCTGGCCGGCGCCTGGAAGGGCGGCTTCCTTGATCTGAGCGCGACCCAGCACGAACGTCTTCGCGGCGAGGGACAACCGCAACCG
>JAYPGD010000730.1:0-346 GCA_038126655.1 Verrucomicrobiales bacterium
CGCGCTCGGGGTGGCCGGGGTCTTCCACGGGAGTCGCCAACGCCGCTGGCGTGGGCGGGGGGGCGGGTGGCGGGGACGTTTTGGCAGGCGTCGGTTCGGCGGGAGGCTGTTTCGCGGCGATAGCCGGTTTTTGGGCGGGTGACGGGGAAGGTGTCTTGGGAATTGTTGCGGCCGTTTCGGGGGCTGTTCGAGGCGCCGGCGCGGACTCTGTTTTGGGCGCCGCTTCCGCTTCCAATGGATGTTGAGACGGCGTCGATTTGGGCGCCGCCAGAGCTTGGGGAGGCAGCTTGGTTGGTTGCGCTGCGGGTTTGGTTGGTTGCGCTGCGGGTTTGACCTCCGGGGGGGA
>JAYPGD010000730.1:356-1972 GCA_038126655.1 Verrucomicrobiales bacterium
TGGGTTATCCTGGGTTGAGGAAGGGGAGTCGTCCGGGGCGTCACCGTTTTGGGCGGCCAGGATTGTTTCGGAGAGGCTGCGGCGACAGCCTCGGGAGTCTGGGTGCTCCCGGGAGTTGGCGTAGTGGAGGGCGTTTCAGTCGGAGGGGAGGTCGCATTTGCCGAGGTCGCGGCTTTCGATGCTTCAGGCGCCGTCGTATTGGGCTTTTCGAATGGCGGGGCCGGATTGCGAGGAGGTTCTGTCGGCAGTTCAATTGATTGCACGACCCTCGGCTTCGGTCGAGAGGGCTTCTTGGGGGGCGGTTCTTGAGCGGTTTCCTTTGCGTCCGCGGAGGAACGGGGCGGCTTTTTGGCGGCCGAGGTCGCGGCATCGGCGTTCCTGGGCGTCGGCGGCTTGTCGTTCTTGATCCGGGGAATGGTGACCGTGCCTCCGCCGGAATCGACCGACCATGCCTGGATGCGCCCGTCGCGAGCGGCAAGCGAGGTGATGAAGGGGCTCTTCGAATTCTTCAGCTCGTCGCGATGAAGGATGTAGACCGTCGAGATGTCCAGGTCGTAGGGCGTGCCGTAGAGGACCTCATTGCCGTCGGAGAAGATGAAGACCGTGACTTCCTTGGAGGTCCGCGTGGCCATGAGAATGGCCTGCACCGCCCGATCCAGGTTGGATTTGCCGGCAGACCTGCGCTCCATGACAAACCTGGTGGCCTGGGCGGTCAGCGCCGCTCTCAAAGGCTCGCTCCACTTCATCGCCGGGAACTTGGCGGCATCGACCTCTTCCCCGAAGGTCCAGAATCCGATGGTGTCGCCCTGTTGCGCCTGTCCGCCGAATCCTGAGTGAATGAGCTCGGCAATGGACTTGGCGGTCGCTTCGCGGCGTCGCTTCATCGCCGCGGACGCATCGACGAGTATGAGGTAACGGTAGAACGGGCCGGACTCGGGCGTGGGTAGTAGGGCCTGCGCCGATGCAAGCGGCGACAAGACGACAAGCATTGCGAGCAGCCAAGGCAGCGCTCTCATCTGGCGCGGCTCTCCTTGTAGCGCTTTTGTTCGCGCTGGTTGTGTTCGTCGATGTGCAGGGAAAGCGATCCCAAGGCGCTTTCCACATCGCGGATGAAGGCTTCGCAACTGGAGGTGAGGGCCCCCAGATACGCGACCGTGTCGCGCTCCGCGTAGTCGTCGGTCACCACCAGCACATCGCCGAATTCAAGCAGACGCTGGGTGGCGCGCTCGATGACGTCGTCGGCGGTCCGGCGCTTGCGCGAGAAAAGCACCTCGAATTCGCCGGTGGATTGCGCGGCAGGGGCGTCCTTCGGCGCGCCGGCGCCATCGAAGACCACGGTGATGGGCGTGCCGATGGCGTCGCGGTATTGGGTGAGCGTGTCGGTCAACGCATCGCGCGCCGTCTCGGAATGACGCGGGCTGCCGGGCGCAAGCTCCGGCCAGTTGTGGAGCAGGCTGTAGCCGTCCACCATGATACGAACGATCGGCACAACGCGGACCTTAGGAGAGCGGGGCGCAGTTGGAAACGGAAAATCTGAGGAGGCGGCAGATCACGCGCAGTACAGAAAATAGACATGTGCGACAGACCGCCATGCTCGGCCCCCGACCGGAGATCTT
>JAYPGD010000731.1:0-1971 GCA_038126655.1 Verrucomicrobiales bacterium
CGGGGTTCAGGCCGGTCAGGATGCTGGCCCTTGTGGGGGAGCAAAGCGGGCTCGCTGCGTAGGCGCGCTTGAAGGTCATCCCGCGTCGGGCCAGGCGTTCGAGATTGGGCGTCTCGTAGAGTTTCGTGGTCCCATACAACGTCGTGTCGCTCCAGCCGAGGTCGTCGGCGAGGATCAGGAGGATGTTGGGTTGGCGGGAAGCGGCGTGAAGCGAGCCGGAAATCACGGCCAGGCTGAGAAACAGGAGGCTGAGCAGCGGGCGGATGAACATGGGATTGATGTTGGGGGGCGGGCGGCGGCAATGGCAAGCCCCAGCGAAGGGCTCTTTCTGCACGATGGATGGCGGGAGCGATCCGGCCGCGCCGCAGTCGAATCACGAAACTACGGAATACTCGGAAGACGCGGAAAGGAGGAGGCTGGGAACGGAACGATTCGCTTGGGGAAGGCCGCGACATCGTCTGGCCTGTTTGTGCCGGTTCAAAGATTGACCTCGGCGCATCAATCCTCCGAAACTCGGAGACCAGTTCATTCCCGCCAATTCCATGAAAAAACTCCCATCTTTTCTCCTTTTCATCGCGTTGTCCCTCGTCGTCGGCCTGCAGGCGGCGGAGCACAAGACCCCGGTCACGTCGATCGAGTTGAACGACGGCGACACCCTGGTGTTTCTCGGCGACAGCATCACGCATCAGTGTCTCTACACGCAGTATGTGGAGGATTATTTCTACACGCGTTATCCGGATCGGCGGATCCGCTTCCACAACGCCGGCGTCAGCGGCGACAAGGCCACGCATGCGTTGCGTCGCTTTGATCGGGATGTGGCGGCCTTCGAACCAAAGTATGTTACGATCCTGCTGGGCATGAACGACGGATCATACCGCCGCTTTGAGCAGGATGTTTTTGACGCCTACGAGCGGGACATGTCGGCCTTGATGGACCGCTTGACGAAGCTCGGCGCGACGACCATTGCGATGGGGCCGTCGATGTATGATTCGCGGGTGGCGCGGACGAAGCCGCCGCGGTGGCTGAAGGACCAGGAGCAGGTGAAGCAGGCGACACGCTACTACAACGCGGTGCTGGCGTTCTATGGGACCTGGCTGCGGGACGAGGCGATTCATCGCGGCATGGGCTATGTGGACATGATCGCGCCGCTGAGCGGGCACACGACGCAGGTTCGCCTCGAGGAGCCGGACTTCACGGTGATTCCCGACGCCGTGCACCCCGACGCCAACGGTCAGGCGATCATGGCCTTTGCGTTGTTGGAGCAGATGAATTCGTTGCGACAGGTCTCCGGCGTCACGGCCAACAGGGCCAATGGCAAGTGGCGCGTGAGCGGGGGGAAGACGGGCAAGGTGAGCGATGTGGAGGGCGACGAAGACGGCGTCGCATTCACCTTTCTGGCGCCGGCCCTGCCATGGGCGCTGCCTCCCGAGGCGGCGCGCGGCTACGCCCTTACCAAGGCCGGCCATAAGATGAGCAATGAGCGCGTTGTCGTGCGCGGGCTGAAACCCGGGAAGTATGAACTGAAGATCGACGGCGTCGCGGTGGGGCAATACACGCATGCCCAGTTGGGCGCGAAGATCGAGCTGCAGAGCAATGAGAAGACACCGCAGTATCAACAGGCCTTGAAGGTCGCCCTGCTGAACAAGGAACGCAACGAGAAGGCCGTGCGTCCATACCGGGGGCAGTTCTCCAAGTTGAAAGGGCAGCAGACGCGGGAACTCGATAAGAAGGATCCGGATGCCTTCGCGAAGTTCATGGAGAAGTTCGAGGCGGAGTTGGCCCGGTTGAAGAAGCTGAGCGCCGAATATGAGGCGAAAATCTACGAAGCGAATCAGCCCTTGCCGCGCCGCTACGTGATCTCACGCGTGGAGTGATCCGCCGCCGGGCAGCGGAAACGCAGCATGATTGAGGAACCGCCGGAGGAGATCAGAAAGACCCGGAAGCGTTGGCTGTGGGGGGGCGGCGCTGATC
>JAYPGD010000732.1:0-1961 GCA_038126655.1 Verrucomicrobiales bacterium
ATGCCGCCCTTCGGCGTCCTCCTCCCCGCCCAGGAAATCGCGGACCTCGTCGCCTACATGCAAACGTTGAAAAAAGATCCGCCTCCCGGAACCGTCCTCAAACCCGTGCAGGATCTTTCGTTTGAATAAGCCAGTAAGAATCGCCAAGTAATGAAACCTCTCCAAAGACTCCTGTCGTGTGTCGGATCAACCTGCCTCGCCGCGTTGTTCGCGCTGCCCAAACCCACAACCGCTCAGGATCGCAACGTCTTTTTCGATGCCGACGGAGACGGCGAGAGCAAGGCCATTGCCCGCTGGGGACTGGACACCGCTTGGCTTAATGAAGCCAACGTTCAGCGCGGTGTCAGATTCATGGGGCAGCCCCAGGTGGATGTCATCCGGTTCTCATTCACCGGCGACTGGCCCCTGAACGCCGGAGACCTCGGGACGGAGGCTCAAGCCGAGTTCGACGCGCGCATGGCGATCGTCAACGCCCACACCGCCGCCGGCACAGCCCTCTACCTGAACAACGACACCGGAACCTATGACGCCGCCTTCATCGGCGGCGACGGCCGTGTCGAGCCGGTGGCCTGGTCGCAGTTGATCGACGCGACCCGTGCGCGCGCCGTCGCAGCCGGCCGCACCGTGCTTTCCGTCTCCCCCTACAACGAGCCAGATACCAGTGTTGAGCAGGGAGATATCAACCGCTTGGGCGATGTCATATGGCAGCTCAGGAACACCTTGGGCGCAAACTTCACCGGGATCGACATCTACGGGGGAACAACCCTCGACAACGACCAGGCCGGCTCGTGGTACGACACGCTCAACGGCTGGGGATTTGTGGAAGAGGGCTCCACCCACCAACTGGCCGGCAGCTTCGACAACTACGCCGCTTTCTTCCAGAACGTCGACGCGAACGGCGACGACGGCGTCAACGACGAACTCCACAATGTGGTCGAAGCCATGGTCGGCGCCGAATACGGCATGGATGCCGGCATCTGGTGGGGAACCGCTGAATACGCCCGAGGCGAATTCGTGAAAGCCAGCGACGGCGTCCGCCTGGCCTACGCCGAGCATCGCCCGAACTGGACAGCCGCCTCCGTCTATCGCTCCCCCGCCGGCAAGGTGCAGGCCTTCGTCGGAGCCTCAGAGCGTCAGGCAGCCACCACCAGTTATCGCTTTGTCTCAACCGACCGAAACGTCTACTTCGACGGGCACGGTCCGCGACGCGCCTACACCATCGAGATCCCGGGAGGATCCGGTTACCAGGTGGACCAGCCCAACGCGGAGCGTTTGGTGAACATCACCTGGGGCGAGGATGTGCAACCGGCCATCAACGGCCGCTACATCCTGGTCGCCCGCCACAGCGGAAAAGTCATGGACGTGAATGCCGCCGGAACCGCAGACGGGGACAATGTCCAACAATGGACCTACACCGGCGGCGACAACCAGCACTGGGACGTCACCCCCGTGGATTCAAGGATTGGCGGCGACTTCAGCTACTTCACGATCTCTGCCGTGCACAGCGGCAAGGTTCTTGACGTCCTGAACTGGTCGCTGGACGACGGCGGCAACATCCACCAATGGGGCGCCGCCAACGGCGCGAACCAGCAGTTCTTCCTCGAATACGTCGAGGACGGCTGGTTTCACATCCGCAGCCGCTGGAGCGGAAAATACCTCGATGTCGCCGGCCCCTCGGTGGACGACGGCGCGAACATACACCAGTGGACGGGCAACGGCGGATACAACCAGCAATGGCGGCTCATCCCCGTTGGCGCCGCGGTCGAGTTCGACGCCCCCGCCGCGCCGACCGGACTCTCGGCCACGGCCAACGCGGCTTCGGTCACGCTCACTTGGGAAGCCAATCAAGAGCCCGACCTCGACGGCTACAACGTCTACCGTGCCTCCGCCCCTGAAGGCCCTTTCGAACTGATCGCCCGCTCCGTTTCCTCCGCCGCCTACACCGACGGCGCCGCCAACCA
>JAYPGD010000733.1:0-1948 GCA_038126655.1 Verrucomicrobiales bacterium
GGGGCCCAATCAGTGGAGTTGGTCGGGTTGTCCGTTCACGAAATAGTCCGCGATGAATTCCACCTTGCCGGTGGCGTCGTCTTTACCGCCTTTGGAGGTCTCCACGATCGTCAGGAAGCTCCAGTTCACTTGGTGGATCATGGATTGAAGTTCCTTCCGAAGGTTCGGCTCCCGGGTATCGGGGTGGGTTGTTTCGACGAGGTAATCGACCAGGCGGAAGAAGTAGGCGCTGTAGCGGGAGCGCATCAGTTGCTCGGCAGTTTCCGGTTTGGCTTTGCCTTGATGGAAAGGGCGGCAACAGGCGGCGTATTTCAGGCGGCTCTTGCAGGGGCATAGAGCTTCGTCCCTCTCCCGGGGGGGCTGTGTTGGTTTCGCGCTCATTGGGGTGATGGTTGCGGAAGAAGGGAAGCAGATCGAATCTATTCAGCGATTGAGATAGGAATGCGGACGCAGACAAGAGGGGGGATCCGTGACAACTGAGTTTCGGTTGTGTTTGTCCCGTGTCCAGTAGGGACGACCGATGCTTGCTATCGTCGCGCGTTGGCAAGTCATTCAGCCGTCCCGTCGGGACTTGCGTTCGATGGGCCGCTTTCCCGGCGATGAATCGCCGGGCTATTCTCAGTCGTCCCGCAGGGACTGTGAATGCGTGGATTGGAGTCCGTTTCAACGCAGAGTCCGTCGGATCACGCTTCCACCGCCTGCGGAATTCATCTCCCGTGAAACGACTGCGCATTGCCGATTTTCGATCTTTCGTCCGGGATGAATTGCGATACCGTAACCCCTCCCATGAATCGATTGTTCGACTCCTTCGAAAGATGAAACGCGCCTTCCCGAATCTGTTGCTTTGTCTGGTGTTGGTTGGCGTCTGGTCAATGACGGCCAAGGCCGAGGACTGGCCGACCTATCGTCACGACGCCGCGCGGAGCGGTTACACGCCGGAGAAATTGCCGGATCAATTGGAGCAACGCTGGGTCTACCGAACGCGGCATGCTCCCCGGCCGGCATGGCCGCGCTCGCAGCGGATGACCTTTGATCGCGCGCCTCAGCCGATTGTCGCTGGCGGAAGGGTCTTCTTCGGGGACAGTGTCGATGGCCGGATCGTCGCGCTTGACGCGAAGCGCGGTTCGGTGGAATGGACATTTCCCACCCGCGCCCCGATCCGCTTTGCGCCGGCGTGGCGAGAAGGGCGGCTGTATGCGGTAAGCGACGACGGGCATCTCTATTGCCTCAACGCGAACGATGGCAAACTGCTCTGGAAGAAACGCGGCGGACCGGGCGATGAAATGGGATTGGGCAATGGCCGAATGATCTCACGCTGGCCGGCAAGGGGCGGCGCGGTGATCTTTGACGACATCGTCTATTTCGCTGCGGGCATCTGGCCGTCCGACGGCGTGGCTCTGTATGCGCTGGATCCCGAAACCGGACGGACGATCTGGGTGAACGACACTGCCGGTTCCATCTATCTGGGGCAGCCGCATGGCGGGGCCTACGCCAACAGCGGCGTGGCGGCGCAGGGCTACCTCGCGGCTGACGAAGAACAGATCTTCATGGCCACCGGGCGGGGCGTGCCGGCCGCCTTCGATCGCGCCACCGGAGCCTTCCAATATCTTCATCTCCAGTCCAATACGCATCGCGGCGGGGCCCGGATCACATTGAGTGACCGGTTCTTTGTGAATGAAGGGTATGTCTTCGATCAGGCCGCGGGGGGCACGGGACCTCGAATTGGAGCTGGGCCGGTCGTCGCCACGCCGGGCGGGTTGGTCTGCTCGCTCAACGGGAAGCGCACGGAGTTCCAATGGGCTGATATGGAGAAACTGGATCGCAAGGGGAAACCGCAGGAGGTCCGGTCGTTGAAGGAGACCTTTGGCGTGAAGCAGGAGAGCGGCGGCGTCAGCGCGATCGTCGCCGGCGACAAACTCATCGTCGGCGACGACGGACAGGTCTCGAT
>JAYPGD010000734.1:0-1936 GCA_038126655.1 Verrucomicrobiales bacterium
GTGTGGGCGTGAGCTTGAACCACCGGTTTCCGAAGGTTGAAGCGGAATGAATTCCGCGCCCCGCCGAGGGCTTTGGAGCCCTACAGGTTTCATGTCTCACCCCGGTTTCAATCAGTCCGCGCTGAAACAAATGATTGCATGGCGGAGGTTTGGTCGTAGCGTTCCTCGCGATGAAGGTTTTGATACTTCTGGCTTTAGGCTTGGGCGCGTCAGTTTACGCCGCCGATCCGTCGCTTCCCGCCAACAAGGAGGCGAAACTCGGCTACGCCCTGGGCGTCGAAATGGGGCGCAGCTTTCGCGAACGGGGCGTGCCCATGGATCCGGCGGCGTTCATTCGCGGATTCATTGACGGCATCGAACGCAATCGAACGGCGTTGAACCCGAAGGAACTCGAGGAGGTCAAACGTGGTTTCGACGAGGAGATCACCCTGCGTCGGCGCAAAGCCCGGGAAGAGCGGATGAGACGTTTTCGCGAGGCTTCAGTGAAGAACCTGGACGCCGCGGAAACGTTCCTGGAGGTGAACCGTAAGAACGACGGAGTGAAGGAGTTGGAGAGCGGGCTGCAATACAAGGTCCTCAAGGAAGGCGAGGGAGCCAAGCCGAAACCGGACTCCCAGGTTCGTCTGCACTATCGCGGCATGAATGCGGAAGGCCAGGAATTCGAGTCGACCCGCGGAAGCGATCGCGGACCGATTGACGCTTCGTTGGACACTGTCTTGAAAGGTTGGCGCGAGGCGCTGCTGCTGATGAATGAAGGCTCCCAATGGAGGATCTACGTTCCACCGCACCTCGGCCACGGCGAACGCGGCAACCCGCCCGTGATCGGGCCGAACACGCTGCTGATCTTCGAACTGGAGTTGCTGAAGGTGGAGTAGGGGCGAGTTCCTCTCCCGCATCCCGGCGCGCAGGGAGGTTGCCGATTGTCACCCTTGTTCTTCCCCGGTTTCCTCTTGTTTTTGCGCCCTGTAATCGCGAGCGGTCAGAATTCGGGAGTAGTATTTCTCGAATGTTCCAGTCACCTCGTCCTGCGGCGATTCAAAGTCCGCCAGGGGAAAGGTCCTCTTGGACTTCCCGTTGCCTTCCAATTCGAGTTTCACCAGCGGTTTGCCCATCGCGGACTGGTCGCCTTCGCAGTTCAGGATCTCGCTGAAGAGAACGGGGTCGTCCCACTTGGAGAAGTTCAGTTTCTCATGATCGAGGACGAGCGAAACTCCGGCCTTCTTTCCGGCGAACGTGAGTTCCGGGAAAAGCTTCCGCACCAGTTCGGTCTCCCGCTCCGTTTCGGGAAGGTAGCGATAGGCGAGGATCTGCTCGTGGAATTCGCGGAAACGGTCCTCGTAGCTCTTCCATTGCTCCTTTTCCTTTGCGTCGGCGTCGGGAATGTTCTGGAGCCAGCGACCGTCGGGCGGCGCCAGCAGCATCTCGCGGAAGGACTCCGGGGCGAACTCGCGGCCCACGGCCTCAAACCGGCTGCGCGTGGGCGGATGGGAATCGAATGGGTGAGCGGTTGCTGATTCGTCTAGATCTTCGCCTTTGAGGAACTCGTCGACATGTTTCGCGAAGCCGGCCTCCACCTTTTCAGCGATGTCCAGGGCCCCCAGTTCCGCGTCCTGCTCGAAGAGTCTCTGTTCAATCGCGCCTCGATAGCTGGAGTAAGCCGCGATCTTGACGAGGGCGTTGGTCAGGTCTTCGGCGGAGGTCTGCTCCACGGCGATGCGATCCGCCCGAAATTCGCGCTCGCGACTCCGCCTGCCGAGTGAGATTTCGAAAAGTCCGCGGAAGCAGACCATCACGTAGAAGACGACCCGTGAAAGCACACCCTCGTAAAGCGCCGCGAGGTAGATCCCATACCGATTCAGCAACGGGGAGATCTTCTTGGTGTAGAGGGTGTCGTTTCCGCTGAAGTGCGCCATTTCGTGGGCGAGCACGGCATCCG
>JAYPGD010000735.1:0-1926 GCA_038126655.1 Verrucomicrobiales bacterium
ACTGGAACGCTCAATTCGCCGAATAGCCGCCCCGCACTTTCAATCCCGCCCCCCCCGGACGTCCCGACAACACTCCCGACTTCCCTCCGCCGCCCGAATTGCTATGCTGCCGGGCCTTTATGAAGTTGAAAGAGATCGCAGCAGCATTCGTCGCCCTGGCGCTGACCTCCGCCGCCATCGCCGACCATCACCACCTCAAACCCGTCCACAAGGACGACTTCGAAAACGGCGCCAAGGCCTGGCTCCCGACCGAGGCCGCCAAGTGGTCCGTCGAGAAACAGAAGGACGGCAACCACGCCTACCGCCTCCACGGCAAGAGCGCCTACCAACCGCCCCATCGCAGTCCCCACAGCATCGCCCTGCTCAAGGACAAGGTCGTCGGCGACTTCGTCCTGACCGCGCGGGTGCAGACGCTGCAGACCACCCGCGGCCACCGCGACATGTGCATCTTCTTCGGCTTCCAGGATCCCTCGCATTTCTATTACGTCCACTTGGGCGAAGTTCCCGATCCCCATTCCAGCCAGGTCTTCATCGTCAATGACGCTCCCCGCATCAAGATCACCGAGACCAAGGATGTCGGCGTTCCCTGGAAGGACAACACCTGGCACAAGGTGAAGGTCGTGCGGAAGGTGAAGTCCGGCCTGATCGAGATCTACTTCGACGACATGGACAAACCGCAGAAGGTCGCGCACGACAAGACCTTCCAATGGGGCGCCATCGGCCTCGGCTCCTTCGACGACCTCGGGCTCTGGGACGACGTCGAAATCCGCGGCGAGATCGTCGACCGGAAGGCGGACCAGGATTTCAAGAAGGCCGACGCCATCGGCCGCGCCAATGCGGAGGCGGCGAAGAAGGCTAAAAAAAAAGATAGCCGTGGATCGGTAAAGAATCCCTCGGCCAAAATCGGCGGCGATTCACAGATTGTCGCCATCAGCGCCAGCGAGAACCAGGCCGGCCACCCGCCTCTTCACGTCCTCGACGAGAGCGCCAAGACCAAGTGGGCCGCTCCCGGTCGCGGCCAGTGGATCCAACTCGAACTCAACAAGGAGACCGAACTCGACAAGCTCATCGTCGGCTTCGTCTCCGGTCACCGCGACTACGCCTTCGAGATCAAGGGCTCCAGCGACGGTAAGACGTTCGCTTCGCTGGGCAAATTCCAGAGCGCGAAGAAGGGCGATCAGCCGCGCGAATACAAGTTCAAGAAAACCAAGGCCCGCTTCATCCGTGTCGTCGTCAACGGCAGCAACGAGAACGAATGGGCCAACCTTCACACCCTCGCGCTGAACAATGTCGGTCGCGCCGCCAAGGTCGCCGCCAACGTGGAAAACGCGTCAGCCTCGGGCGGCTTCAAGCCCGCCGGCAAGGCCGAGTCATTGAAGTTCACCAAGTGGAGCGGCGATGTGAATGTCCCCGATCCCGTCGCCATCAGCCTCGACAACCAGGGCCGCGCCTACGTCACCCAGACCCAGCGCCGCAAGGCCAACGATCTCGACATCCGCGCCAACCGCGACTGGATCGTCAACGACCTCAGCTTCAAGTCCGTCGCCGAAAAGAAGGCCTTCTACCGCGAACGCATGGCTCCCGATCTTTGGCAGCCCGGCATGCCGGAGCGCGTGAAGGATTACAACGGGGACGACTCCCGCGACTGGCTCGACCTGACCTTTCTCACGGAACGAATCCACCTCATCGAGGACACCGACGGCGACGGCAAGGCCGACCGCATCAAGATCTACGCCGAGGATTTCAACACCGAGGTCACCGGCATCGCGGCCGGCGTCCTCTGGCACGAGGGCGATGTCTATTCCACCATCGCCCCGGATGTCTGGCGACTGCGCGACACCGACGGCGACGGCAAGGCCGACAAGCGAGAGGTCATGGCCCACGGCTTCGGCCTGCACATCGCCTACGGCGGCCACGACATGCACG
>JAYPGD010000736.1:0-1920 GCA_038126655.1 Verrucomicrobiales bacterium
TTCACCCGGTCCCATTCCTCCTGGATGTTCGGCGGCACGACCCCGGGGCCGAGATTGTAGGCGCCCAGCACGATGTCGATGTCGCCGTCCCCCTCGATATCCGCCGCATCCATGACCAGCCACTTGCCGGATACGGCCTCCGGGAAGGTGTAGGGCTTGAACTTCATGTCCCCCGTGTTCTCGAAGTAGACAAAGGCCTCCGCCGGCGATCTCACCCAGTCGGGGAAATAGCTGGTCGCGGCCATGTCCAGGTCCCCATCCCCGTCAAAGTCGCGGGCCAGCGCCCGGTAGGCCCCGTTCATCGGGAAGAACCATCCCTCCGCAAAGTTGTTCTTTCCATCGTTCAGGTAGATTCGGACGCCATGGTAGGGCTTGAAGTCGTGTCGGTAGGTGTAGCGGTCGCCGTTGTCGCCGTTGGTCGCAAGGATGTCGATGTGGCCGTCGGCGTTGAAGTCGCCCAGGGTCATGTCGCTGTGCCCCCAGGAGGGATGCATCAACGCGATCGGCTCCATGTCGAACTGGTTGTCACCCTTGTTGGTGAACAGGTAGATGCCCTCCCTCGCCTGCCCGACCAGCGCGATGATGTCGAGCTTTCCATCACGGTTGAAATCATAGGTCAGGGCCCGGATCGCGCCCGCATGCTCAAAGAGCGTCCGCGCGCCATAGCGTTCGTTGCCCAGATTCTCAAACCAGGTCAACTGTCCCAGATTGTAGCCAAACTCGGGGACCAGGATATCCTGCCGCTCGTCGCCGTTCAGATCGACAAACACCGCGTCCGTCGGCCGCGCCAGTTCCTGCAGCAGGACCGAGGTCTGCCCCGGCTTGCCGTCCTTCGGCTTGCCGAGGCGGACGATGGCTCCCTCCAGAAGGTCCGAGGGTTCGAAATTGCCGATCAGGGTGACATTCAGGCCTTCGTCCGTCTCGTGGACCGCCACCGGGGGGCCCGGGAAGGTCATGCTGCCTCCGATGCTGCCATCCAATTGGAACAGCTCCAGAGTGTCCTCCTCGTCGTTGCCCAGGTAGATGCGTTTGTGGCCCTCGGCAATCTTGACCAGGGTCGTCTGGGCCGGACGGTCGTACTGCGGCAGTATCGCCTGAAAATGGGGAATGCCCACCGTGATTTCCGGGCGCGCCGGCTGGGGAACGCTCTTCGCCGGGGCATTGTGCAGATAGTAATTGCAGATGGCCTCCCAATCCTCCAGCGGCATTGCCTCCTGGTCCGGAATCAGCCCGGCTTCCTTCACCCGGTCGCCCCCTTTTTCCGGATCAAATTCCACGCCCCCAAAGCCCAGCCAGACCGCCATGCGCGGCAGGATCTCCATCGCCCAGCTGAATTTGGTCTCGATCCCCGGCTCCGGATAGACATGACAGGTCGCGCAGACCGCCTTGGAAAGCTCCTCGCCCCGACGAAGCTGCGCCTCGTCCACCGATGCCCCGGGGGCCGACGCTGGAACGTTGGCGACGGCGGACGCGGGCGACGATGAAGCCGCGGGCGCGGACACCGCGACCGGTTCCGGCTCCGCGGCGTCAGCCGGGCCGGGCTTCTCTTCCCCTCGATTGGTGAGAAACACCACCACCGCCGAAGTCACCGCCAACAGGGCCACATAGGGAATCCAGTCGCCGCCCGAGGCTCCCTCCTTCGTCGCTTCCGTTGTCTTCGTCTCTTTCTCGTCGCTCATTGTCTGTTCTTCACTGCTGACAAAAAAAGCCCGCGGGCCGACCTGCGTCGGACCCGCGGGCTTGGAAACCCTATCTGGAAACCTCAGTCGAAGTCATCAACCTTGATTGTCCACTCGCCCTTCTGCGCCTGGATGTGACCGGTGGTGCCGGCGCGATCCTTCGCTTCGGCGTGACCATCGGCATACAGCCAGTTCATGATCGTGCCCAAATGGCTCACGCGGCGGATCCACTGATCCGTGC
>JAYPGD010000737.1:0-1879 GCA_038126655.1 Verrucomicrobiales bacterium
ATGAACTGGTGACCTATCGCCGGGCCGACTATGAACCGACGCCGGGAATGAATGTCGTTCTCACGATCGATTCCGGATTGCAGTACATCGTGGAAACGGAATTGATCGAGGCTTGGAAGAAGCACACGCCGCTGAGTGTGTCGGCCGTGGCGGTGCGGCCCAAGACCGGGGAGATACTCGCGATGGCGACCCTCCCGAACTTTGATCCGCATCACCCCGGGGATTTCCAGCTGGACACCCTGCGCAACCGGATCGTAGCCGATTCCTACGAGCCCGGCTCCACCTTCAAGATCGTGGTTGTCGCCGGGGCGTTGAATGACGGGACGGTGACGCTCAACGACCGGTTTGACTGTGAGCAGGGGCTGTTTCGCTACAAGGGAGTGAACCTGCACGACCATCACGGCTACGGGATGCTCTCAGTCGAGGAAATCATCACCAAGTCCTCGAACATCGGCTCGGCGAAGATCGGGCTGAAAATGGGAGGCGCCCGGTTGCAGAAATACATCAGGGACTTCGGTTTCGGAGCCCGGAGCGGCATCCAGTTGCCGGGAGAGGTCGCCGGCATCGTCAACCCCATGAAGAAGTGGAGCGGCATTTCGATCACGCGCATTCCGATGGGGCACGAAATCGGCGTCACCGCCCTCCAGTTGGTCATGGCCATGAGCGCGATTGCGAACGACGGCAAGTTGATGAAGCCGATGCTGATCGACCGGATCGAGAACAGCGATGGGGAGGTGGTTCCGCCTTACTTCTTTCCGACGGAAATCCGTCAAACCATCAGTCCAAAGACGGCCAGGCTCATGGTGCAGGCATTGAAGACAGTCCCCCGGAAGGGCGGAACGGCCCCGCAGGCCGCGTTGGAGCACTATACCGTGGCCGGCAAGACCGGCACCGCCCAGAAGCCGGTCCTGGTCAATGGGAAGTATCGCTATGTGAAAGGCAAATACTTCGCGTCGTTCTGCGGTTTCTTTCCCGCGGATGATCCGGAGATCTGCATCCTGGTCGTCTTCGACGAACCCAAGAACGGATACTACGGCGGCACGGTGGCGGGCCCGGTTTTTCAACGGATTGCCCGCCGGGCGGCGAAATACATGAATATTCCGCCCGAGCCGGAACTGCTCGAGCGTCTCGAACTCACCGGACTGAAGAACGCGCCCCTGACGGCGCGCAGGAACTGAAGGTCGCCATGAAACTCAAGCAAATCATCGCAGAAATGGGGGAGGCCGACGCCGTCGGCCTGATCGATCGCGACATCTCCGGGATTGCCTATGACTCGCGGCGCGTGACGCCGGGCATGATCTTTGTCGCGATCCCGGGACGCAACGTGGATGGGCACGAGTATATTTCGCGGGCGATCAACCAGGGCGCGGCCGCGGTCATCTGCGAGAACGACGCCGTCCCGAATTCGCGCGCCGACATTATCCGGGTTCCGGACACCCGCGTGGCGCTGGCCCGCACGGCCGCGGCGTTCTATGCGCATCCGAGCGACCAGTTGGAGGTTGTCGGGGTGACGGGCACGAACGGCAAGACCACGGTGTCGTTCATGACCAAGCACATTCTTGAGCGCGCCGGCAAGGCGGCCGGCCTGCTGGGAACGGTGCGCTATGAAATCGGGGAACGGACGATCCCGGCACAGCGCACGACCCCGGAGGCTTTGGAGATCCAGCAGATGATGCGGCAGATGCTGCGGTCCGGGTGTTCCGCGTGCGTGATGGAGGCCAGTTCCCACGGTCTCGATCAGAACCGCGTGGACCAGGTGGAGTTCAACGTCGGCGTGTTCACCACCCTGTCCGCCGAACTTCTGGATTTTCATGGCAGCCTGGAATCCTTTTTCGCGGCCAAGCGGCAGTTGTTCGAATCTCTTCGGACGTGCAAGAAG
>JAYPGD010000738.1:0-1588 GCA_038126655.1 Verrucomicrobiales bacterium
TCATCATGAAGGTGTCGCTGTCGTAGATGAAGGGCAGGGAGCCGCTGAGCATCATCGGACGATGGGTGTCCCGGGGCAGCGGTTCGGGCAGTTGGCGCGGAGCCATGCCTTCGACCGACTTTGCGATGGTCGCGATGTGATCGGGCGTGTTGCCGCAACAGCCGCCGGCGAGATTGATCAAGCCTTCGGCGGCGAATTCCTTCAGGAAGTCCCCCATGTGGCAGGGCTCCAGATCGAAGCCGGTCTTGGCAAGGGGATTGGGCAGGCCGGCGTTGGGGTAGACCGAGACAAAGCAATCCGCCTCGTCGCCGAGTTCCGTCAGGAAGGGGCGCATGAGGTCGGGACCGAGGGAGCAGTTGAGGCCGACGGCGAGGGGCTTCACATGACGCACGGCATGCCAGAAGGCCTGCACCGTCTGCGCGGAGATCATGGTCTCCCCGCCTCGACCCACCGCGGCCGAAATCATGATCGGGAGTCGGACCTTGTCTTCATCAAACACCTCCTGGATCGCGACCAGCGCGGCCTTGGCGTTGAGCGAATCGAAGATGGTCTCCACCAACAGGAGATCCACGCCGCCGGCGATCAGGGCGCGGACTTGTCCGGCGTAGGCGGTCTTGACCTGGTCGAAGGTCACCGCGCGAAAGCTCGCGTCGTCGGCGTCCGGCGTGTTGGAAAGGGAGACGGTCAACGGTCCGATCGCTCCGGCGACATAACGAGGCCTGCCGGTGGCTTTGGCGACGGCGTCCGCTTGTTCGCGACATTGCTTGGCGGACTTCTCATTGATCTCCCGGGCGAGCTCGTTGAGAAACTTGTCTTCGACGATCTTCTGAAAGAATTCCGGATCCTTGCGCCCGCCGCTGTCGCGCGGGTCGTCCACGAAGAACTCGTGTTGACCGAGGCTGGTGGCGGAAAAGGTGTTGGTCTCGATGATGTCCGCGCCAGCTACGAGGAATCGCTTGTGGATGTCCGAAATGATGTCGGGGCGGGTGAGGGAAAAGAGGTCGCCGTTGTTCTTCAGGTCCTTTTTGGCGTCTTTGAAGCGGTCGCCGCGAATGTCCTCCTCACTGAGGTTGTATTCGCGGATGGTCGTGCCCATGGCCCCGTCAATGACGAGGATGCGTTCCCGCAGCAGGGCGCGGAGTTCTTCAGTCCGATCAGTTGTTTCTTGCTTCAGTTCGCTCACGATAGGTGGCGCGGACCTTGGAGCAGGAATCTGAATCCCTCAAGTTTAAAATCAACGTATCAGGATATGTTGATATGTAATGATGGCCGCAGTGTAAGGGACGCAGACATGCGGATTCAGTCAACGGCCCACAAGAACCGGAAGGTCTGTAAGCCGGGGTTTGGATGCGCTGTCGCTGTCGTTGTGCGCGGTCATTGCATGCCGATGGTTTGGGTTCTGCCTGCCGCCAAGTCGGAGTCGGTTCACGTCTCACAGAACAGGGACTGATGACGGGGGAGGATTGCGCGGACCTTGCCTCATGAGGAAACCCCTCCTAAGTGGTTTGTGCTCAATCTCCACTCTTACCGTCTCTCCAGGCAGGACTTCGACCACCTTGAGCTCATTTGGCTGGAAGCCCTTTTGGGG
>JAYPGD010000738.1:1598-1867 GCA_038126655.1 Verrucomicrobiales bacterium
ACCGGAAGGTCTGTAAGCCGGGGTTTGGATGCGCTGTCGCTGTCGTTGTGCGCGCTTATTGGGTTGAACTGGAGTTGGGCCTTGTTCATCTGAAGCGCTTGGCTTTGTTGATCTCCAAATCGAGGACGTGATCGAGCTTCGTCTTCTCGGACAGTTCTTTCGCCCTTTCAAGGCTTTGAAATGGGCTCGACGGAGTCTCTCCCCACCGGGGTTCGGATGCGCTGTCGCTGTCGTTGTGCGCGGTCATTGCATGCCGATGGTTTGGGTTC
>JAYPGD010000739.1:0-1852 GCA_038126655.1 Verrucomicrobiales bacterium
TGGCGACCCACTTTTCCAACAACGCGATTTCATCGGCCGGCAGCTTCCGCTTCGGCGGCATCCGCAAGTCCTCGTTGCCATGGCGCACCGCCTCGATCAGCAGACTTTCATCCGGCTTTCCCAGAACGACCGCCGGTCGCGAACCGCCCTTCTCCCAACCGACACGCGAATCGAGAACCAGTCCGCCCTTGGCCTTGCCCGATTCGTGGCTGTGGCATTCGTAACATTGCCGCTCAAGAATGGGCGCAATCTCCTCTTTGAAGAAGGCCGTCCCGGGATCGGCGCGCGCCGATGCGATCAAGGCTGTCGAGGCAAGCAGACAGGCTGTCGCGTGAGATCTCATTTCCGCTTCGCGCGATCCCGTTCCGAACGGGCCTTGAACTCGGGGGCCGCCTTGCTCGGCAACCATTTGGCAAGCTTGTCCCGGATCGCCTTGTGCTTCGGTTCCTTGGCGAGGTTGTGAAACTCTCCCGGATCGTTGCGATGGTCGTAGAGCTCCTTCGCGCCGTCACTATAGACGATCAGCCGCCAGTCCCTTGTACGGATGGAGTGATTGCCAAAGTAGGACGAAGTGATCGCAGGTTGTTCCCTACGCGCCGCCGGATCCTTCAACTGGGGAACCAGGGAAACGCCTTCGAGGCGCGCGTTCTTCGGCAGGCCGCACAGCTCGACCATGGTGGGAAAGACATCAATCAGACCCGCGGCCTCCTTGCACGCCTTCCCCGGCTCGATGCCGGGTCCGGCAAACAGAAGCGGAACGCGCGTGGATTCCTCCCAGAGCGTGCGCTTGGCCCAGTGCTGCTTCTCACCCAGATGAAACCCGTGATCGCTCCACAGGACCACAAGGGTGTTGTCCGCGTGTCGACTTGACTGCAACGCGTCCAGCACGACGCCGACGCAATGGTCGACAAAGCTGATGGCGGCCAGATAGGCCTGCGTCAGACTCCTCTGTTTTCCATTCCCGACGACCTCGGCATGTGTGGGCGCGACGGCGTAGTCGTTGATGCCGAGAAAATTCGCCGGCAGGTCGTCCAGATCGGACAGGGGATTGTCCGGCAGCTTCAGGGTTTCGGGATCGTAGAGCTCGAACCACTTCGGCGGGACGTAGAGGGGCACATGCGGACGGAAGAATCCAACCGACATGAAGAACGGCTTCCCAAAGTCCTCGCGCAACGCTTCCGCCGCCTTTTCGGCCAGTTGGAGATCGAACATGTCGGCGTCCTTCTCGGGAAAGGCGCCCCAATCCCAGGCTCCGCTCCAATCGGCCGGGCGGTTCATCGGCTTCTTGGGTCGCGGACCTCCGCGGCGGTTTGAGAGGATCCGGTCGATCGAGCCGCTCAGGGTTCCAGTAAACCCATGGTGCAGCACCTTTCCGCCCGTCAGGGTGTAATACCCATTGTCTTTGAAGTATTGCTGGATGGTGGGAACGTCCTGCAATGCGGGAAGATCCTGATACTTCGGCCCCAATTCGTAGCTGCCATGCGTCGTGGCGGCCAGGCCCGACATCACGCTGACCCGCGACGCCGAGCAGACCGGCACGGCGCAGTGGGCGTTGACGAAGTTGCGTCCGCGCTTCGCCAGCGCGTCCATGTGCGGCGTCCGCGCCTGGGGATGACCTCCAAGAAAACCGACCCAGTCATTCAAGTCGTCGATGCAGATCATCACGACGTTGGGCCGGGCAAACAACGTTGAGGCGCCGAACAGAAGGAGGATGAAGAACAAGCTGCGTTTCATGGTTGTGGTTGGATCGCCTGCGTTCGGCCCCGGCCGCCTGTTATCATGGCGCCACCGGAGGCATGAGAGGATGGATGTCGCCTTGTCACCGGTCTTCCTTCAACAGTCCGACCATGGC
>JAYPGD010000740.1:0-1848 GCA_038126655.1 Verrucomicrobiales bacterium
AAGCTTCCCTCACCGAATCTCGCTTCGGTGTCTTTCTTTATGAGTCAACACGGGGGTTCTGCAACAGCGGCGCCGCGCTTGACGCTCCCCACCCCCTTGGTTAGGTTGCCGGCCCGTTTTTAAACGAGACTTTTATGAACAACTACATTCCGATTCCCACCGTCATCGAACAGACGGGCCGCGGCGAACGCATGCACGACATCTACTCGCGCCTGCTGATCGACCGCATTGTCTTTCTCGGCACCCCGGTCAACGACACCGTCGCCAACGTCATCATCGCGCAGCTGCTCTTCCTGCAGATGAACGACCCCAAGAAGGACGTGCATCTCTACATCAACTCCCCGGGCGGCAGCGTGACCTCCGGACTCGCGATCTATGACACCATGCAGTTCCTCACCTGCGACGTGAACACCTACTGCATCGGCCAGGCCGCCAGCATGGGCGCCGTGCTGCTCTCCGGCGGCACGAAAGGCAAACGCTTCGCCCTCCCGAACGCCGATGTCATGATCCACCAGGTGCTCGGCGGCGCGGAAGGCCAGGCCAGCGATGTCGAGATCCGCGTCAACTACATGCTCAAGCTCAAGGAGCGCCTGAACAACATCCTCTCCCGCCACACCGGCCAGCCGGTTGAAAAGGTCGAGCAGGACTGCGACCGCGACAATTTCATGTCCGCCGAGGAGGCGAAGGAGTACGGCCTCGTCGATGAGGTCGTGAAGTCGCGCACCGAGATCGCCGCCCCGGACGCCGAGGACAAGTCGGACTCCGACAAGAAGTAACCCGTTCGTCCCATGGCCCGGCCGACCAATCTGACGCTCTGCAGCTTCTGCGGCAAATCGCACTCGGAAGTGAAGAAGCTCATCGCCGGGCCGGGGGTCTACATCTGCGACAGCTGCATCACCATCTGCAAGGGCGTCCTCGACAAGGAGGCCAGTGAGAAGAAGGTCAAGACCGGCTCCAAGCTCAAGGTCCCGCGGCCGATCCAGATCAAGGAGCAACTCGACGAGGTCTGCGTCGGCCAGGACCACGCCAAGAAGACCCTGGCGGTCGCCGTCCACAACCACTACAAGCGCCTCCTCCACAGCTCAAACGTCTTCGACCCCGATTCCGACGAGGGCGGCTTTTCTCCCGCGCCCGACGATGACGAGGTGGAGATCGAGAAGAGCAACATCCTGCTGCTGGGCCCCACCGGCTGCGGCAAAACCCTGCTCGCGCGCACCCTCGCCAAGATCATCGATGTCCCCTTCGCCATTTCCGACGCCACCGCGCTGACCGAGGCCGGCTACGTGGGCGAGGATGTGGAGAACATCATCCTGCGCCTGCTCCAGGCGTCGGACTACGACGTCAAACGCGCGGAGATGGGCATCATCTACATCGACGAGATCGACAAGATTTCACGCCGCACGGACAACGTTTCGATCACCCGCGACGTTTCCGGCGAGGGCGTGCAGCAGGCGCTGCTGAAGGTCATGGAAGGCACGGTCTGCAACGTGCCGCCGCAGGGCGGACGCAAGCACCCGCAACAGGAATACATCCGCATCGACACCCGGAACATCCTCTTCATCTGCGGCGGAGCGTTCGTCGACCTGCACAAGATCATCCACCGCCGGTTGGGCAACCGGGTGATCGGTTTCGACGCCGCCAAGGACCCCGACGCGCATCTTGCTCCGGATGTCTGGGAGATCATCGCCAAGGTCGAGCCCGAGGATCTGTTGGGCTACGGTTTCATCCCGGAGTTCATCGGCCGCCTCCCCATGACGACGGTCCTAGAGGAATTGAACGCAAAACAGCTGATCCAGGTGATGACCGAGACCAAGCACGCGCTCACCAAGCAGTTCGCCAAGCTCATGG
>JAYPGD010000741.1:0-821 GCA_038126655.1 Verrucomicrobiales bacterium
GACCAGAAACGCGTCGAGCGTCTACAGGCCCTCATGCCCGAGGCAAAGCGGGAATATCGACCACGCTGAGGCGGGGGCGCGTTGCAAGCCCGGTCGGATCCGCCTTCGCCAAGCTACGGCGGGACAGGCCCGCCCCGAATCGCCACTCAACGCAAGGCGTTCGTGGCGAATATCCCCTCCCGAGAGGGGGCCTACGCGTTGGAATGCCGGACGGCAGGTCCCCTCTTGGGAGGGGATATTTGCCGACGACGACGAAGTCGGAGTCAAGGCGGTAAATCGGGGTGGGTTCGCCGGGGCTTGCCTGTGGCTTTGAATTCCTCAAGACGCAACCGTCCAGACTTGCCGCTGGCTAACGCCGGCCCAGCAGATCTTCCGAAATGGCGCTCACATTCAATCCTGCGCCAGCTTCATAAACCAAAACCCCATACCGCAACCGAAACGTCTCCCCCTTTTTCACCGGCGTCGTGACATAGGGCTGACGTCGCTCCCTCGGTTGCTTCGTAAACGGATTGGAAACCATGACACCGTAGTCTCGTGAATGCGACCAACTGGGGCGGGGATTGTCGGGGTGGGGCATGACGAGGAGTCCGACACGCTTGCCGTTGATCGTGCCGGAGTAGTCGATCCATTTCATGGGCTTGCCCCAGGTTCCGGAGCCGTTCGTTTCGCCGCGGTCGTTGGTGATGGTTCCATTGCCGCCCTGCACGCGGATGGGCGAGGCGACACGGATGGCGAGGCCGCTTTCCTCCTGATCACCGAAGAGGAAGTCGCGTTCATCGGACTGGAAGCTGGAATCCCAATCCAGCAGGACGCCTTCCGGC
>JAYPGD010000741.1:840-1216 GCA_038126655.1 Verrucomicrobiales bacterium
TGACAGGTCTCGACGCAGACCGTGCGTTGGCCATCCTCGCTCAGGTAGCGGTTGCGGGCAGTGAAGGTCGCTTCGTCCTTGGAGCCGGTCGGTTCCTCGATCCAGCCGTCGTGGACGACCCTAGCCTGCAGTCGCCAGTAGTCGTTGCCGTCGATCCAGCCAAAGCCCATCCAGAGGCCCGGGTGCATGATGGGGTGGATGATGCCGTTCTCGCCGCGGTAGCCGGGATCCAGATCCTCCGGCTTGCGGGCGGGCCAGTTGCGGGTGACCTGGATGCCGCCGGGCGTGGTGACATTGACGAAGGCGCGGCGCGTAAGCTTGGTGTGATCCTTCAGGTAGGTGGCGATGCGTTGTCTGCCGAGGAAGATGCGCAGTT
>JAYPGD010000741.1:1226-1847 GCA_038126655.1 Verrucomicrobiales bacterium
CTCCTGTTCGGCCTTCTTACTCTGCGCCAAGAGGTAGGCTGCGAGGTCGGCGATCTGCTGCGGATTCATCGTCGATTCAAACCCCGCCGGCATGGCGGACAGGGACGTCGCTTTGCGGGAACGGATCTTGAACTTGGGAATTGAAATGGTCTGTCCGGTGGCTTGGGCGAGTTTCACGGAGTTTCCCGTTTCCTCAATCACAATCCCGGAGTAGGTGAAATTCTCCTTGGTCTCAAAGACTTGGGCGGCAAAGCCTTCGGTGATGGCCTTGCTGGGATGAATGATCGATTCCAGCAGAGTCTTGGCGTCTGCGCGCGCGCCGATGTCCGACAGGTCCGGGGCGAAGACATTGCCGTGTTTCTCGAGTTGGTGGCAGTTGAAACAGCCCGCGCCCTTGGCGTGATGAAACAGGTCGCGTCCGCGTTCGATATCGGCCTCGGGCAGGGCGGCTAGGGCCGATTCGACAGTGGTCGGCTTGGCGGGCGGCGAAAGAATGGGGCGATCGAGAACGATCAGGTAATGGCCGCGTCCGGAGTCTCCGGGGTGATTGACGTTCGGGCCCAGCGCGATCGTCCCGGCGGGGTATTCCTTCTTGTGGAGTTGGTAGGTCGCGTCCTGGGT
>JAYPGD010000742.1:0-1845 GCA_038126655.1 Verrucomicrobiales bacterium
TCGCGATCGGGCAGGACCTTGCGGCCCCAGGTCATGAGGTAGACGATGCCGACGATCCCCATGGGGACGCCGACTTTGGCGAGCTCAAACATGGAGATGGGCGCCTGGCCGTGGTCCTTGGCGGTGGAGCTGACAATGATGTTGGTCGAGGTGCCGATCAGCGTGCAGCAGCCTCCGAAAATGGCGGCATAGGAGAGAGGGATGAGAAGCTTGGAGGGTTTGAAGCCGTGTCGCGCGGCCAGCGTGATCATCAGCGGCATGAAGACCGCGACGATGGGGGTGTTGTTCATGAACGCCGAGGTGACGGCCACGATCGGAAGGGTGGTCAGCAGGAGTTTGAAGTCGCCGTTCTCGCCGGTGTGGCGAAATCGGCGGCCGATGCCGTCAATGACGCCGGTGCGCTCCAGCGCGGAGCTGAGGACGAACATGCCGGCGATGGTGATGACGGCGGGGTTGCTGAAGACGTGAAAGGCTTCCTCCGGCGTCAGAATGCCGGACGCCAGCAGCGCGGAAAACGCCAGCATCGCGACCACATCGACGGAGAGTTTCTCACAGACCATCGCGGCGAAGCACAGCGCCAGGACACCGAGCACGATGGCGATGTCGACGGTCATGAAGTCAGGCGACGAGGGCGGTCCGCCGCCGGCGGGCGGAGCCGCTCAGGGGGCGGGTGAGGCTTGGGTGGTATCGGCGCTTTGAGCGGGTTCCTTGGATTTCTTCTCCGCGTTTGTGTGGAATTCGAGGGCGCGCTTGCGGGCTTCGGCGACCTGTTCGGGCGTCATGACCTTCTGGAGAAGGTCGCGGACGGCGGCGCCGTGGCCTTTTTCGGAGGCGAGTTGGAGCCATTTGTAGGCCTCGACGAGATCCTTCTGCACGCCGTTGCCGGAGCGGTACATGCTGCCGAGACTGAGTTGCGCGAAGATTTCGCCCTGTTCGGCGGCCTGGCGGTAGAATTCCGCGGCGCGGGTCGGGTTCTTGGGGACGCCCAGGCCTTCCTCGAAGAAGCGGCCGAGGTTGGCCTGGCAGGTCATGTCGCCGCGGTCGGCGCCCTTGAGGTACCAGCGCAGGGCTTCATCGAAATCCTGGGTGACGCCGTAGCCGCGTTCGTAGCAGAGGCCCATCTTGACGTAGGCGAGTTTCTGGTTCTGGTAGGCGGCCTGACGGAACCACTTGTAGGCTTCGGGCTTGTTCTGTTTGACGCCGAGACCGTGGAGGTAAAGGTTGCCGAGGTTGACCTGGGCCTGGGCTTCGCGTTGGTTGGCGGCCTTGGTGTACCACTTGGCGGCCTCGCCGAAATTCTGATCGACGCCGAGGCCGTTCTCATAGAGCGAGCCGAGCGCGAACTGGGAGTGGGTATTTCCCTTTTCCGCGGCCTGCTGGTACCAGCGGAAGGCGCGGAAGTAGTCGGCTTCGACGAGTTTGCCCTCGCTGTAGATGTCGCCGAGTTTGGAGGAGGCCTTGACATGGCCCTGTTCGCCGGCTTTGGCGTACCAGGCCAACGCCTCTTTCGGCGCGTCGACGGAATTGACGATGCCGAGAAAATACTGGGCGTCGGGATAGCCGCCCTCGGCGGCCTTGGTGATCCAGATGGAGGCGGTCTTGATGTCCTCCTCCACGCCCTCCCCGTAGAGATGCTTGAGGCCGAGTTGGAACTGGGGTTTTGGGAGTCCCTTTTCCGCGGCGGACTGGAGTTCCTCGAGCGAGGGGCCGAGCGGTTTGGCCGGCTCGGGGGCGCTTTTCTTTTCGGCCTTGAACGCGGGTTTGATGCCCGGGAGTTTTCCGATGGGTTGGACCTGCGCGTGCGCTGAGGCGACGAACGCGGTCAGCAGGAGCGCGATCCACCGG
>JAYPGD010000743.1:0-1838 GCA_038126655.1 Verrucomicrobiales bacterium
GATGGCGTTGAGGAAATCCAGCTCCGGAGCCTTGGCGTCGACGATGATCATCCGCTCGCCGGGGAGGCGGACGATGAGGTCGGGTTTGGCGTCGCCCTGGACGGTCTGTTCCGTGAAGTCGCAATGGGCGCTCATGCCGGCGGCCTCGACGACGCGGCGCAGGGTTTCCTCGCCCCATTTGCCGCGGGCCTGGCTGGAGTTGAGGACCTGACGAAGCTGCAGGGTCTCGCTGGAAAGGTTCTGGCTGTGCTGGGAGAGGTTTTCGAACTGCTTCTTGAGTTCGGTGAGCGCGTTCTGCTGGTTGTTCTCGGTTTCGGCGAGGCGGCGTTGGTAGGCGTGCAGTTGTTCCTTGAGCGGCTCCAGCAGGTTGGCAATTTCGCCCTGGCGCGCCTTGAGGTCGCCCTTGGCCGTCTCCTGGAATCTGGCGAAGGTCTCGTTGGCCTGGCGCAGGAATTCGGGGTGCGATTTGGCCAGGGCCTCGGCGCTGAGTCCCTTGAAGGCGTCCTTCAACTCCGCGAGCGCCGTTTCCCGCGCCTTTCCGGCGTCCTCCAGCGCGCGCGCGTGGATCTCCTTCTGTTCGGTGAGCAGCTTTTCGGCGGCGGCGCGATTGGCTTCGGCGGCGGCGAGATCCTTCTCGGCGGCGCTGAGCCTGGATTGGATCTCCCTGGCCTCGTTGGACGCGCGCGCGGCCTGCTCCTTGTGCTCGGCGATCAATGCCTGTTGCGCGGAATCATCGACCGGTCGGGCGGCGGCCTTCTTCGCTCCCAACAACCAACCGATGCCCGCGCCGAAAGCCGCGCCGATCGCGAGTCCGATCAGGAGGTAGAGTTCGGGCGTCATGGTGGCGGGGTTGGCAGGCGAAGGTTGCGGGGCTGCGAATCAGAAGCGCGTACGCAGGGAGGGCGCGAGCAAGTTCCGACGGCAGGTTGTAGCGTGCGCTGTGTCAGCGCAGGCGACGGCTGTCGCCGAATCGTTCCGTCTTTCGGCTGACACAGACGACGCTGCATCTGGGCAGCGGTTGCGTGGGCTGTTCATGCGAGGCCCTGGGTGAATCAGAAATGCGCCACGATCTCGATCTCGACATTGGCGCCCTTGGGCAGGGCCGCGACCTGGATGGTCGAACGCGCGGGGAAGTCGCCTTCGAAGCGCGAGGCGTAGACCTCGTTCACGGCGGCGAAGTCGTTGAGGTCGGTCAGGAACAAGGTGGATTTGACGATGTTGGCGAAGGTCAGGCCCTGGTCGTCGAGGATGGCCTTGACGTTCTCCAGGACACGTTCGGCCTGGGCGGCCGCGTCGCCCTCGATCATTTCGCCCGTGGCCGGATCCAGGGGGATCTGGCCGGAGCAGAACAGCAGGTCGCCGATGCGGACGGCATGGTTGTAGGGGCCGACGGCCGGCGCGGAATTAGCGGGTTTGATGACAGTTTTGGTGGGCATGGTGATTGGTGATTGATGATGGGTGATGGGTTCGTGGCTTGTCACGACGAAGTTCCGGCTTTGCGGAACATAGGCGGATGCGTGGGGCGTGGTGCGTGGTGCGTGGGGCGAGGTGTCGCGCCTTAGCATTCTTATGGCAGATGGCAAAACCGATTACCGATTACCGATTACTGATTACTGATTACTGATTACTAAAGACAGGCTGACTACTGCATGCGGCGCATGCGGAAGGTTTGGATGGGGGAGGCGGTGTCGGTGAAGTCGGTGAGCGTTCCGGTGGCGCCGTCCATGACGATGTGGCGGACGGTGGTCCAGGTCTTGAGGTCCGTTGAGGCCTGCAATTCGTAGTAGTCGAACAACTGGCCGGTCCACTGGATCTGGGTGGGGGAGAAGGTTGTGATC
>JAYPGD010000744.1:0-1194 GCA_038126655.1 Verrucomicrobiales bacterium
GCACGGCCGCGATCCAGCCGCGAGTATCGAGGTCCCCCGCGGCGAGGCGGGCGTCGGCGACAGAGTGGCGCATCGCGGCGAGGTGGAGGTGGTGGGGTTCGATGCGGCTAGCCACGGCGGCGCTCCTCGGGCATCTCGGCATGCTGGCGGCCGTCGAGGTAGGGCAGGCCGATGATGCCGCCGGCCTTGCGGTGCGAGTCGGGCCCGGCCGTGATGGCGGGCGCTCGCTCGCCGTTCGTCGTCACGATCGGCGTGTCGCCGCCCTCGACAGCCTGCTTGAGGAAGAACGCCACGCCAGCCGCCGCGCACTGATCGCGCAGCGAGCGCAGCCACATCACGTCGCACGGGCGCGCGCCGGGGCCGCTCTCGCAGCCGGCGACGATCCAGTTGATGCCGTCGGGGTGCAGCGCGTTCAGGTGCGTGCCCGTGACCGAGCATGGCGCGCCGCCTAGGCACGGATCGCAGTCGCCGCACCGGTCGCGCTCGCCGCGGATCTCGACGGGCCCGAGCAGCGGCTCGCACGACAGCCACCGCACGGCCGCCGGCGTGCGCAGCAGCTCGGGGATCCGCTCGTCGGCCGCGGCCTGGTTCTCGACCGAGACGCCGAGCCAGATCAGGGGATGCGCGAGGCCCTCCTTGCGGAACGCGATCGCGTCGAACCATCCGTCGCCATCCTCCATCATCGTCCCGGCCGCGCGCGAAATGGTCACCTTTCCCTCCTCCAAAGGCTGACGCATCGTCTCCAACACGTTGCGCTTGAACTCCGGCAACTCGTCGAGAAACAGCACCCCGTTGTGCGCCACCGAGATCTCGCCGGGAGTGGGATTGATGTTGCCGCCGAGCAGTCCCGCGTCGCTGACCGTATGATGCGGCGAACGAAAGGGCCGCCGCGTGACCAACGCCTGGCCCGCTTCCAGCAGCCCGTTGATGCTGTGCACCTTCGTCGTCTCCAAAGCCTCATCCAAGGTCAACGGGGGGAGAATTGTGGCCAGCCGTTTCGCCAACATCGACTTGCCGGTTCCGGGCGGACCGATGAGCAGTATGTTGTGCCCGCCTGCTGCGGCGATCTCCAGCGCGCGCTTCACCGATTCCTGCCCCGTCACCTCGGAGAAATCCACGTCGTCCTCACGCGGATGATCGAAAATCTGTTTCACATCCACCTTCGTCGGCGGAATCTGGACCTGTCCTTCCAGG
>JAYPGD010000744.1:1204-1835 GCA_038126655.1 Verrucomicrobiales bacterium
CACCGGAATCACCTGCAACCCCTCGACCACCGCGGCCTCCGCCGCGTTTTCCACCGGAACCAGCATGCCCGTCTTGCCCTCCTTCCGCGCGCGGATCGCAATCGGCAGCGCGCCCTTCACCGGGCACACCGCCCCGGTCAACGCCAGTTCACCCACCATCACGAAGTTCTCCAGTTGATCGCAGATGAACTGCTCGCTCGCCGCAAGCATCCCCACCGCAATCGGCAGGTCGAAGCTCGGACCCTCCTTCTTCACATCCGCCGGCGCCAGATTGATGGTCGTCTTGCCCATCGGGAACCGGAATCCGGAATTGGTGATCGCCGTCCCCACCCGGTCCCGCGACTCCTTTACCGCCGTGTCCGGCAACCCCACGATCACGACCAGGGTGTCCCCCCATCCGGCGTTCACCTCCACCTCCACGGGATAGGCGTCAATCCCCGCCACCGCCGCTGAAAAAACCTTGGCTAACACGCCAAAGATTCTGGGAATGACGAACCGACCGAGCAACGCGATTGTCACGGGAATCCGGGGAAAAGCGCAGTTTCTTTTATCCATTCGCGACATCTTCGAAATTGCAGCGCAGGCGCCCCCGCCCCGTGTCGGGAGAAAGGCGGTGGGACGCCGCCAGGCC
>JAYPGD010000745.1:0-1834 GCA_038126655.1 Verrucomicrobiales bacterium
CGTACGGATCTGCGGGGGCGGGGGGAGAGTAATCCCCCCCCGCTACCCGGACCCCCCCGCTACCCGGACCCCCCCGACTCCGGACTCGACGGTCTACGTCGCGACTGGTTGGATTCGCGGACTCAATCTGAAACCGGACGCGCTAGTCGGCGTCCAACGACCTGACATGACCATGAAGAAAACGATCTTGATTCTCGCGGTTGCCGCGGCGGCCGCCCTGTCTGCCAATGCCGCCACGGTTCTGGTGGAGGCGGAGAGCTTTGAATCTCACGGGGGTTGGAAGCTGGACACCCAGTTCATCGACGAAATGGGATCGCCTTACCTGTTGGCTCATGGCCTTGGCCGCCCGGTGAGGGACGCGAGCACGACAGTGGAGTTTCCTGCGGCGGGCCGTTACCGCGTCCTCGTCCGCACCAAGGATTGGGTTGCGCGTTGGAACGCCAAGGGGCAGCCGGGCAGGTTTCAATTGTCCGTGAATGGCCAGGCGCTGAAGGAGACCTTCGGAACCAAGGGCGCGAAGTGGCATTGGCACGACGGCGGCGCTGTGCAGATCAAGTCGCAGAGCGTGAAGCTGGTGCTGCATGACCTGACCGGCTTCAACGGGCGTTGCGACGCGATCGTGTTCACCAATGAGGATGGCTTTACGCCTCCCAACGAAATGGCGGCGCTGGACGCCTGGCGGAAGACGGCCCTTGGATTGCCCGCAGCGCCGGAGGTCAAGGACGGCTACGACCTGGTGGTGGTCGGCGGCGGTTATGCGGGCATGGGCGCCGCGATCTCGGCGGCGCGCATGGGTTGCAAGGTGGCCCTGATCCAGAACCGCCCGGTGCTGGGCGGCAATGGGAGCAGCGAGGTGCGCGTCTGGGCCAAGGGCAACATCCGGCGCGGCAAGTTCCCGCGCATCGGCGAGATCATTGAGGAGATCTCTGACAGCGCGACCAAGTCGCCCGGAACCTACGAGGAATTCGAGGACGCGAAGAAGGAGCGGATTGTCCGCGCCGAGAAGAACATCGACCTCTTCCTGAATCACCACGCCAATGTTGTCGACATGGACGGCGATCAGATCAAATCAATCACCGCCTTCGACACCCGCACCGGCGCGCAACGCAGATTCAAGGGGCGGAACTTTGTCGATTGCACGGGGCATGGCACGATCGGCTACCTGGCGGGCGCGAGTTACGACATGGCGGAAAAGGGACGCATGGGCATGAGCAACATGTGGGCCTGGGATGAGACCGGCAAGACGGAGAAGTATCCCGAGACGCCCTGGGCCCTGGACCTGGAGATGAAGGATTTTCCTTATCCGCGCGACCATCACGGACAGTGGTTCTGGGAGAGCGGCTACGACAAGGACGCCCTGGGCGACGCGGAAGGCATTCGCGACTGGAACCTGCGCGCGGTGTTCGGCGCATTCAACGCCATGAAGAACCGGGACGGCGCGGAGAAGCACAAGGACGCGATCCTGACCTGGATCGCCTACATCGGCGGGCCGCGCGAATCGCGGCGGTTGATGGGCGACGTCTTGCTGACCGAGGAGGATATCGTGGCCAAGCGCGACTTTCCGGACGGCTGCGTGCCGAGCACCTGGTCGATCGATCTGCACTACCCGAAGAAGCAGTACATGAACAAGTATCCGGAGAACCCGTTCATCTCGTACGCCGTGCACGGCAAGGGCGTGGATCGCGCCTACGGCTACCCGGTGCCGTATCGTTGCTTCTATTCGAAGAACATCCCGAACCTGTTCATGGCCGGCCGTTGCATCAGCGTGACGCACGAGGCATTGGGCACGGTGCGCGTCATGAAAACCTGCGGCATGATGGGCGAGGTGGTCGGC
>JAYPGD010000746.1:0-1832 GCA_038126655.1 Verrucomicrobiales bacterium
GTTGACGAGGGCCTTGGCGAAGAAGGGGTTGTCCTTGCGGCCCATCCAATCGGCGAGTCGGAGGCGAGGGTCCTCGTCGGGGCCGATGTCCGGCGTGGAGGCTCCGAGAGCGGCGGGCTTCAGCTGCTTTCCGGAACGGACGTTCTTGGCGACGGCGATGCCGCGTTTGTGGTAGATCATGTCCTCCCCGCGTTGAGCGGTGGGTTTGCGGCCGATCTGGCTGAAGAAGGCCGTGAGGCTGAAGTAGTCGTCCTGGCTCCAGCGCTCAAAGGGATGGTGGTGGCATTGGGCGCACTGCATGCGGACGCCGAGGAAGAGTTGGGCGACGTCCTCGATCTGGGTCTTGGGATCCTTGACGCGCTTGTACCAGGCGACGGGCGGATTGCCCATTACGGTGCCGGTGGCGGCGAGGAGTTCGCGGACGATCTGGTTGTAGGGCTTGTTGGCGAGGAGGCTGTCGCGGACCCAGGAGTGAAACGCGAAGTTGGAGGTGATGTCGTTCTTGTCGTCGCGACGGTTCTTGAGCAGGGCGGTCCACTTGTTGGCGAAGAAGTCCGCGTAGCCGGGGTCCTTGAGGAGGCGGTCGACGAGTTGGTTGCGTTTGCCGGGGCTCTGGCTGGAGATGAATTCGGCGGCTTCCTTCTCAGTCGGCAGGCGGCCGGCAATGTCGAGGGTGGCGCGTCGGATGAAGGAGGCGTCGTCGCAGAGCGGCGAGGGCGGAATGCCGATTTCCTTGAGGTTGGCGAAGACGTGGCCGTCGATGAAATTCTTTTCCTGGGGGAGGTTGTCGACCTTCGCGCCGAGGGGGACGACGGCGTTGAAGACATCCACCTTGTCGAGAAAACGAACCATGATGGCGACCTTGCCTGGGGTGGAGCCGATTTCGACGAGTCCCTCCTCGCTGACTTCGGCCATGCCGCGGTCGTTGGATTCGAAGAGGGCGAGGTGGGTGACATCGCGTTGGGAACCGTCGGAGTAATGCGCGACGGCCTTGAGGCGCTGCTCGGATTCGATGGGCGTCCTCTTGCGGCCGGGTTGGACCTCCAGGCGCGTGAGTCTGGGCGTGTCGGCGTCGTCGCGGGGCATGCCGTGGGCGATCCATTCGCGCAGCGCCCGGTATTCGGCCGAGTCCTTTTCGAGTCGTCTGCCGCCGCCGTGGGGGACGCCGGCAGTGGCCTTGAGCAGCAGGAGGCTGCGGTCGGGAGCCGCGGGGAAGATTCTTCGGATACGGCCTTCCTTGACGAGGTGTTCGTAGTCCTCGTCCGGTTCGTAGCCGAGGAGGGAGAGTTGGAAGCCGTTCTGGCCGTCGCCGGCCTTGGCGTGGCAGGGGCCGGAATTGCAGCCCGTCTTGGTCAGGACGGGGATGACATCATTGACGAAGCTGACTGAGCGGGGCGTGGAGGCGGATTCAGCCCGCAATCCGGCGCAGAAGGTCAGGGCGACCGTAAGCGCCGCCAACCTGACAAGGCGCGCAGGCCGGTTCGTGAACGGTTCACGCGTGGTCATAAAAACAGATTGTAACGAAATTTCGGCGCTCTCAATTCATTTTTCCGGGTGAATTGTCGCGGCGGCGACGTCCGGGCTTAAGGGCTACGCAGGAACAGCAATCGCAACCGTTTCATGGATGTAGGGTCGGCTGTGTCAGCGGAAAAGCGGAACCATCATGCGACAGTTGGCGTCTGTGTTGACACAGCGCGCCCTGCAGCATGCCTTGCAGGATTGCTTTTGCAACTCATGCGAAGCCCAGGCCCAGGCGTACGGATGGGTTTCCAAGCGTCAGGGCGGCGCTCTATCGTGACCCCGGAAACAGGGTTTGCGCATTGGCCGGGGGG
>JAYPGD010000747.1:0-1825 GCA_038126655.1 Verrucomicrobiales bacterium
CCTGTGTCAGGCGATGGTGTCGCATTGGGCTCACAGAGCCCACACTACAGACAGGGCCCGTAGGGACCTCCGAGAGTAGCCCGGCGATTCATCGTCGGGTTTGGAGAATAGGGCGTTCAAGTCCCCAAGGGACGACCGATGCCAGGTTTCAGGGTAGGGAAAAGGCATTCAACCGTCCCTATCGGACTTGCGATCGCCGGGCTATTCTCAGTCGTCCCGGTGGGACTGCCCGGGCCTGGGATCCCGCCCGTTCAGTCGCCTTCACAGCGACCGACTGCCCTTGCCCTTGTGAATGCGCTCGAACTGCTTGATCAGGCGTTCGACCAGTTCCGGATTCTTCTCCGCGATATTTGTGCGTTCTCCCAGATCGGCGTCGAGGTCGAACAGGTGATAGGGCTTTTGAAATGGTTTGCCCTTGGGTTGTTGGCGGCCGCCGGAGCCGTTGCCCAGGACCAGTTTCCACTTGCCGTCGCGGATGGCGAACATGCCGGAGGCGGAATGATTGATCTTCGACTTTGGATTCAGCGCCTGCACGTCGCCGTAGCCCATGTCGTCGGCGAGGATCAGGACGATGTTGGGTTGGGCGGCCTGGGTTGACGTTGCCCACGCCGCAATTGTCGCGATAAGGATCAGTTTCTTCATGGTGATTCGAATTGCCCGCCCCGTTTACTCCGCCTCAACCGGCGAAACCAGCGTCCCGATCGATTCAATGGTCGCTTCAATATGGTCGCCCGGCTTCAGCCAGGTCTTTGCCGCATGGCCGACGCCGGCGGCGGTGCCGGTGGAGATCATGTCGCCCGGCTCCAGGGTCATGATCTGCGAAATGAACTCGATCACCGCGGCGACTGGGAAGATCTGCTGGGCCGTGCTGGCGTCCTGCTTGATCTCGCCGTTCACGCGCAACTGCATCGCCAGGTTCTGCGGATCGGTGACCGTGTGAGCGGAGACGATGCAGGGGCCGCTGGGGCAGGACGAGTCGTGCCATTTGCCGTGCAGCCAGTCGAAGTGCGGATCGCGCGGTCGTTCCTTGCGGTCCGGATTGGGACGGTAGCCGCGATTGGAAATGTCGTTGAAGATCGTGTAGCCGGCGACGTGATCCAACGCGTCGGCCTCGGCGATGTCCTTGCCGCCTTTGCCGATCACCACGCCCAGCTCCAGTTCCCAGTCGATGTGGTCCGGCGAGCAGCGCGGGATGATGACCGGCGCGCCGGGATCGTTGAGGGTGGTGCTCGGCGGCTTCATGAAGACATAGGGAAAGGTCTCCGCGCGTTCCACGGCCGCGCCGCCGCATTCCTCGATGTGCTTGGCGTAATTGCCCGCCAGCAGCAGCAGCTTGTTGGGGCGGGGATTCGGAACGAGCAGTTTGACTTCGCTCGTGGAAACTGAGGGCAGGCTGTCGTCGGCGGCCCATGCCTTCGCCTGGTCGAAGCGCGAACCTCCGGGGAGAAAGGAGATCAAATCGACGTCGTCTCCGGAATCCGGAAACGGGACAACCCGGTCGTTGTGGTAGAAGCCGCCTTCAATCCGTGCATCGCGTTCAAACCGACATATTCTCATCCGGCGGAGGCTGGCAAAGCGGGCGGACGAAAGCAATAGCGCGCGATGCCGAAGTCAGGAACACGGTCAAGGACACGCGGGCGGGCGATGGATTCGCGGGGGATCACTCCAACGTCCAGGCGTCTGCGACAACCGGGGCGCCGCGCGTCAGCGCCGTGGAGTGCGGCGGCTTGACGCCGCCTTGCAGCGCTTCCGGAAACGCCCGGTCCGATGAAGGCACGCCCACGTCCGATCCAGCCTGCGCCCTTCGCCTTTCCCAATTCCCAGA
>JAYPGD010000748.1:0-1824 GCA_038126655.1 Verrucomicrobiales bacterium
CACCGGAATGCAGCACAAATACCGGGAAACCGTGCTGTTTTTCCCGAGCCAGGGACAAACCTGCCATGCCTATTGCAGCTACTGCTTCCGCTGGGCCCAGTTCGTCGGCATCGAAGGCCTGAAGTTCGCCATGAAGGAGTCCGAACTCCTGGTCGATTACATCCGGCAGCACGAGGAGGTCTCGGATATCCTGTTCACCGGCGGCGACCCGATGATCATGAACACCCGGGCCTTCGCCTCCTATATCGACCCGCTCCTGGACGCCAACCTCGAACATCTCCGCACCATCCGCATCGGCTCCAAGGCCCTGGGTTACTGGCCGCACCGCTTTACCACGGATGGAGACGCCGACGACATGATCCGCCTCTTCGAGAAGATCGTGAAGTCCGGCAAACACCTCGCCTTCATGGCCCACTTCAACCACAAGCGCGAGTTGGAGACCCCGGCCGTCCAAGAGGCCATCCGCCGCATCCGCGAAACCGGCGCCCAGGTCCGCACCCAGTGCCCCATCCTCGCCCATATCAACGACAAATCCGAAATCTGGTCGGACATGTGGAAAGAGCAGGCCAAGCAGGGCTGCATCCCCTACTACATGTTCCAGGTCCGCGACACCGGCGCGCAGCACTATTTCGGGCTCTCCCTCGAACGCGCCTGGCAGATCTTCCGGGACGCCTACAAGAATGTCAGCGGCATCGCGCGCACCGTTCGCGGCCCGTCCATGTCCGCCGCCCCCGGCAAGGTCGAAATGCTCGGCGTCAATCAGATCGCCGGGCAGAAAGTGATGACGCTCCGATTCCTCCAGGCGCGCAATCCAGACCATGTCGGTCGGCCATTCTTCGCCCGCTACGATCCCGACGCAGTCTGGCTGGACGACCTGGTCCCGGCGTTCGGCGAGGAAGACTTCTTCTTCGAGCAGAACACCAACCGGGCAGTCAACCGCGCCGCCGATCTTCAGCTGAGTGAAAAGGCTGACTGACCCCCGGCTCCCCGCCCGCGGCCGCTCAACCTGACCGCATCTGCAGGGCAGCGCTGCAAGATGTTGCAGGCGATCTGCAACATCTTTCAGGCGTCGCGACCCATCCCGTCATTCCGTCCCCGATTTGCCCGCCAAACCCGGGGATTCCGTTTGTCGCCACCCGCTGGCATGTCTGCTGCTATAGGATGAGGCAGCTTGCAAGAATCTGTCGAAACACCCCAAAAAGAACCGACAAAATCCGAAGATGCGAATTCAGCGTCCACGGAGGAGCTGGCGCGCCTGATTGAGCACGCGGCGCATTTTCTCCCGGCGCAGGGGCCGATCACCGCCTTTGTTCATCACAACACGCTGCACGCGTTCGAAGACAGCCCCTTCGAGGAAGGCGTGGTGAAGGGGGCCGAACTCTTTGGCTGTCACGCCTTTCTCCCGGAAGCCCGCTATCGCGCGAAGCTGGATCGCGGACGCATCACCTCGGAAGACATTGAGGCGGTCTTGCGGGAAGATCTCGGAGAAGGCGCGGATGCCCCCGCCGGTCCGGCGGGCACACGCATCCAACTCCGGCTCGGCATGCTGAATCATCCGCTGCGCACGGGCCCCTCCGCAGAACTTCGCTGGGTGATCGAACAGACCTCGGCCCTGAGCCGCTTTCAGGACGTCGTCCCGACCTCCCTGCGTGAACAGAGCGTCCAGACCACCAAACATTGGGTGATGCGGGATTTCGGGGACGCCTCATTCAAGAATGCCGACGAGAATACACGCCGGATGCTGGACGACCTCTTTCTGCGCTTCGTCCGCAAGGAATTGGACAACTGGACCGACGCGGCCTGGGACGAATTCACCCTGCCCCT
>JAYPGD010000749.1:0-987 GCA_038126655.1 Verrucomicrobiales bacterium
AACGCCGAGGACGCCTACGCCAAGCTCAACCCCGACCCCGATTTCGAGGCCAAGGAATTCCCCAGCGCCAACGTCACCCCGCGCGACGGCAGCGTGGAACTCCAGATCGACGGCAGGCCCTTGATCGTCACGGCCGCGCGCGGCCGGGGCCTCATCACCGCCCTCGCGTTCAGTCCCGAACGGGAGCCTTTTCGCGGTTGGAAGAACCGCCGCTGGTTCTGGGCGCACTTGATGCGGCTCTCTCCTGATATGTTCCGCACGGACGCCCAGACCGGATTCGCCGGACATGCGATTGACGGCGTATTCGGCGGCATGGTCGACAGCAAGCAGGTGCGCAAACTCCCCGTCCACTGGCTGCTGTTGCTGCTCGTCGTCTATCTCCTGGTCATCGGCCCCTTCGACCAGTGGTGGCTCAAGAAGATCAACCGCCAGATGCTCACCTGGATCACCTTCCCCTGTTACGTCGTGCTGTTTTCCGTCCTGATCTACTGGATCGGCTTCATGCTCCGCGCCGGGGAGACCGAGTGGAACGAACTGCATGTCGTCGATGTCCACCCGCGCGGCGACGGCGCCGAATTGCGCGGCCGCACCTACGCCTCGATCTACTCGCCTTCCAACAAACGCTACGGTCTCGCCGGCGTCCAACCGATCTCCACCCTGCGCGGCGAATACTCCGGCTCCCACATGGGGGCCTCCGACACCAGTCGCGCCACGGTCACCCACAAGGGCGACGGCTACGACGCCGAGGTCTACGTACCCGTCTGGACCAGCCAACTCTACGTCAACGACTGGTGGCAATCGGGCGACCTGCCCATCAAGGCCTCGTTGAAACGCGAAGGCTCCCGACTCACCGGCAGCGTCTCCAATCTTCTGGGGCGGGATCTCTCCAACGCGCACATCGTCTATGGATCCAAGGTCCACCCGCTGGACTCGCTGAATGCCGGCGAGGTCAGGCAGGTCTCATTGAATATCAGGGCCGGCCAGGAT
>JAYPGD010000749.1:997-1787 GCA_038126655.1 Verrucomicrobiales bacterium
GGTGCGGCGCGCGATATCCACACCGTCATCCCGCAGGATCTTCACAATTTTGTCCAATCCCACGCCGGGAGATTCGTCAACGTCATCAACCAACGTCGCCAGGCCTTCGGCAGTTCGAGTCGCGTACGCATCTCCAACATTCCGGCCAGCGTCATGGCCGCCAGTTTCATCGAGCAGCTCCGCCGCAGGAATCCGAACAGCCAGAACAATTACAACAACACCTTCGTCACCCCGGGCGGCTTTGAGATCAGCGAGGCCATGGACCGGGGACAGGCTGTCATCCTGGCCTGGGACGCTGGCGGCAGCCTGACCGGCAGAATCAATCAGTTTTCCCCGCGTCGGAGCAGCGCCAACACCATGCTCCGACTGAGCGTGCCGACCGTCAGCGAGAATTGATTTTCAACCATGAGCATCCAAGTCGACCCCAACGTTCCCGCCGTCGAGACCGCCGGCCTCACCCGCCACTACGGCGACATGGTCGCCCTCTCCGATCTGAATCTCACGGTGAATCAGGGCGATCTCTTCGGGTTCATCGGCTCCAACGGCGCGGGCAAGACAACCACCCTCCGGATCCTTGCCACCTTTCTCGCCCCCTCCGCCGGATCGGCCAAGGTTCTTGGGCGCGACGTCGTCCGCAGCGCCGACGAGGTGCGCCATGTGATCGGCTACATGCCCGACTTCTTCGGCGTCTACAAGGACATGGAGGTGACCGAGTATCTCGACTTCTTCGGCGCCTGCTACAAGATCCCCTCGACCCAGCGCGAAAAGACCGTGGCCGATGTCCTTGAAC
>JAYPGD010000750.1:0-1784 GCA_038126655.1 Verrucomicrobiales bacterium
ATCCTGGAGGAATACCTCCTCCACGTGAAAAACGAACGCGCCAAGTTCCACGAACAGGCGGTGGACAAATGGGAACGCGAGAAAGATCTCATCGAGGAGAAACTCAAGCACATCTCGGACGAGACCTTCGATTTCAAGAACAAGAAGAACCTGCTTGAGCTCGAGATCCGCCTGAAGGATCTCAAGCGGATCCCTCCGCTGATCACCCAGAACAACTACAAGCTGCAGGTCTTCGAGCGCTTCAAGGAACAGTTGGAACGCGACGATCACACCACCGTCGAGCGCCTTTCGCTGCTCTACACCATTGATCGGGAGCTCGGCCTTGCGGTCGGCGATGTGATCGAAAGCCCCACCCAACTCACCATCGGCACCACCGGAATGACCGCCAAGGAATCATTCGTGGTGACCCCGCACGTTCTCAATCAGACCAACCATCCTTGGGAGCAGATGGATCGCCAACGCCGGGTGATCGAGGCCGAAATTGCCGAATTGGAGCACAAGTATCTCCCCGCCCACCCCGTCATGGCCGCCAAGCTGAAGGAACTCGAAGACATCGAGCGCCAGCTCAGCTTGGAATTGGAAATCGCGCTCACCCGTTTCGACCTCGAATATCGGCGCCTTCTCGACAAACAGTCGGACCTCACCAAGCGCATTCCGGAATACGAGGCCGTCGTCAAGAAACACGACGCCGCACAGGCCGAATTCCGCAACCTGACCGCCGGTCAGCTTTCCTGGAGCGGTCTTTACGCGACCATGGCCAAGTCTCTGACCAGCCTGGAATGGGGCGCCGGACACCAACGCACCCACTTCCAATACATGGGGCTCCTCGAAGTGCGCGAACTCCCCGTGTCACCCCACCGCCTGAAGCTGGCCGTCTACTCCCTGATGCTTGGCCTCGCGCTCGCCATCGGCGTCCCCCTCCTTCTCGAATACCTCGATCACACCGTCACCAACGTCGAGCAGGCCGAAGTCGATTTCGACATGCGCGCCCTGGGAATCGTGCCGCAGGTCATTGATGGCGCCCTTTCCGCCGGCGCCCGCAGACAATCCATCGACTCCAAACCGGACAGGCATCTGCTCGAAAACTTCCGCGTCATCCGCACCAACCTCCTCTCCAGCGGCTCTCCGGCCGGCGGCTCGACGCCACAGGTCATCATGGTCGCCAGCGCGCTGCCTCAGGAAGGCAAGTCCCTCGTCTCCGCGAACCTCGCCCTCTCGTTCGCGCAAATGGGAGAAAAAACGCTTCTGATCGACGCCGACCTCCGCCGCGGGCGTCTTCACCGCGCGTTCCGGGTCAAGGCAAAGCCCGGATTGAGCAATGTCCTGATGGGCGGCTCCACGCTGGAGGACGCCCTGCAGCCCACCAAACAGGAAAACCTGGCCCTGCTGCCTTACGGCAAGCACGCCGAAGGCATCACGGAGTTGCTGGGATCGGAAAACCTCGGCTCGACCCTCGCCGAGCTCCGCACCCGGTTCCAGCGGATCATTCTCGACACCCCCCCGGCGCTGGGCCTTTCTGACGCGGCCATGCTGCAACCGGTCACCGACGGCGTCGTCTTTGTCATCTGGAGCAAACGCACCTCCACCCGCAGCCTCAAGATGGCCCTGCAGGCGTTGCGCGACAATGGAGCCAACATCTACGGCTTCATCCTCAACCGGCTGGATCTCAACGACAGCGCGAATTACTACCACTACTACTACTATTCCAGCTATTACTACCAGAACTACCAGATCGCTGAAACGGTCTCGTAGTCTCGACAGGATCTGATCCGGCATGGGAGTTT
>JAYPGD010000751.1:0-1782 GCA_038126655.1 Verrucomicrobiales bacterium
GGCATGCAGGGCTCCGCAGCAGCCCTGGGAATTCGGAATAACGACCTCGAAACCAGCGGCGTTCAGCAATCGGATCGTGTTGGCGTTCGTTCGGGCAAACAACACGCTCATGACGCAGCCCTCGATGAGGCCGACCCTGCCTTTTGCGGGTTGTGAGATGTGTTGTCTGAGATCCTGAGGATCGTCGCGGGCCCAAGCCTCGGGCACGAGGTCGAGCGCATCCCGGGCAAACTTCGGAAGCAGGCCGGTCAATCGGAGTCCCCGAAGGGCCATCGCGGGCAGGAGGGCCAGCTTGAGACGCCATGGATGCGGAAAGATTTTCTCGATCGCAAAGCGCCGCAGGAGCGTTTGAAACCAGGAACGACGGTGGTTCTTTTCGATGTGATCCCGGGTTGTCTCCAGGAGTTCGCCGTAGTGCACGCCGCTGGGGCAGGCGGCCTCGCAGGCGCGGCATCCCAGGCAGAGATCGATGTGTCTGACCGCGGCGTCGTTCAGCGGCAGGCGGCCATCCTGCAGCGCCCGCATGAGGTGGATGCGTCCGCGGGGGGAGTCATTTTCATTGCCGCTCTCCAGATAAGTCGGGCAGGAGGAAAGACACAGGCCGCAGTGAATGCAGGTCAAGGCCTTGGACTCGTCAAGGAAACGGGAGGGGACGGCGGTGTTGTTCATGCCTGCAGCCAGGTTGGGACGGGCAGGACGCCATTGGGATCGTAGGCCTCCTTCATGCGCTTCAGAAGCGTCGAGGGGAGTCGCTGGCCGGCGGGCGCATGACCGCCGCGAAAATGAATCCGGCCGGCGCCGACGCGGGCGAAAAAGGTGTCGGCGTCGAGTTCGCTCAACGTTTCATGAAGCTTCGAGGGAAGGGTAGAAACGCTGCGCGCCTCGCCCGGCGCGGACCAGAATTCCGATTCGTGCGTCAGGTCGGCCGGCGTTGAAATTCCAAGCGCCGCCGCCTGCTCCGCCTGCCATTCCGTTTCCCGCGGGGAGCCGTCGAAGCCGACGATGAACTCGGGGGCGCAGCCGCGCTTTCCAGCGACATCGAGCACAGTCGGGTTCAGGCCGGAGCCCAGGGTCTGCTCGATGAGGTCGCCGACGCGGGCAAGGGATTCGACGGATGTCTTCACGAATCGCTCCGATTCCGGGAGCGGTCTGAGCTTGAAGGTCGCCTCGACAATGCAGCCCAAGGCTCCACGGCTGCCGACGAAGAGTTTGCAGAGGTCGTAGCCGGCGACGTTCTTGACCACGTTTCCTCCGGCCTTGATGAGTCGTCCATCGGCAAGCGTCACCCGGATGCCGATGAGATGTTCGCGAATGGTCCCGTAGCCGAACCGGCGGGGGCCGCTGGGATTTGCGGCCAACAACGCCCCGATGGATAGATCTTCAGGAAATGGCGGATCGATCGGCAGCCATTGGCCGCGGCTGCGGAGCGAGTCCTGAAAAGTCGACAGAGTCATGCCCGCCTCGACCGTGGCGGTCATGTCCTCCGGCGTATGGTGGACCAAGGCCGCGACGCGGGACAGATCGTAGCCGCTCACCTTGCCGCGGGATCCGGATATCTCACGGAGCAGGCGGGGGAGATCCCCCCGGTTGGCGGGCTGCAGGATCATTCAATTCAAGGTGTCTTCCAGGGCATGCAGCAATTCCTCCGCCCGGAAGGGTTTGCGGATGAAGGCCTTTACGCCCATGGAACGAAGCTCCTCCAACTTGACCGCGATCGCGCGCTTCTCGACCAGTCCGCTGAAGGCCATCACCCGCGCATCAGGCGCAATCTTGAAAATGGCC
>JAYPGD010000752.1:0-1777 GCA_038126655.1 Verrucomicrobiales bacterium
TGGACGCTCAGCCCCGGCGACGCAACCAAGACCGTCTCCGTCCAGTTCCGCGACGGAGCCGACAACATCTCCGCCAGCGTCACCGACGCCATCATCTTCGAATTCGACCAGGACGGCGACGGCATGCCGGACCGTTGGGAGCGCGACTTCTTCGGCGACACCACCTCAACCGTGGCCGCCGCGGATTCCGACGGCGACGGCATGACCAACCTCGATGAATTCCTCGCCGGCACGGACCCCGCCGACGCGAGCAGCGTCTACCCCGGAGCGACCCTCACGCCGGCTACTGGCTCCGATCTTACGATCACCTGGAGCACGATCGTCGGCCGTCGCTACCGCATCATCGAGAAGAGCTCCCCCCTGATTCAGGCATGGAGATCCACAACGTCATCGGCGACGGCAGCGTCAAGACCCACACCGTCAGCAACGCCGGCGCCACCACGTTCTACTGCCTGACAATTGAGTTGTTTTGAGTCGGCGGCGGCGCGGGCGACTCAGACCCGTTGTGACGCAGGATGTGTCAGCCGGGACTGTCACAAGAACCCCTTGACTCCTTCCCGTTTGACCGCGCCATCCGTCGACGCGTATCCTCACAACATCCCGATGGAAAACGACGAGAAATACTACGAGATCGTGGCCCGCGAGATCCGCGAGAACCGGATCAACGACGCAATCTGGACCAAGGCGATCGCGGAGAGCGGCGGCGAGGAGAACAGGACCAAGGCGGTCTACATCCAACTCCGGGTCAAGCAGTTGATGCGCGACGAGATCAAGTCGCAGTACGACACCCCGGCGGAAACGCCCTCGGACGCCTATTACGAACCGGCCGAAGATTGGGAGACGGTCGATACGGGCGACCGGGAAAGTTCCCCCATCGAGCTCGCGAAGCAATTGCTGGCCAACCAGTATGTCCAGTTGGGGCTGTTTCTCTTCGGCCTGTTCGCCATCTGGAAATGGCTATGGCCCTGGGCGCAGACCTTGCGGGGAACGTTTCATTGAAAGACAGGTTGGGACGCCTCGGAGGAGACTGTCTCAGGCGCCCTAGGAACTTGCAGCGGATGAGGCAACGAAGCTCCTCACGTCGGCTGCTACAAGGCTACGCAGAGACAGCCCCGCCTTTCCTATCCGACCTCACTCCCCCTTCGTCGTCTTGTCGAACAGGACTTTCCCCAGGATCTGCTCCCGCTTCACGACAAAGTAGTAATGACGGTTCATCGAGGTGGATCGGTTGTCGCCCATGACGAAATACTCGTCCTCGCCAAGCAGTCCGATAACCGCCGTCCAGTCGCGCGGGTCGTGCAGATAATCTTCCACCAGCGGTTCGCCGTCGATCATCATCCACCCGCCGACGAATGCCAGTCTTTCCCCCGGAAGCCCAATGATGCGCTTCAGGAAAATGGCGTTCATGTCCGGAACCCAGACCCCGACCACGTCCCCCCGCCCAGGCTCGGATCGCGCGTAGGACCAGCGGTTGATGAAATTCAGATTCCCGTCCCGGTAGCCGGGATACATGCTCATGCCGGTGACGCGGATCGGCGTCAGCGCGAACTTCAACGCCACGAAAGCCACCAGAATCATCGCGCCCACCCGGATGAGCGTGCGCTTGGGGTTCCGTCCGAACACCAATGTCGGCAACGTCTCCACAACGGACCTCCGGGACGGCTCCGGATCGATCTTGGTCTGTTCTGGCTGGGGCGGATTGTGATCCATGCGCACAGGAATTGACCCCGGCCGCCGGATTGCGTTCAAGCGCCGAATGCGCCCGGGTCAGCCCCCG
>JAYPGD010000753.1:0-1757 GCA_038126655.1 Verrucomicrobiales bacterium
TTGTGGTGGTCCCAGCCGCCGGCCCAGACCTGGACGAAGCGGACGCCCTTCTCCAGCAGGCGACGCGCGATGAGCATCTGACGGCCCTGGCGGCTGTTGCCGTAGCGCTGGCGCACGTTCTCCGGTTCCTTGCTGATGTCGAATGCGTCGGTCGCCTCGGTCTGCATCTTGAAGGCCATTTCGTAGGCCTCGAGACGCGACTCCAGCTGCACTTCCTTCTGCAGGTTCTGGCTGTGCTTGAAGTTGAGCTTGTGGATGAGGTCGAGCTGACGGCGCTGTTCCGCGATCGTGGTGTAGGGGCTCTTGATATTGGCGATCATGTCCTCGATGCGGGTCAACGAGGTGTTGATGCTGGAGCCGGAATAGACGCCGGGAAGGAAGGCCGAATTCCAGTTCTTGGAGGCGCCGGGAGGATTGCCGCCCGGGCGCAGGGAAATGAAGCCGGGCAGATTCTGATTCTCGGAACCCAGGCCGTAGACCACCCACGACCCGAGGCTGGGCTTGATGATGCGCAGGGAACCGGTGTTCATCATCACCGTGGCCACCTCGTGCGCCGGGATGTTGGTTTGCATCGAGCGGATGACCGCGATGTCGTCGGCGTGTTTGCCGATGTTCGGGAACACCTCGCAGACCGGCAACCCGGAACGGCCGGAGGGTTTGAAATCGAACGGCGACCCCATCAAGGTGCGATCGTTGCCCCCCACGTTCGCCTCGGACTGCCCGTGACGCTGCTTCAACAGCGGCTTGGGATCCCAGGTGTCGACGTGCGACGGAGCGCCCTGAGCAAAAATGTGGATGACCCGCTGCGCCTTGACCGGAAAGTGCGGCTGCTTCGGCGCCAACTGCGAGAGGCTCTTTTCGGCGAACGCCGAGGAACCCGGCAGGAGGTTCATGCCTTCCAAGGCCGCCAGACTCATGGCTCCAAAGCCCATGCCGGCGCGTTGCAGCATTTGCCGACGGGTCATGAAGAGGTCTTCAATCTTGGCGCTGTGGTCGTTGATGTGTTGCTCAGTGGGTTTCATGGCTGCATGAATGGATCGATGGGTTTTCTTCTTCAGATTCCGGCTGCTCTAAAATGCTTATTTGCCAAAATATAGCGGCATTTCGAAAATCACAATCAAATATTTCACAGCCAACTGCCTCTTTTAACGGGCGGCCAACGCTTTTCTGGACAAGGTAAACGGCAAAATCCGCGAAGCGGCGCCCCGCCAAAGCGAAAGGGCGCCTCCGGAGGCGCCCTTTCATTTCGGGGTGATCGGACCGGATTGGTCAGAATTTGTAGGCGATGCCGCTGACGAGGCGGATGTCGTTCTCCTGACGACCGGGGGCCGGTTCGTTGTCATAGACGTCCTGCAGGGTCACGCGCAGGCTCATTTTCTCGGTGAGATCCGCTTCGACGCCGAGTTCGAGTTTGGCGATGAAGTTATTGAGATCGTCCACCTGCGGCAACAGGTCGAGGCACTGCCAGAGCCGGGCGCGCTCACTGATCGCCATGTCGTATTTCTCGCCAAGACGCAAGGCCATGTAGCTGTTTTCCCTGGAACCGAGCCGATCGTAGACGAACGAGGGACCGACCTCAAAGCTGAGGTTCCGCTTCTCCTCCTTGATCAGGTAATAACCAAAGCCCGGCGAGATCGTGAGTCGGAGTTAGACATCGGCGATGCTGTCGTGCAGGGCATCCGTGCGGAACAGCCCATAGGCCTTCTCGGAGAACAGGCGGTTGTGTTGGACGTGGCCGGAGAAGGACTCGGTATTGA
>JAYPGD010000754.1:0-1755 GCA_038126655.1 Verrucomicrobiales bacterium
CTGATCCGCAGTCGCTCATGACGAGCCCGTCGAGCGAGATGCCGGCGCAGCGTTCGAGGATCAGGCCGCCGTCGGGCGTGGCGAACTGGTGCAGGGTGTTGTTCGCGATGACGCAGTCGGCGCTGTCCTGAAACAGGATCGTGCCGGGGCGTTCGAACTGGCGCGGGTTGAAGGTGTTGCCGGAAACGACAACGCGGTTCGACTTCACGACCCGGAGGTTGTTCGGTTTGGGCGCGAAGAAGTTGTTGGCGGAAATCGCGACGTCCATGGCGTGCATGATGTCGATGTTGGTGGTCGTGTCGCTGAGGACGTTGCCGGTGATGGTGACGGAGTCGATCGGGTAGATCTCCTTGCCGGCGAGGCGGATGTTGGCCCCGCCCAGGGCGACGGTCTTTCCCTCCTGTCCGCCGTAGTTCGCGGAGTGCTGGATCGTGCAGCCGGTGATGGAAATCTCGGCGATGGACTTGGCCCGGGTGTCGGCCGAGCCGGAGACGTCGATCAGGATGTTGGCGGTTTTGGTCGGCGTTTCGTCGCCCGGCATGTTGGCCTCGATGTCGCAGCCGGAGACCTGGAGATTGCGGACATTGCCGTCGCGGACAACGATGCCGCCCTGGCGGTTGTAGGAGATGTGCGAGTTGGCGACGTTGATCTGGTGGAGGTTCACGTCGTCGAGGTAGACCCCGATGCCCTGGTTCTCGTAGAGATGGCAGTCGGAGATGAGGACGTTGCGGTTGCGCGTGACCAGATGGATGCCGTGGCGCGCCCAACGGACGGTGACCTTGTTCACGATTGCGCCGACCGTCTGGAACAATTCGACGCCGTCCGCCTCGGGGTGATTGCCGAGGATCTCGATGCCGCTGACGATCGGCATGTTCTCGTTCCAGGTTGCGGCCTTGAAGGTCTTGGGGCCCGCGGTTCCCTCATGCGATCCCTGCAAGCGGATCGCCGGGCCGGGGCCGTCCATGATGATCGTGACGCCGCCTTCAGAGGCCGCCTTGACGGCGCGGTGTTTGGCGAGGTCGAAGATCAATGGCTTGGTGATGCGGTAGGTGTTCTGGCTGTCTTACAAGGTTATCGCCTACCAGCGGGTGATGAGCATCGTAATCAATCGGGCCTTCGAGGTTGCCGTCGTTGTCGTCGATCATCGCCTGCAGTCTTGCGGTTGAATCCGGCAGGGACTTCAGGTCGGGGATCTGATCCAGGGTCGTGTTGGCCGGGGCGGCGGCGATGAGGGGCGCCGTGGATATCAACAGGAGGGCGATGGCTTTCTTCATGTTGAAGGATGCGATAGCACGCGCGGGAGCGGTTCTGCAACGATCGATTCTTTGGCGCGACGGTTGAGTGTGCAGTTGGCGATGGGCGGCCCGAGCCGCGCCGGAATGACGAAACACCCAACCACTCCGAGCGCTTGATCGCCACCCGGCTTCAATCGCCGCCGACAGCAGGTGGAATGGCGCGGCGATTTTGGTTGGCGGGCGATACTCGCGCTGGTTTCTCAGGGCGTTCGGCGCTATTCACAACCGCGCATGCCTGAATCGTCGAATGACATTCCCAAAGGTCTTCGCCGCCCGAAGAAGTTCTTCCTGTGGTTGGCGACGATCCTGGTCCTGGGCGGCGGTTGGGCGATTCATCATTATACGGGATGGAATCTCTACGTGATCGCGCTGGCGAGCCTGAGCGTCGTGAACTTCCTGTTCTACGGCTTCGACAAGCTCACCGCGAAGTTCGAGAAGCAGCGCGTCCCTGAGATTGTTC
>JAYPGD010000755.1:0-1743 GCA_038126655.1 Verrucomicrobiales bacterium
ACCCGATCCAACCGCACGTCCGGGTGTTTCTTCATGGCGGCGCCGATCGATTTGACCGTGATGTTGTAAAGCCCGCGCAGGAGATTGCCGCCGCTGGGATTGCCCTCGGCGCTCTGGCCGTGCCAGCGCGCGAGTTCCTCGTAGCGTTCGATCTGGCCGAGAAAGGCGCGCGCGGTCTCGAGGTCGCGCACATTGTTCAACACGTAGTTTTCCGCTCCGATGAGTTCGGTCGTCTCGGCCAGATTGGCGGAGCCTCCGTGACGCAGGATCTCCTTGGCCACCTCGCTGGAAAGGGGGTTGCCGGAGATGCCGGAAAAGGCGTCCGAGCCGCCGCACTGCATCGCGAGTTTGAGATGGGCGATCGGGCGGTCCGCGCGCTCCATGGCGTTCACCTGAGGCAGCCAATCAGCCACGATTTCCGCGGCGCGATCCAGATCGACAGCGCGGCCGCGTTCGTGGCGGAAGAAGGCGTGGGGGACGTCGGCGATCGGGTAGTCGTTGTCTGCGAGAAACGACTTCAAGACGTCGTTGTCGATCGGGCCGGGGCCGGAATCCACGGCGAGGATGGCGCCGACGTTGGAATGCGTCATGAATCCGGCCAGCGTCCGCAGGATGATGTCGAAGTTGGCGGGCCGTTCCCCCGTTCCGCCCTCGGTGTGCGCCACGGCGACGACGCCGTCGAGGTTGGGCAGGTCGTCCGCCTGTGCCTTGAATCTTGCCGCCAATTCGCGCGCGAAGGAGCCGGTCAAGGAAGTCGTGCCGAGGACGACGATGTAATTGCGCGTGCCGGAGCCCCGCGCAGGTCCGCGATCGAAGCCCTGGAAAGTCCCGGGATTCCCAAGCAATTCCACCTGCTCGCCCGGCGTGAAGGCGGCTTCATTCAGGACGTATTCGGCGCCGGTGTCGGTGAAGTTGGGTTCGGCCGGCAGTTCGAAATCGAGATTTCGGATCCGCAATTCCACCAGCATCTTCTCATTGATCACGTAGTCGCCCGGTTGGAGGTCAACGAGCGCGACGCCGAAGGGCAGCTCCCAGGAAAGCAGGTCGCCGCTGGCGGCAATTGGAGCGCAGGCGAAGCGGTGCCCCTCAAGGACGGTGTGGCTCAATGTGAAGCGGTCGGCGCCGCGGACCACGACGGAGCCGGCGGGCAGGTCCCGGGTCGCGATGGCCACATTGTCGCCGGGCAGGGGAAGCCGCCCGACGTCGGAAAAGTTCACAGTCTCGCTCATGCGTCGGAGACCTTGAAGATGAGAGGCTGGTTTGGACAGCGGAATCCGGGGAGGACAAAGTCCAGAATACAGGGAAGACGCGGAAAGGGAATTCGAAGGGTGGAATGATTGAGGCTACTTCCCTTGAGAGGCGCGGTTGGAACTGGACGGAGCGCGGTTGTGTCCCGTCCTCGGGACCAGCCGCAGAGCCTTGGGAACCGGATGCGCGTGCGGCCTCACTGGACGCCGGTGTGATCGCAGCGCCGCTGCGGCTGGTCTTCGACACAGCCGCGCTCCGATCAGATGGACTCATCCCAGTTTGAACCGTGTCCTCCCTCGAAACAGACAGGCGACAAGCATGCCGTAGAGTGGCCGCCCGAAAACAGTTCCGGTTCCGCGTATTCAGCATGTTCCTTAGTTCGAATAGGACCAGTCCGCGCAACGACTGGCGAACAGGATTCCCCGTTCCAAGCGGCGCGCTCAGGGCATACGCATGAACAGCAATCGCAACAGCTTCACAGATGTAGCGTCGGCT
>JAYPGD010000756.1:0-1719 GCA_038126655.1 Verrucomicrobiales bacterium
CGCGTGAGCGTCTTGGACTGCGGCGCTGTGCGCCGCTTGGTTGGGCGTGGGGCGGGAGGTTGGCTTGAAATGTTCGCGAAATGCTGGGGCGGCCAACGGGCTTTGGCGGTATGTCTGAGGCGGGCTTGAACATTGGATGCGCTGCAAAGCGGCGCGCAGCGCCGCAGTCCAAGACGCTGTCGCGGCGTCCGAAGGCAACCGGAGGCAAATCAGCCGTATTCATTCATCCCTCAAACCCGTTCGCCCGGAGCCATTCCATGGCCTTGCCGACGGCGTCTTCGGCTTTGATCTTTTCCATTTCGCCGCCGTGGCGGGGTTTGAGTTCGACTTCGCCGGTGGCGAGGGAGCGTTCGCCGATGCCGATGCGAAGGGGGAAGCCGATCAATTCGGAATCCTTGAACTTGGAGCCGGGGCGTTGGTCGCGGTCGTCGAGGACGACTTCGACGCCTTGGGCCTCGAGTTCGTCGTGGATGCGGACGGCTTCCTTCATGACCGGGCCGTCGGGGCCGACGTCGAGGGCGGTGATGCAGACGTGGAAGGGCGCGACGGTGACGGGCCAGAAGATGCCGTCCTTGTCGTTGTTCTGCTCGATGACGGCCTGCACGGTGCGGGTGACGCCGATGCCGTAGCAGCCCATGAACATGGGTTGCTGCTTGCCGTCCTCATCGAGATAGAGCGCGCCGAGGGCCTCGCTGTATTTGGTGCCGAGCTTGAAGACGTGGCCGACTTCGATGGCGCGTCGGATTTTCAGCGGTTGGCCGGTGACAGGGCAGGGTTCGCCGACCTGCACGGTGCGGAAGTCGGACCAGTCCTTCACCTGGATGTCGCGGTCGATGGAGACGTTTCGGATGTGGAAGCCGTCCTCGTTCGCGCCGGTGGTCATGCCCTTGCAGCTGCGGAGGACTTCATCGGCGTAGACCGGAATCTCCTTCACGCCGACCGCGCCGAGGCTGCCGGGATGCGCGCCGAGGGCGTCGAAGATCTCGGTGTCCTGCGCGGGGCGAAGTTCGTTCGTCCCGAGGAAGGCCATCAGCTTGGTTTCATTGAGCTGATGATCGCCGCGCATCAGAACGATGGCCGGCTTGTCCTGCACGATGAAGACGAGGGTCTTGATCTGGCAGTTGGCGGCGACGTTGTAGGGATCCTTCTCCAGATTCTCGATGGTCTTGACGCCGGGCGTTTCAAATTTCTCGACCTCGGCGGTCGCGGCGGGATCGGAATCGGCGCAACCCGTGGTGTCGGATTCGGGGAGCTTGCTGGCGGCCTTTTCGATATTGGCCGCGTATTCGCCGGATTCGCAGTAGACGACGTCGTTCTCGCCGGTTTCGGCGGGAACCATGAATTCGGCGGAGAGGCTGCCGCCGATGATGCCGGTGTCGGCATCGACGGGCATGGCGTTCAGACCGCAACGCGCGAAGATGCGTTTGTAGGCCTCGGCCATGATTTCGTAGCTCTTGGTCGCCGCGTCGTCATCCACATCGAAGGAGTAGGCGTCCTTCATGATGAATTCCTTGGCGCGCATGAGGCCGAAGCGGGGGCGGATCTCGTCGCGAAACTTGGTCTGGATCTGGTAGAAGTTCCGCGGCAGGTGGCGGTAGGAATTGATCTCGCCGGCAACCAGTGAGGTGATGACCTCCTCGTGGGTGGGCCCGAGGACATATTCTCGGCCTTGCTTGTCCTTGGCCTTGAAGAGCACGTCGCTGGCGCCCTCGTAGCGGC
>JAYPGD010000757.1:0-1717 GCA_038126655.1 Verrucomicrobiales bacterium
CTCCTTCCCCTTGGAGTCCATGGCGACATATTGAAACTTGGGCATAGGTCGGGATTCGGGTAAGCGGGGTTGTCAGGAAGCGCGGACCGGCATCACGTGTATTTCAGCACCTCTTCAATGGTGGTCGCGCCGTCGAAAATGCCGCGCAGTCCATCGTCGCGCAGGGTGGCCATGCCCATTTCGATCGCGCGCTGCCGCAAGACGACGTGCGGGGCTCGCTCGTTGATCATCTGCCGGATGGGCTCCGAGATCTGCAGCAACTCGTAGATCCCCTTCCGTCCCTTGTAGCCGGTGTCGTTGCAGTTCTGGCAGCCGCGGCCGTAGTAGAAAACCTTGTCGCCGACGTCGTAGGGCGAAAGGTTCAACTGGTTCAGCTGGTTCTCGGTGGGTTCGAACGGCGCCCGGCACTTCTTGCAGATGGTGCGGACCAACCGTTGCGCCAGCACGCCGGTCAGGGTGGATGACGCCAGGAAGGGCTCAATCCCCATGTCAACCAGTCGGGTGACCGCCGAAGGCGCGTCGTTCGTGTGCAGCGTACTCAACACGAAGTGACCGGTGAGCGAGGCCTGCACCGCAATCTGCGCGGTGTCAAAGTCACGCATCTCCCCGACCATGATGATGTCGGGATCCTGACGCAGGAAGGCGCGAAGCGCGGCCAGAAAGGTCATGCCCACGGCGTCATGCACTGCGACCTGCATGATGCCCTCCATATCGTATTCGACCGGGTCCTCCGCGGTAAGCAGCTTGTCTTCCGGCTTGTTGACGTGTCGCAGGCAGGCGTAGAGCGTGGTCGTTTTGCCACAGCCCGTCGGACCGGTGACCACGAAGATGCCGTTCGGGCGCTCAATCACGTCGGTGGTGAACTCCTCGATGAACTTGGGGAATCCCAGCTCGCTGATGTCCAGCGTGGCGTTGGCGCGGTCAAGCACACGAAGCACGACCGATTCGCCGAATTTCGTGGGCAGCGTCGAAACACGAAGGTCAACGTAGCGCCCGGCAATCCGCAGGGAGATGCGGCCGTCCTGGGGCAGGCGGCGCTCGGAAATATTCAGATTCGAGATGATCTTGAGACGCGAGGTCACCGGCGTCGCCAGATACAGCGGCGGCGGCGCCATTTCATAGAGCGCGCCATCCACGCGGTAGCGGATCTTGAATTCATCCTCGAACGGCTCGAAGTGAATGTCCGAGGCCCGGTCCTGAACCGCCTGATAGAGCACGAGGTTGACGAAGCGGACAATCGGCGTCGAATCGGCCATTTCCGCCAGGCTGCTGGCGATATCCTCGGCCTCCTCGAGATCGGCGGCCTGATCCTCCAGATCCCGGTCCTTGCCGATGTCGTCGAGGATGTCTTCCATGGATTCCCCGGCCGCGCCGTAGTGCTTCTCCACCGCGTCGATCACCTGCGCCGGATCAGCCACCACGGGCTGAATCTCCTTCTTGACCAGAAAGGCCAGCTCGTCATAGACGGACAGGTTCAAAGGATCTGCCAGCGCGACCCGGAGAGTGTCCCCCCAATCGGCCACGGGAATGCATTCATACATGCGCGCCGAGGTGGCGGGCACGCATTGGATCAACTCGTCGCTGAACTCGATGTCCTTGAGGTTCATCACCTCCGCGCCGATGTGGTCCGCCATCAGGTCCAGCTGTTGATCCAGCGGGACAAGCTCCAACGACGCCAACACCTGGGAGACCGGCTTGCCGCTGCGGGAGACCTCCT
>JAYPGD010000758.1:0-1712 GCA_038126655.1 Verrucomicrobiales bacterium
CAGAGCAGCAAGCAGCGCGGCGACGAGATCGTGAACCTCGCCCTGCTCACCGACGGCCTGCGCGCCGAGCGTGAACAGGGCATCACCATCGACGTGGCCTACCGCTACTTTGCGACGCCGCGGCGCAAGTTCATCATTGCCGACACGCCGGGCCACATCCAGTACACCCGCAACATGGTCACCGGCGCCTCGACCGCCAACCTGGCCATCGTGCTCATCGACGCGCGCAAGGGCGTCATCGAGCAGACCTGTCGCCACGCCTTCATCGCCTCCCTCCTCCAGATCCAGCACGTGGTCGTCTGCGTCAACAAGATGGACCTGATGGAATACAAGCAGGAGGTCTTCGACGCGATCGTGGCGGACTTCAAGAACTTCGCCTCCCGACTCGACATTCCGCACGTGGACTTCATTCCCATCAGCGCGCTGCACGGCGACAACGTCGTGGACAAATCGGACAACATGCCCTGGTACCAGGGCGGCTCCCTGCTCTACACGCTGGAGACCGTCTACATCGGCCACGAGTTCAACCACATCGATCCGCGCTTCGCCGTGCAGTGGGTGATCCGTCCGCAATCGGAGAAATATCACGACTTCCGCGGATTCGGCGGACGCGTCGTGGGCGGCGTGTTCCGCAAGGGCGACGAGGTCATGGTGCAACCCTCCGGCTTCACCACGCGGATCAAGGGCATCCACGAATTCGAAAACGAGCTGGAGGAGGCCTTTTCCCCGATGTCCGTCGCCCTGACCCTGGAGGACGAGATCGACATCAGCCGCGGCGACATGATCGTCAAACCGAACAACAAGCCGCAGGTCAGTCAGGACATCGAAGCGATGGTCTGCTGGTTCTCGGAATCGACGAGCATGCAGACCGGCCGCAAGTACGCGCTGCTGCACACCTCCAAGGAGGTGAAGGCGATCGTGAAGGACGTCCGCTACAAGATCGATGTGAACACCCTGCACAAGATCGAGGACGACCGGGAGATGAAGCTCAACGACATCGGCCGAATCGTCCTGCGCACCTCAGCTCCCTTGATCCATGATTCCTACACCCGCAACCGCCTCACCGGCAGCTTCATCCTGGTGGACGAAATGACCAACAACACCGTCGCGGCGGGTATGATTCTGGGCGACCGGTAGAACTTCAGTCACACCTTCGGCAGCTCAAACCCCTCCCGATGCTGGCGGCCGACCAGCTTGTTGGCCGCGGCGTCATCAAAGGTCTCGGTCTTGGCGTCAAAGCGCAGCTTCTTGCCGGTGCGCCAGGCGATGTTGCCCATGTGGCACATCGATGAGGCCACGTGGCCGGAATAGATCTCCTGGTTGAGCGACTCGCGCTTGCGGCTCTTGATGGCGTCGAGAAAATTGCGGACATGCGCGATCTGGCCGGTGTCGCCGCGACCTTCCTTGAGCAGCTTCCCCTTGGCGTCCCAGGCCTTCCACCAGGTGTGGGTGACCATCATCCAACCGTTCTCGCCGTAGACGACCGCGCCTTCGGTGGCGTCGTGCAGCTTGGGGCGCGACCAGAGTCGCATCTCGTATTGGATCACCTTGCCTGGGAATTCGAAGGTGACAAACTGCGTGTCAGGCCATTGCTGGTCGTCCTTGAAGAAGAACTTGCCGCCGGAGCAGGTGACCGCCTCGGGCATGCCCTCCGCGCCCAGCATGGCGCGGACGTAATCGATGCGATGCACGCCGTCGTTGCCCAGGTCGCC
>JAYPGD010000759.1:0-1707 GCA_038126655.1 Verrucomicrobiales bacterium
ACTCGGGATGGTCCAATTCCACCCCGTCGTCGCCCACCCCGACAACGACATTCTCGCCGCGGGTGATTGCCCAGGCCCCGCGAATGTTCAGGTCGATGCCTTCGCGCTGTCCGGAAACCGAGCGATTCTCCAGATGCCACTGCCCCTCAATGCCGGCGTCGTTGTGCTTGAAGAAATAGGGATCTTCCGGAGCGGGCGCGTAGGCAAAATGACGCGCGCCCGGCCGCCGCATCTCCGGCCAGCAGGCGAGGACCCCATCCAATTGCGCGAGGGCCTGCGCCTCCCGCGCGGCGGCGATCGCATCCGCCGCGCGCAGGACAAAACAGTCGCCAAACAACGTTTCCTCCAACTGCAACGCCCGCCCCGCAACATTGGCCTGCAAACGCGAAGGATCCGCCAGACGCAGCACGATCCGGCTGCCGATCTGACACGGACTCCCCTGGGTTCCTTCACGCCGCGCCTCCAGCCATTGCGGCCCCGCGCCGGCCTGCTTCGCGACCAGCGGCATTTCAATCCGATAGCCGCGCAAGGCGGGCTCGCGAAACTGAAACACCGGCGCGTCTTCCGCCGCCTCCGTCAGGCACGGCGCCAACAACGCCGCCAACGCGGCAAGCTCGAGCAACCTTGAAAAGACACGCCTCATTCTCAATCCACTTACAGCAATGATCGTTCCCGTCCGCAAAATGACATGACCTCAACCGCTCCAGAAACTGTTCAGCACGAACTGCCTCCCCGACTTCACGCTTTGTCGGATCGACTCGGTGACGTGCTTCTTGGCCTCCTGAACCGCGCGTTTCAAACCTCGACCCAACGCGAGATGCCCCGCAATGGCGGCGGAATACGAACACCCTGTCCCATGCGTTGAGTCGCCCCGCACAAATGGAGCCTCAAGCGTCAGTTCGTCCCGGCCGTCGCAATAGGCGTCCACCGCGACCTTCGAGCCCTGGAGGTGCCCCCCTTTCACCAAGGCCGCGCAGCCAAAGTGCCTCCTGATCTCCCTCGCCGCCTCACGCAAGCCGTCCACATCTGAAATGGACCGCCCGAGCAACGCCTCCGCTTCATCCAGATTCGGCGTGACCAGGGCCGCCAACGGCAGCAAACCCGTTTCCAACGCGCGGCGCGCCGACGGCTTCAACAACGCCGCGCCGCTCGTCGCGATCATGACCGGATCCACCACCAGCGCCGGCCGCTTCCGTAGGTCCGACAGCGTCTCGACAACCGTCCGGATGATCGGCGCGGAATACAGCATGCCCGTCTTCACCGCCTTCGGGTAAAAACCGTCGAACACCGCCGCGATCTGCGCCGCGACCATGTCCGGGCGCGCCGCCTGGACCCCGCTGACCCGATCCGGATTCTGCGCAGTCAGACAGGTGAGCGCCGATGTCCCATGCACCCCCAAAGAAGCAAACACCTTCAGATCCATCTGCGCGCCCGCGCCGCCGCCGCTGTCCGAGCCGGCGATGGTCAGGGCGCAGGGTTGTGAGGCGCGTCGGGACACGCGCGAACGATCCGGGCATTTACCCAAAGCGTCAAGGCGGGGAGTTGGTTCTGGGTTCTGGGTTCTGGGTTCTGGGTTCTGGGTTCTGGGTTCTCGGTTCTGGGTTCTGGGGGCTGGGGGCTGGGGGCTGATCACTGATTACTGATTACTGATCACTAGCAGGCTGTTGAAAAATTGAACAGGCGCCGGGCTTGGGCGTCAATGGAGCA
>JAYPGD010000760.1:0-1701 GCA_038126655.1 Verrucomicrobiales bacterium
GTTCAGGATCGGGCGGCGCATGCATTCGACGGGCTTCTGCGTGCCATGAACCGTGTCGGCGTCTTGATCGCGGTGGGCGATCTGCCAGAGCGTCGTTTGCTTTCGGTCCCCGGCCCAATGCCCTTTGCCCTTCTTTTTAACCGCATACCAGCAGGGCTCGTGCTGCCCATGGTAATCGCCGCGGCTCAGGACCAGGCGGTCTTTGGCCCAGATGATCTGGGAGCGAACATTGAAACCCGCGGCTTCGAGACTCCCGGCGACAACCGCCGCATGCAGGGCGCCATGCCAGACATAGGCGACATCGCCCGGGAACAGCGCCCAGGCCTCACGCCAGTCGGCGCGGTCGTCGTTCAGCACCTTGCCGGTGCGTTTGGTAGCGGCAGCGCCTGCCTTGTTCCGCCAGGCCGGATCGTAGTCCACGCCATAGGGCGGATCCGTCACCATCAGCAGCGGCTTCACAGTCCCGAGCAACCGCTCGACATCGGTCGCCACCGTGGCGTCGCCGCAGAGCAGCCTATGGTTCCCAAGGACCCAGAGATCGCCCGGTCGGGTGACAGGATCCTCAGGGGCTTCAGGGATCTCGTCCTCGCCCTCTCGGGCGGCAGAGTCGTCGTCTTCAACTGCATCGAGCAGAGCACTCAGCTCCGCCTCATCGAAACCAATCAGCGAGAGATCGAACTCGTCCTCAGCCAAGCCCTTCAGCTCGTCCGAGAGGAACGCGTCGTTCCACTCCCCGAGCTCGGTCAGTTTGTTGTCGGCGATGCGGTAGGCCCGTCGCTGCGCTTCGCTCAGGTGATCGAGCACGATCACTGGCGCATCTGACAGTCCGAGTTGCGTTGCCGCCAGGATCCGTCCGTGGCCGGCGATCACCTCTCCGTCGCTCGACACCAGCACCGGTACAGTCCAGCCGAACTCCGCCATGCTGGCGGCGATCTTTGCCACATGATCGGGACCGTGCGTCTTGGCATTGTGTGCATAGGGGCGCAGGCGGTCGAGCGACCAGGTCTCGATCGCTTCGGGGGCGAAGCTGAGGGTCATGGGTGTCCGAAGATGGATAGTCGGGTGGATGCCAGCGCTGCTGGATCCCGGATACCGCGGTGGACTCCGTACAGGGTCCAGCGGCAACCAAAGGCACCAGAGCGGAAATCTTGAGGTCGTCGGGGTTTCGGGGATCAGGCGCGCTGGACTGGACTCCGGGTGGCTTCCCAAAAAATCCCGCCTGTCGCTAGCGATCTATCGCGCCACGCCCGCCCGCATACGTTTGTTGCCGGGAAGGACCCGTGATCTTTCGGTGGCGTGGGATAAGAACCGCGACGCGCGCGCCTCTCCCGAGGATAGGCTCAAACCTACCGATTTCGGCCGTTTTCGTCTCAGAGAAAAGTGTCCACCGCACACCTTACCCGCCGCCTCTAGTCACTGCGCCGCTTGAACCAGCGTGATCACTTTCTGCTTCGACAAATTGCGATTGAACCGACGCCGGTTGAGTTTGAGCGAGATGACGCAGAGGCCATAAAGCCAATGCTGATGGGCTGCGGAGCGCTGCAACCCGACCTTCCAGCAGATCGTTTTCCATCTCTCTCCCGCCGCGCGTAACCAAAGAATACGAGCGTCTTGAGGCTCAAGAAGCTTGGGCCATTCGAGCGTTTCTTCCATCCGGCTAATCGCGCCGGGCGACGGCGGGGGTCTCTTGAGGCGCGGTGG
>JAYPGD010000761.1:0-1686 GCA_038126655.1 Verrucomicrobiales bacterium
GGGTGGGGACCAATGGCGCAGACAAAGATTCTTCTGGATTCAAATTCCTATTTTCGTCTGGCCCAGAACATTCATCCCCTGCTGTTCCAGCCTTTTGGTCCGCAGCAGTACACCCTCTACGTTCACAACGAACTTATGATGGAGTTCGGCCGGAGTTCACGATTGCGAAACAAGTTCCACTGGGTCACCGAGAAGCAGTATGTGGACAACCGCAAACGTCGATTGACGCTGTCGCGTGAGAATCGTAAGGAAAGCGAAGACACCTACGAGTATATTTGGGAACACGTGAAGGAGGAGGACCTGGGGCCCTCCCCGGTGGACGTAAAGGTGCTCGCGACCGGCGCTGCCGCAGGAATCCCGATCGTCACCGACGACGCCGACTTGATCGCCCTCGCAAAGATGTATGGTGTGGATCACATGACTTCATTGAATTGATGAAGCTGATGCTCGAACACCAGCACATCGGTATGGACACCGTAGAGCGTGTGGCGCAGCAGTGGATGTATGATCGCGACCTGCCAAATTCCAACTTTGCCAGGGACTATAGGAGACTGTTTGGCAGCAAGCCGCCCAAGCCGGCCTGAGAAACTTTGCCCCGTGCATGACGGACGCCAGCAAATGCACGCATCCCCGGAGCGTGGGCAGTCCTGACCTCATTCTTTGCGTCTGAAAGCTAAGCTGGGATCATGTGGATCAATCCGGCTTTCCGGGGATGGGAGGTCGAGTTGTGCGAGCCGCCTTGGAAAAAGAAGGTGGTAGCTTGGCTGGGACTCGAACCCAGAACCAACGGCTTAAAAGGCCGCTGCTCTACCATTGAGCTACCAAGCCACGGAGAGGGTGAAATCCGTTTTCGAATTTCAAGGGGCGGGAAGCTAGAGCAGGGGCGCCGGCCGCGCAAGCCCTTTCTTGGGGCAATTCCCGTTGAAATTCCGCGGTTTCAGGGTGAGCGGGGCGCGTGATGCGCTGCGACAAGGTTGGGCATTGGATGATTGACAAGCCGGCGCCGAGGTCCACAATCGCCGCCCGTTTTTCGGAAACCCGCTCCAGAGCCCGTCTTCCGGATGACATGAAGGCACCTGGTTCTCTTCCCTGTTCGGCCCCGTTCCGGGAGGCCATCGCCTTTGAACGACTCTTTCGCGAATGAACGACGAATCGAACAATGCAACCGCCGCGGCCGGTTCCCGCGAGCCGACCGCCTGGCCCGGCGTGATCCGGAAGTACGCGCGCTTCCTGCCCGTGACCGACGCGACGCCCATCGTCACGTTGAACGAGGGCGGCACGCCGCTCGTGCGCGCGGAGAATTTCGTCGAGAGCATTGGCGGGAAGTTCGAGCTGCATCTCAAGTATGAGGGCCTGAACCCGACCTGCTCCTTCAAGGATCGCGGCATGACCATGGCGTTGTCCAAGGCCAAGGAGAACGGGGCCAAGGTCGTCATCTGCGCGAGCACGGGCAACACCTCGGCGGCGGCCGCCGCCTACGCCGCGAAGGGCGGATTGAAGTGCGTGGTGCTGCTGCCCAACGGCAAGATCGCCCAGGGCAAGCTCGCCCAGGCCCTGATGTACGGCGCCGAGACCATCGCCATCGAGGGCAATTTCGACGACGCGCTGCGGATCGTCCGCGAGCTGGGGGGCAAGGACGGCTACGAGGTCGTCAACAGCGTCAACCCCGTCCGCATCGAAGGGCAG
>JAYPGD010000762.1:0-1673 GCA_038126655.1 Verrucomicrobiales bacterium
CGACTTCAAGACGCCCACACCCACGTCTACCTCGCCGGCCTCGAATCCATCCGCGACGAACTCGACGCCGTCTTCGCCAAAATCGCCGGTTCGCCCGATAAATGGGAGCTCCGCAAGGCCGAACTCGCCGCCGGAAAACGCTGGATCGAACTGCTTTACTGAAACGGCCGCGTTCGGGAATCATGGTCCGCCCATGACCGCCGCACAGCCGCCCACCGCATCCGAGAGCCGAGCCCTGCCCGGCATCGGCATGTGGACAACGCCCCGACCGGACAAGGCCCGGCGCTCCTGTTCGTCCGGATGGGCAGCCTTCGAACATTCCAACACGTGAGCGCTTCCCCGCAATCCCCTCACCCGCGGCCCCGGCTCCTCTCCATCCTCGGACTCTGCCTCCTCCTCGGCGTCATCGCCGTCCGCAATCACCGCCAATCCTCCTCCGCGCCGCCCTCCCGGCCCGGGGCCCTCCTCTCGGTCGACAAGACCTGCATGGGCGCGCCTTGGACGATCAAGGTCGCCGCGACCAATGACATGTCCGCCGACGACATCCGAGACCGCATCGACGCCGCCTTCGCTGAAGTCGAGCGGGTGGAATCGATCATGAGCGAATGGCGCCCCGACTCGCCCGTCAGCGCCATCAACGCCGCCGCCGGCGGCGCGCCCATCGAAGTCCCCGAGGAACTGCGCGACATCATCGTCCGAGCCAATGGACTCAGCCGCGAGAGCGGCGGCGCCTTCGACATCACCTGGAAAGGCATCGGGAACCTCTGGCGCTGGCGCGATGAAAAATTCACCCCGCCGGATGAAGAGAGAATTCAGGCCGCCCTCGAACGCGTGGGCCATCGCAGGATTGCAATCGAGGGAAGCCGCGTCGGACTCAAGAGCCCCGGAATGCAGATCGGACTCGGCGGCATCGCCAAGGGCTACGGCGTCGATCGCGCCGCCCGGACACTGCGCCTCGCCGGACTACGCAACTTCATGATCGACGGAGGCGGCGACATCCTCGTCGCCGGCGCAAAATTCGGAGAAGCCTGGCGACTGGGAATCCAGCATCCCCGCAACGCCCGCAATGATCTGATGGCCGCCTTGGAGCTCGCCGACGCCGCCCTCGTCACTTCCGGCGACTACGAACAGGGACGCGTCATCGACGGCCAACGCATCCACCACATCCTTGACCCGCGCACGGGACGCCCGGCGCAGCGCTGCCAATCCGTTTCCGTCATCGCCCCCGACGCCGAATCCGCCGACGCCCTGGCAACCACCCTCTTCGTGCTCGGTCCCGAAAAAGGCCTGCAGCTGATCGCCTCCCGCCCCCGGACTGAAGCCCTGATCGTGGACGCCGAAGGCGCCCTCTGGATGACCGAAGGATTCAAGGCGAAGGCGCAGTTCGCTCAACCGTAGCCCGCCCGCTCCCTCGCCGCGTCACGGCTCCAGGATCTTCGCGCCCGTCGCGAGATCCTTGCGGATCGTCGCCGAGTCGAACAGCTTTGCATCCGCCGTGTAAGCGCGGTAGGTCAGCGTCCCGCCATCCACACGGATCACCTGAAAGAACTGTTTGCGCACGGCGTCCACGGCGGGACGGAAGCCATGCCTTCGATAGCCCTCGAGTTTCCCTTCCGGGATCACAAGCATCCCACAGGGGCATGAGTCTGGCGTGAAACCTCCGGTTTTCGAAG
>JAYPGD010000763.1:0-809 GCA_038126655.1 Verrucomicrobiales bacterium
GTCCACTTCGACCCAGCCCTCGTGCTGCTGCACGATGCCAAACACTGAAGCCAGCCCCAACCCCGTTCCCTTGCCGGCTGCCTTGGTCGAGAAAAACGGCTCAAAAATCCGGTCCCGGAATTCCGCCGCAATGCCTTCGCCGGTGTCCTCGGCCTCCAGGCACAGGTAATTACCGGGTCTCGCGCCGACCGGGACCTCCCCGTCCGCCAAGACACTCCGCGAAGACAGCCGGACGACAAACTCCCCGCCCTTCGGCATCGCGTCCCGTGAGTTGACAGCCAGATTCGTCAACACCTGACCGATCATGCCAACGTCCGCCATCGCATGGGGCAGTCCCTCGCCAACCTCGATGCGCATCGCCACCGTTTCCCCCAACGCGCTGCGAATCACGGGCGCGAAGTCCTCGACCACCCGGCCCAGATTGATCGGCCTCACCGTGACGCTCTGCTTGCGACTGAACGCCAGCAGCTTGGATGTGAGCTCCGCGGCCCGGTCGCTCGCGTCGGCAATCTGATCCAAAGCCCGCTTCTCCTTCGAATCCTCCGCCGCCCGCCCCAAGAGCAGTCCGGTGTGGCCGCCGATGATGGTGAGGATGTTGTTGAAATCGTGCGCGATGCCGGCCGACAACTGCCCCACCGCCTCCATCTTGTGGGAGTAGCGCAACTGCTCCTCGGCCTGCTTGCGCCTCTCGATATCCTCATAGCAGACCAGCGACCCGATGATCACGCCGTCCGGATCCCGAAAGGGGGTCGCGTTGATCGAAGCCCAGAAACGCTTGCCGTCCTTCCGGCGCAGTCGCAATTCGTAGC
>JAYPGD010000763.1:819-1670 GCA_038126655.1 Verrucomicrobiales bacterium
TAGCTTTCAGCCTGCCCTTCATTGCGACTGCGCTTCCTTTCTCTCGCCTTTCCCCAATCCTCCTCGTCCTGAAACACCTCGTAATGAAGCTTCCCCAGCGCTTCTTCCGGCGACCGCCCGGTCATCTCCGTCATCTTGCTGTTCAGATACAACACTCGGCCCTCCCGGTCCGTGATCACCAAGCCTTCCATCAGCGTTTCCGCCACCGTTCGAAACCTCGTCTCCGAGGCCCGCAACGCCGCGTTGGCTCCGATCCGCTCAAACGCATCGCCGCAGCCCCTGGCCAATTCCGCCAGCGTTTTCAAATCGCTGTCGTCATAGGCGACGGGATCGTAGGACTGCGCCGACAGCAGTCCGATGACCCGCCCCTTGGATTTCAACGGCGCAAAGAGAAGAACCTCCGATCGCCGGGCGTTGTTCCCAAATGGAATCAGGTCTGGAAACTCGCGCTTGCCGGGCGTGCGACGAACAAGTTCCGAGGAATCCCCCTCCACCACCCGGCTCGTCAACTCGCTGAACTTCATGGGGCGACTCACCGGTTCCGTCCGGCGGATTTCCCCGTCGATCGTGTCGTAGGCGAGCAACTCCACGATGATTCCGGATTCAAAGTCATAGAGGTCCACGAGGAACGCATCCCAGCCGATCATGTCCCGCGCCGCCGCCGCGATCATTTCCGCCGCCTCAACCTCGCCCTGCGCGCCGCCCAACTCCAAGGCCAACCTCGCGAAACGCTCCTCCTTGTCGAGTTGCCGCCGAATGAGCCTGGTCTGCTGCTGGACCCGCCGCCGCATGGCCACCCCCCGGCCAATGCGCAAACCCTGTTTCCGGGGTCACGATAGAGCGCCGCCCTG
>JAYPGD010000764.1:0-1665 GCA_038126655.1 Verrucomicrobiales bacterium
GGTTGTTCCCCCTGCCCTGGTCCGCCTGGAAAAAGAATCGAGAAAACTGCCTGACAGCCGTCGCAAATTGGGTACCCTCCTTGAGCAAGCAAGGAAACGTCCGCTTACCTCCGGGTTGAATCAATCCACGTCGCGCATGCCGGTCAGAACTCTCAAAAAGGTTCTCGCTTTCGCCCGATCCGATCAGGAAGAACGGGGCGGTTCCCGTTCGGGCGGGTCCGCGCCGACGCTGAACGACATCCGCCAGGCCGCGACGCGCATCGCGCCCTACGCCTTCCGAACGCCGATCCTGACCTGCTCCGAGGTCAATCGGATGTGCTCGGCCGAGCTTCATTTCAAGTGTGAGAACTTTCAGAAGGTCGGAGCCTTCAAGGTCCGAGGCGCGGCCAACGCCGTCTTTTCGTTCTCCGAGGCCGAGGCCGAACGCGGCGTCGCCACCCATTCCTCCGGCAATCATGCGGCGGCCCTCGCCTTCGCCGCCCGCCAGCGGAAAGTCCCCGCGCACATCGTCATGCCCGACAATGCGCCGCAGGCAAAGAAGGACAACGTGGCCCGCTACGGGGCCCGGATCACCTTCTGCGAACCCACGCTCCAGGCGCGCGAGGAAACCCTCGCACAGGTCGTCGCCAAGACCGGCGCCGTCGTCGTGCATCCCTACGACGATTATAGGGTCATCGCCGGCCAGGGAACCTGCGCGCTCGAATTGATGCAGGACGTCCCCGATCTCGATGTCGTCATTGCCCCGGTCGGCGGCGGCGGTCTGCTGGCCGGGACCGCCATCGCGGTTTCAGAACTCAGCCCCGAAACCAGGGTCATCGCCGCGGAACCGGCAAACGCCGACGACGCCGCCCGCTCCTTCCGGGCGGGCCACATCATCCCCTCCGACAATCCCCAGACCGTCGCCGACGGCCTGCTGACCTCCCTGGGCGGCCGCAACTTCCCCATCATCATGAATCGCGTCTTCAACATCATGACCGTCCCGGAGGACGCCATCATCGACGCCATGCGCCTGATCTGGGAACGGATGAAGATCGTCATTGAACCCTCGGCCGCCGTGCCCCTCGCGGCGCTGCGGTTGCATCGCGACGAAATCCTCGGCCAACGCATCGGCATCATCCTCTCCGGCGGCAATGTCGACCTGGATCGATTGCCCTGGATGGGCTGACTACACCGCATTCTTCAGGGCGCGAGTCCACAATCGCAACAGCTTCACAGATGTAGCGTCGGCTGTGTCAGCCGAAAAGCGGAACGATCATGCGACCGTAGTCACCTGCTCTCACTGAGAGCACGCTGCAACTCGCCTATGGGCGGGCGCATTTGCGACTCATGCGACGGCATGCCGCATCCTTCAGATTGCGCCCCGAGCCGGAACAGCGAGAATGGCATCGCCCCACGATCACACAAAAAAGAGCGCGCCGGAATCCCGGCGCGCTTTCGTTTGAGAGAATTGATTCGAATCCCGATCGGGGATCAGCCCTTGGCGCTGGCGTAGTTCTCGGCGACCTGCGCCCAGTTGACCACGTTCCAGATCGCCTTCAGGTAATCGGGACGCTTGTTCTGATACCTGAGGTAGTAGGCATGTTCCCAGACATCGACGCCGAAGATCGGCTTGCCGCTGCCGTCCATGCAGGGGCTGTCCTGGTTCGGCGAGGAGGTGACCTCGAG
>JAYPGD010000765.1:0-1662 GCA_038126655.1 Verrucomicrobiales bacterium
GGCGTTGCGTCGCTTCGCCATCGGCAAGGATGAGCGCGCGGTCCGCGGAAAAGAAATCTCGCCAACCGTCGATTTCCCGCGCGCGGCTCATGCGCTTCAGCTTGTCCGCTATGGGGGACAGGTCGCTGACGTGGTCCATGAAGTCGGGAATGTCGCGCCCAAAGCTTGGAGACAACCGGTCTGATCCCTGATGGTGATTCAGCGCATAGAGCCAGAATTCAAGATCGTGTTCAGGGAATTCCAGCCAGATCCTGACGCTCCCCCATGTTCGCAATGGAGAGGAGACGCCCAGTTTTTCGAGCCTGGCGACCTGGGGATCGGCCTTGTTTGGCCGGAGCGATTCGTAAAGATCAGTCACCTGTTTCAGGTAGGCGGCCTCGCGCTTGGAGGCGGGCTTGCCTTTGACGCGTTCGAAGGTCTCGCGCAGAACCGAAGGACGCGCGGGCGGCGGCGGCGCGGTTGAGGATTTCGATGGCGCCCTGTTCTTTGAAACGCTTGTCTTGCCGCTCGCGATTTCCAGCAGACTTTGCATCGCGGCGTAGGCGTGTCTGCATTCCCCCTCGTAGGGGCAGTTGCAATCCACATACCAATCGTCCACATCCCAGAGGACATCGACTTCATAGAGTTCCGTTCCTTCCACGTAGACGACGTAGTGCGTGCCGGGCTCGAAGACTTCGATGCGTTGGACCGCCCGATCCCGATAATACTGCTTCCCACGCCGACGTATCTTCGACGGAAACAGACGAAGATAATCGGCGATCAAGTCGGGATGAACGGGGGGATCGGGCTTGCTCACGGGCGGAGAACGATATCGATTCTGCCGGGAGAAGAAAGGTCGTGTTTGCGGAAAGAATGGCGGCGACGAACCGGAGGCTCCGTCTTGCAGGTCAATGCCCGCTTCGTCCCGTTCCGGGCCGCGCTGACAAGAACAGCGCCGCTCCTTGGGAATGGCCGAATTCGGATCGCCGGAATGGTCCGGCGCTACTTTGCCTTCGGCAGCTTCAGTTCGAAGTGGGCGCCGGGTTGTTGGCTGTCGCTGTCGAGGAAGGGGCTGTAGTCGTTGATCTTCACGGTGACGCCGTCGGGGGCGACCTGCATGAGGCGGAGGAAGCCGTTGCCGCCATTGGGGTCGCGCTGATAGTCGACGAGCATCTGATGAACCGTGTTGCCGGCCTCGCCCTTGGAGCTGAGCAGGCCGGTGTAGCAGACGTGTCCGCTGAGGACCATGGTCATGTTGGCGTGTTTGGAAACCAGCTTGTTCCACAGGTCCTCGCCGTCGTTGTAGCCGCCTTCGGCCTTGGACAACGCGTAGGCGTCGATTCCCGCCGGCTTCTTCTTTTCCCCCAGTAGGCGCTTCCGGTTGTAGCGGAAGTTGTCAGGCCGCAGGTAGGCGTGGGTGACCATGATGACCGTGCGTTTCGGGTGGGCCGCGACGACCTTGTTCGCCCAGCGGAGGACATCGTCGCGCGGACCGAACTCCAGGCCCAGGATCAGCCAGTCGCGCCCGCCGGCGGAGAAGAGGTGGTAGTTGTTCTCGATGCGATCGGGCTCCTTGTCGTAGACGCCGCCGAAGGTCGGCGTCTTGCGGAATTGCGCCACGCTGAAGTAATCGCTCATCAGCGAATCGCGGGAGCGGGCCTTGCCGCCGGGGCCGAGGTCGTG
>JAYPGD010000766.1:0-1657 GCA_038126655.1 Verrucomicrobiales bacterium
TACGGCGCCGCATTGAACCCGTCCGGGTTTTTCCGCGCGCCTATATTGTCCGCCCCCGCCCCCGTATTTGAAACAATGGCCGTCGGATGCTCGGCGCTCCAACATTCAAGGCCGGCCCTCTGGGTCGGCCTTTTTCGTGTCGCCGTCTTCGTTTCCAAACAGGCGGACCGCCGCCACGCGGACCAGGCTGTAGATCACGGCAACCGCCACGATGAACGTCGCTCCGGACCGGAAATCGGAGAACGGATCGAAGGTCTCGCCCACGCCTTTCCCCGCGCCCCAGCCGATTGCGACGATGAAGGCGTTGATGATGACCAGCGCAATGGAGTTGTACGCCGCGTAGCGCGCAAAGGGATAATTCAGACTCCCGAAATAGGTCACTGAAATCAGCCGCAGCCCATACATGAACTTCACGACAATGAAGACCTTCAAATCGTGACGCGCGTTCTTCTCGCGCAGACGATTCAGCCGTTCGTATGCCGGAGCAATCCGCTTGGCCGAGGTGATCTTGTCGATCAACCGCGTGCGACCGAGGTAGAAGAACAGCGTGTCCTTGCCGAAATTGCCGAGCGTCGAAAACACCAGAACCGGCAACGGGTCGATCACGCCCATGCCCGCGGTGATGGCGAAAACCAACGCCGCCGAATTTCCCCACAACAACGCCGCCCAAAAACACGTCGCCGCCGTGTGCTCAATCAGGATGTTGGCGATCTGGTCGATGGACATGCGCGCACGGGCTTGGTGACAGGCTGCTGAAACCGGAGCCGACCATGTGGGCGCCCCCTTCGAATCGTCAAGGACGCGTTGCCCAAGTGCGCCAACATGTCCCGGTTGCGCCTTTCCGGTGTGTATCAATGCCCCGGAAACGACGGTCCATCTTGAAGCCCCGGTATTGGGGAAAGACACCCATTCGTTCCCAATTCCTTCGCAGGCGGGGACACACGGAATTGGGGACCGACACCCGTTTATCCTCCAATACATCCTTTTTTCGCAGGTTTTTATCGTATTCAGCCGACTTCAACTACGAGCCCCCTTTACGACCGAAGGTGGATTCCGGATCGCAAAGCCCTCCCCGGAACGGTCGTCTCCACACCCGGCGCCCTGAATGCTCATAGGAAAGCGGATAGATACAGATTTGAAACACAACCACCGGCGAACCCGGAGAAAGGGACACAGTCATGGACCTCAACAAATTTACCGAGAAAGCGCAGGGCGCGCTTCAGGGCGCGCAGGACGTCGCCACGCAGATGCAACACCAGGCGGTGGACGTCGAACACGTCGCCGTGGCCTTGGTGGAGCAGGAAGGCGGACTGATCCCGCGGCTGGTCGAGAAGTGCGGCCTTGCCCCCGATCTCTTCAAGTCCAAGCTCGACGCCGCCCTCAACGCCCTGCCCCGGATCAGCGGCGACGCCGCGACCGACACCAACATCTACATCACCCAGCGGTTGAAGAAACTGCTCGTCACCGCGCAAAAGGAAGCCGGCAAGCTCAAGGATGAATACGTCAGCGTGGAGCACATCTTCGCGGCCATGTTCCAGGAGCCCGGCGGCTCGCCGATCGGCACAATCTTCCAGGAGCTGGAATTCAAGAAGGACGCCTTCCTCAAGGCGGCGTCCGAAGTCCGCGGCAGCCAACGCGTCACCAGCGCCAATCCCGA
>JAYPGD010000767.1:0-1648 GCA_038126655.1 Verrucomicrobiales bacterium
GCTGGCAAGACAGGGACGTTCGGAGGAGGCGAGTGATGCGTTGGCAAAGACCGATGAACTACAGGCCGGGACGGGGAAATGGCATCGGGATTGGCAGGTTGTCGACCTGCTCCGGTCAGAAACCGAAAAGGTATGGAAAGGCTCGGGCTCCCGTTAGCGCGTCGGGCGGGAGCCTTGCGGATTCAGGGCTGAAATCCGTTGAAGGCGTCCCGCAGTTCTGCGACCTGATCCGCCTCGTAGGGCGCGCGCTCTGAATGTCCCCAGACCGGGCCCGGCCAGGCGAAATCGTCGGTCCGGCGGCCGATGATGTGGATGTGCATTTGGCGGACGATGTTGCCGATCGCGGCGACGTTCAGCTTCTCGATTTCGAAGGTCGCCTCAACGAAGCGCGACACCCGGCGGATCTCGTCGGTCAGGCGCGCGTGATCCTCGCGGGAAAGGTCGTGGAGTTCCACGGCGTCGGTCTCGGGAACCAGGATGAACCACGGCAGCAGCGCGTTGTTCATCAGTAGGAGGCGCGACAGGTCCAGCGTGGCGATGCGATGGCAGTCGGCCTTGAGCCGGGGATGGATTTCAAAGTTGTTCATGGTGGCGCGGTGGTTGTGTCCAGTCGTTACTCCAATCCGACCCGGCTCATCCAGAATGGAATCCAAAGGGGGATGGTGACGAGGCTCACCAATGTCGTGGCGATCACGACCTGCAGCGCGCAGACGACATCGCCGTCGTAGCGCTTGGCGAGGATGATGGGGAACATCGCCGAGGGCATGGCGGATTGAATCAGCAGGACCTGGGTGAGTTCATTGGAACCGGGCACGAACCGCGCCAGCAGGACAAAGAGGAATCCCATCAGTCCCAGCCGCAGCGCCACGGCCGACCCCATGATGCGGGGGCTGATGGCCGAGCGAAACTCGCTCAACTTGTCCGCCAGCGATGCGCCCACGAGGATCAGCCCGATCGGGATGGCGCATTGGCCCAGCATGCCCGCGGTCTTCATTACGAAGGCGAACCAGCCGGATTCGTTGTTGGCGAGCGAATGGGCGCGATCGGCTCCGAGCAGGAAATTCAGGGAAAGGGTGACGACGATGGTGAAGAAGGGCGCGTTCAGAGCCTTGCGCAGGCCGTCCTTGATGGAGCCGCCGCGCAGGGTCATCAGCCCGAGTGTCCACACGGCCATCTCGGCCCCGGTGATGAACACGAACAGGACCCCCACGGTCTTCTGCCCAAACAGGCTCGCCGCCAGGGGCAGCGGCACGTAGCCCCAGTTGAAGATGCCCATGCAGGTGGCAAAGGCGCGGCGGCTGCGTTGCGATTCGACGCCTGCGATGCCCGCCGTCGCGCGTCCGACCGCCAGCCCCAGCGCGATGGCGCAGAATCCGCAAAGCGGCGCCAGCGCGACGTTGCGGACATTCAGCAGGGCCTCGTTGCCCAGGACTGACACGAAGATCAGGCAGGGCACAAAGACATTGATCAGCACATCCAACAGGTTCCGCTCCGTCTCGTCCGAGATCAGATTCCTCCGCCGGATGAAAAAGCCGATCGCCGCCACGCTGAACACGGGCAGGACGGCTTGGAGGACTGTTTGGAATTGGTTCACGTGGTGCGTGGTGCGTGGTGCGTGGTGCGTGGTGCGTGGTGCGTGGTGCGTGGT
>JAYPGD010000768.1:0-1641 GCA_038126655.1 Verrucomicrobiales bacterium
TGCCGGAACTGTTCCAACCCGGCCGCGATCAATACCGGAGGAGCGCACTGTGAGCGAAGCGGACCAGCCCACAAGCGTCCGGCATCGCGTGATCGGCGTCACGACGCTGGCGGCGGTGATGTTGTATCTGGACCGGGTCTGCATTGCCGAGATTGCCAAGCTGGACGAGTTCAAAGCCTCGTTGGGGCTGACGGATCAACATAAGGGCGCGATTCTGGCATCCTTCTTTTTCGCCTACGCGCTGGCGCAGACTCCGGCCGGTTGGTTGTCCGATCGATTTGGCGCGCGACGCATGCTGCCCTGCTACATTCTCGCCTGGTCGGCCTGCACCTTTGCGACCGGCTTGGCGGGCGGCTTTGTGGCCTTCATCGTGGCGCGGTCGCTGTTCGGGATTGCGCAGGCCGGCTGCTATCCCACCGCCGGCAGCTTGATCAAACGGTGGATCTCCCCCGCCGGTCGCGGCAAGGCCAGCAGCTTTGTCTCGGTTGGCGGGCGCATCGGCGGCGCCCTCGCGCCGGTTCTCACCGCGTGGTTGTTGGCGGATCTCTTCGGTTGGCGCGCCGTGCTGATGCTTTACGGCGCTCTCGGCGTCCTCGTGGCGGCGTTGTTCTGGTGGAACTTCCGCGAATCTCCGGATGAACACCCGCGCTGCAACGACGCCGAAAGAAGCCTGGTCCGCGCCGGAGACGGAGCCTCGCCAAGCGGCGACCCGGGGCCGCCGCCCTTTCCTCCGATCCTTCCGCTGCTCAAGTCCGGCGCGATGTGGCTGATGTGCCTCCTTCAGTTCGGCATCAATTTCGGCTGGGCCTTTCTCGTGTCCTGGCTGCCGACCTATCTGAAGGACATCAAAGGCGTGGAGCCGAAGACCGGCGGCATCATGTCCACCATCATCCTTGCCTGTGGAATCGTGGGCATGTTGCTCGGCGGGCCGGTGGCCGATCTCTGCGCGCGGAAGCTGGGCCGCCGGCGCGGGCGTTCGCTTCCCTTGGTCGCCTGTTACACCGTTGGCGTGCTCGCCTACCTCTCCTGCCTGCGACTGGAATCGGCCTGGGCGTTTGTCGCGGCGGCCAGCATCGTCGCCTTTGTCGTGGACATGAGCGTGCCGACGATCTGGGCCTACATGCAGGACGTCGGAGGCAAGAACACCGCCGCGGTCTTTGGCTGGGGCAACATGTGGGGCAATTTTGGCGCTGGCGTGACAATCCTGCTCGTCCCGACCGTGCTGAAGGAGTGGGACGCCAACGGCGACTGGCACGAGGCTTTCCTCCTGTTCTCCGCCGGTTTTCTGGTCGCCGGACTTTGCGCCCTGGGCATCAACGCCAATCAGACGATCGGGGAATAGCGGTCGGCGGAGGGCGGGATGGTCCAGCAGGGCGCGCGGGAATTCTGCGCGCTTGAGCGTTTTCAGAAGGAACTGCGGTCGCTTGGATGCTGGATATGAACCGAGTTTCAAGAATCACGCCGTGGATTGCGGGTGCTGTTTTCCTTTCGTTGGCTGGCCGGCCTGTTTCGGCCCTGGAAGCCATTCCTGACAAGGTGGTCGTCCTGACCTTCGACGATTCGGTCAAATCGCACTACACGGTGGTCCGGCCGATCCTTAAGAAACACGGCTTCGGCGCGACCTTCTTCATCACCGAGGGC
>JAYPGD010000769.1:0-1630 GCA_038126655.1 Verrucomicrobiales bacterium
CCCGTCACAGTGGCGCAACCGTCCCGGAGTCTCACCGGGTTCCCTGTCATCTGGCTGCTGTTTGATCGAAACGACGCGTGGCCGTTCCATGATTCAAAGAACTGGCCAGTTGATACGCGCGCCGCGGCCTCTTGCCAAGGAGATTTGGAAATCCGCCCCCAAGCGCGCGCGTCCCTCCGTCAACGGCCCCTCCCGATCAAACCGAGCGCCTTCTCCGCAAACCGTTTCCCCAGCGTCTTGTAGCCTTCGCCCGAGTAGTGCAGGTCATTCGAGATCGGCTTGCCCTTGCGGTTCCTGCCGTCGTTGAGATCGTCGGTGTTTACCCAGGCGAAACGGGGATTCGAGTCCGCCACCTTGACCTGGATCTCGCGGATCATCGTCCAGTGCGGATAACGCTTGTTCTTCAGATCGAAGTCGCTGAGTCGGCCGATGACAAAGTTCACGTCGTCGCGTCCGAGATCCTTGCTCAACTGGGCGTGCAATCCGCGCAGGCTCTTCTCATAGACCGGCCCCCATTTCTGCTTCGCGTCGCGCTCGCCCTGCATCCAGATGAAGGTGACCGAGGCGAGCTTCTCGTCCTTGATGGCCGGCTTAACCTTGCTCATCAACCGGTCGTAGAGATCGCCGGTCTTCGCGGGCTTTGCGCCCTCGGGAGATTTCCAATCCTTGAACCAGCGCTGGATTGGCTGCCCGCCCAGGGCGTCCTGGATGACGATCACGTTCTCCTTGCCCAAGGCTTTGGAGACCGCCGGCGTGAACGCCTCATCCGGACGGTGCCCCTGCATGTTGGATTGGCCGGAGAGGATGAAGAGATGTTTGGCGTCAGCGGCGGAGGCTGAGAGGGCGGTCAGCGCGAGGAGAGTCGTCAAGGCGGCGGCATAAACGGCGGGTCCGGATTTCATGGCCGGAACGTAGCGGAGACACCGCCAAATGAAAACGTTTCCCCTTCGACGCAACCCTATCGCTCTGAGCCGCTCGATTCAGCCGGCTCGTCCCATTCTCCCTCGATCGGCTCATCCGGGACGTGTGACATGGCCTCATCAAACGCCGCGTCACTCGCTCTTGCTGCGCGTTCACCGATGTAATCCACCGCCTCCAACACGGCAAGCTTCTCGGATGCCGCGGTGGCGAAGAACTGATCCACGCTCAATCCTTCTTCAGCAGCCAATCGCTCCACCTGTTTGCGCAGGTAGTCGGGGATCTGGATCGTGATCGGTCTCATGATTTCTGTAGAATACGCGCAAACTGCCGCGGCGAAAATCACCTAGATCTTGAAACACCGGTCTTTCACGTTCGTTACGGGGACTTCAAACTGATCCGATTCAATCCCGTTTCGCTTCTTCGATAATACTCCTGATTCCCTTGAACGCCGTTCCCTCAACTTCGTCGACGGCACCCAACCAATATGCATCTACGGCCGACAACTGGTTCTCTGACCGCATCAATCGAAGGGCAATGACGTTTGTAAAATACCAGAAATCTTTCACCTCCATAGACGTCTTTTCATTCAAAAACTTCGTCGCCTCGTCGGCATTGTCCGCCTCCAACCGCAACCACTCTGCATACTCGTCATCGTTCTGATTGGGCCCCCGCGAACTGGCCCATTGCGAATGAGATGATTTTCCGGGAA
>JAYPGD010000770.1:0-1623 GCA_038126655.1 Verrucomicrobiales bacterium
ACCCAGAACCCGCCTTCGTTCCGCAAAGCCGGAACTTCGTCGTGACAAGCCGAGAACCGAGAACCCAGAACCGAGAACCGAGAATTCAGATCGATTCGGCGATGTCCATCCAGGAGCGGTAGACTTCGAGGTTGTTCACGACGATTTCGATGGAAGTGAGTTTTTTGGGTTGGAATTCGGCGAAAGTGCGGATGGCCTCGAGAGTGAGTTGGGCGGCGCGTTCGGCGGGGAGTTCGGCGACGCCGGTGCCGAGAGCGGGGAAGGCGATCGTCCGGTGGCCGCGTCGCTCGGCTCCAAACAAGGTTCGCAGGACGCAGCGCTGGATGCAGGCGGCTCCCTTGGCGGCGGCGGCGGCGTGGGCGACTTCTTTGGCGCGCAGGTTGCCGGCTTTGGTCCAGACGACATCGCCCAAGCCGATGGGGCCCTGACGTTTGGCCAGGGATTCGATCATGTCGCCGCCGGCCTCGCGCAGGGCGTTGGCGACGCCCTTGCGCATGGTCAGGGAGCGGCTGGCGGCGTTGACAATGACATCGGCCTTGGTCTGGGGCAGGTCGGCCACGTTCAGGGTCACACGGACATTTCCGATCCGGTGGCAGTGCTCGGACTCCATGACGTAGCTGGGGGAATCTTGTTGGTGACCCTGCAGGTTGCGGGCGACGATGGCCGCGGTTGAAGGCCGCGCATTCGGCTCCTTCTGCATCATGGTCTCAATCATCAGATAGAGAAACGCCTCGACCGGGTCACTGGTCTGGGGCGGTTGATAGGGGCAATACAGATGGGCCTCCCGGATCTTGTCGACCTCCGGGCCGGGGAAGGGCGGTTCCTTGCGCTTGAGGAAGTGGGTCGTCGCGCCCAGACCATAGATGTCGCAACGACGATCGAGCGGCGCATCGCGCCATTGTTCCGGCGCGGCGAAATAGGGGGAGCCCGCGTAATTGGAACCACGTTCCTCGATTGCGGGGATGGCGATGCCGAAGTCGCCCACGGTCACGCTGCCGTCGCCGCGGAGGAAGAGGTTGGGCGGTTTGACGTCGCAGTGCACGACGCCCGCCTGGTGCACGGCGTGCAGCCCTGCGGCCGCCTGGGCGATGATTCGCGCCACGACGCCGACCGGCGCGTCCATCCGGCATTGCATCAGCCAGCGGGTCAGTTCTCCGAGATCGATGCCGTCCACGTGCTGTTGGACAAGGAACGGGATGCCTTTCTCGAAGCCGGCGTCGACAACGGCGATGGTATGCGGGGAGGAGACGCGCGCGGCGAGGTGGGCCTCCTTGAAGATGTCGCCCTGGTCCATGGGGCGGAAGGTCTTGATCGCCAGCGGCACGCGGAGGATCGGGTGGCTGGCGAGAAAGGCTGAGCCCATGCCGCCCTTGCCCAACAGACTCTGGATGGTCAGTCCGCGAAACTTCGCTCCCGGGATCAGGGCAAGCCCGTCATCGAAGGAACTGAATCCATCGACGGGAGTTGGGGTGGGCGGCGCTGTCGTCATGACTTCCAGATTCCTTCCGCCGCAATGCTACAGTTCTTTGCGTCGAAAGCAACCGATCGTGTGGTCGTTGACCATGCCTCGTGTTGACTCATAAAGAAAGACACCGAAGCGAGATTCGGTGAGGGAAGCTTGGG
>JAYPGD010000771.1:0-1618 GCA_038126655.1 Verrucomicrobiales bacterium
CCGCCGCCCTGGCCGCCGCCGCCACCGCCGCCGCTGCCGACGGCGAACGAGGTGATGTCCAGACCGGTGACGCTTTCCAGACCTTGAATAAAGGTGTTGGGATCCACCTTGAAGATCCGCGTGAACAATTGGGGCGAATCAGTGGACTTCTGGGTGAAGACCACGGCGTAATCCTCAACAATCATCTTGATCGGTTCGGAGGCCGTCTTGGTGATGGCGTCGATCGCGTCAATCAAGAGGAGATTCTGGATCGGCGGATCAATCTTGATGAGGATTTCGGTTTCGAGGTCGATGGCCTCGATGCCGCCGGCGTCCGCGCCGCCGATGGGCGCGCCAAATGCGTCGAGCGGCTGCAGCGCGGGAGCGGCGCCCGGAAGACCGCCGAACGGGTCGCCGCCGAAGCCGTCGTCATCGCCGCCCAGTCCCAGGGACGGATCCAACGCTCCGCCGGCTCCGCCGGTTCCGGTGGGAAGATCGTCCAGGTAGGGATTGATGATGAAGTTGATGCCCTGACCGGAAGGGTCCTTGGAGCGCACCTCGTCGGCCAGGAAGCGGACGACCTCGCCAAGGGGCAATTCCGGGAATTCCAACTTGTCGATCATGATGGTGTTCAGCTTGCGCAGGATGGCCTGGCGCCGACGGCTGGTGGTGTTGACCGTGTTGGTGCGGAAGTAGGGATTGGGCTCCGGAAGCGAGGCGCTTTTGAGGGGCAGACCCTCGTTCCAGGAACGTTCGACCTCCACGAGGCGTTCCTTCTGCATGGCGTCGCGCTTGCGCGCCTCATCGCCATACTCGGCCTCCTGAATCAGGCTGAGGTAGTAGTAGGCGGGCTTGGCCGCGGGGTCCATCTCGATCGCCTGGCGGAGTTTCTTCTTGGCCTCGTCCAGTAGGCGCATCTCGTAGAGCATCTTGCCGTCCTGAATCAGAGCCGAGACCTCGGTCTTCTTGGCGCGGTAGGCGGGCAGTTTGTCCACAACGTCCTGGCTGGGCATGTAGGGTTCATGCTCCTTCTCGGTGGCGAGCACGTAGGCCTTCTGGTCCCGCGCGGTGGCGCTCTTGGGATCAAACTTCATCAGCTTGTCCATCTCGGCGGCGGCCTCCGGAAACTTGCGTTGCTGGAAGTAGGCCTGGGACAACGCCAGTCGCGACTGGGTCAACCCCTCGATGGCGGCGCGGTAATCGGCCTCGACATTGACCCCTCCGAGACGATCAACCAGCCGCATGCACTCCTCGTACAGGAGGGACGCGGCCTCGTAATCGCCCTCATTCTGCAGGCCTTGGGCCTTGGCGACATTCGCCCGGAGCAGAAGGGTGGTTTCCTGTCGCCGCAGCGCCTCCTCTTCGGCCGCCTTTACCGGGTCGATCTGCGCCATGAGCGCGCCGCCGGAAAGGGCCAAACCAAGCAGGCTGAGAATCAAAGGGGTAAACCGAGGATGTTTGCTGGATCTACGTATGAATGGGACACGCATAAGTAAGTTGGTCTGGTCCGGTTTGGGTCAGGTCACGGCACGGGGTCCGTGTTGGAATCAATGGGGATCTCGTACCGTTTGTTGTTGCGCACGGCGGACACTACAACCAGCGTCTCGGAGATGGCAACGATATTGTAGGCCTCGCCGTC
>JAYPGD010000772.1:0-1615 GCA_038126655.1 Verrucomicrobiales bacterium
CGAAACCAACGGAAACTGTCTCATAAGGAATGGGCCGAAACGTGGGGTCCAATCAAAACGTCTCGTCGCGCTGAAACATTGCGAAGGCAGGTCAGCCAGTCGCTGGACGTTCGAAGTTTAAAGTTGAACGTTTGACGTTCGTTTTTCAAACGCCCCCCTCAACAGGGCTGATGCCCCCAGTCCTCGTTCTTCATCGCCTCCTCGAACTTCGCCATCTGCTCCTCCGGCGTCAGTTCTTCCTTCGATGCCTCTTTTTCCTGGCCGTTCTCGTCCGGATCCTCCGGAGCGGGCTCATCGTGCTGTTCTGCCATCATGCCGCTGACTTTACATCCGTTCTGTGGGAAATCAAACCGCCTCCGCCTTCACCAGCTTCGCGTCCGCCCGCTTCCCATCCTGCGCCGAGACCATGATCGTGTCGCCCGGCTTGGGACCGATCAATCCGGCGACCAACACCCGCCCCCTGGCGTCGCTGCGGGCGCCGCGGACAGGCCGACCGTCCAGGGTGGAAAAGCGCACATCGGCGTTCGGAATCGTCTGAATCTCAGGGACGCGGCAAGTCGGCTTGCGACCGGTCGCTGAGGCCGCCGTTTCCAGGGGAGCGCCGCCGCGCGGTTTCTCATCCGGGGCGTCGATCATGTTTCGCACGCGCAAGCCGATACCGGGATCGGCCTTCGTCGGATTGAACTCCATCTCCAGGAAGTTCCAATAGAACGGCTCGCCCTTTCCGTGCTTGTTCAATTCCGGATCCGCGTGCTCCCTGTGATAGAGCGCGGTCACTTCGAGCGGACGGCCGTCGAAGTCCTTCATCTTCGGTCCGAAGCCCTCGATCACCGCGCGTCCGCCGCTGCGGCCGATGGGCCCGAAGCTGCACTCAATCACGCCGTGGTCGGTGTTCCTGATGATGCTGCCGTTGTGCACATCGCCATAGACCGTGACCACGCCGTCGCGCGAGCCGAGCAGTTCGATCACGCGATCGGCGCCCGCCGCAACCCAGCCTGCGTAGTCCGCGGCCACGCGATCGCGCTGGGCGAATTCCTCGTCGGTGTTGCTGTATTTCTTGCCGCCGGTCCAGATCGTGTGCAGGCCGTTCAATCCGGTCAGGCAGATCAGGTTCGAGGAGTCCGTCCTGATCAACTGCTGCAACCAGGCGAACTGCTCCTCGCCCAGCAGGCTGCGCGTGGGATCGGCGCGATCGTAAAGCTCGCGCAGGTGCCCCCAACCCTCGTCGTCCCACATCGCCGTGTCCTGGCTCGACCGCCAAAGCCGCGAATCCAGGATCGCGAAGGTGAAGTCACGGTTCGGCATCTTCCAGGCGCGCCACTTCTTCGGATTCGCCAATGCATCCACCTCCTCGTCACCGGTGATCAGGTGATGCACGATCTGGAAATTGCGCCGCATGTAATCGCGATCCTGCCCCAGCCCGTCGTGCAACCGGATGACGATCTGTTCCGGCCCCTTCACATCGTCCATGCCGTAGTCATGGTCGCCCGGATTGATCACGTTCCAGTGCCGCATCATCTGCCAGCGGCTTGTCGGCCCGGCAATCGACATCGACACCACCTTGTAGGCGTCGTCCGTGCTCGGCGGGTAGAGCATCAGCTCCATGTACCAGACG
>JAYPGD010000773.1:0-1609 GCA_038126655.1 Verrucomicrobiales bacterium
GCTCCGGCAGATTCACCGCGCCCTGACCGCCGCCCGCGCGCATCAGCGCCTCGCGCAGCTTCTGATTCTCGGCGCGCAGGTTGACCACCTCCTGCCCAAGCGCGTCACGCTCCTCCAGGATCTTCGCCGTGACCTCGTCGACCGGGATCTGCCCCGCCTCGCCGGCCAGTTCCTGTTTACAGTTCTGGATCGCGTCCCGGATGATGTTCGCGTGCTGATCCTCCGGCTTCAGCGCCAGGAGCCTCTGATAATGGTAGATCGCGGCCGCGTAATCGCGCACCTCCTCCTCGCGATCGTAGAGAATGCCCAGCTTCTTGTGCGCCGCCGACGAATGGGGATTCGTCTCCAACGCCTTCAGAAACGCCTCAACCGCGCCCTGGTAATCCATGCTGTTCTGCAGGCTCTCGCCGCGCAGATACCACATTTCCTTCTCCTCATCCACCTTGCGGTCATTCGGCGGACATCCCGTCCATATTAGACAGGTCGCCAACGCCAGGAGACTGATTCGAACAAGAGACATGCCCGGGAAAGTAGCCAATGCGCCGCCGACGCGCAACGCCCGGTTGCTCGAGAGGTGATTTTCATGTCCAGGAGTCGCCGGGCGGTCCCGTCCGCGCCAAAATGACGCCCCCCCGGATCATTTCCCGCGGCGGACCATGGTCCCCGCCTTCGCCCCGGTATGTTTGTCGTCCTTGACAGTGGCCTCGCCGTTCACAAAGACCCGCATGAAACCGGTGGCGTATTGATGCGGATCGGTGAAGGTGGCGTTGTCCCGGACCCTCTTCGGATCGAACACCACCAAGTCCGCCCACGCTCCCTCGCGCAGGACGCCGCGGTCCTTCAACCGAAAGGTCGTCGCCGGCAGCGACGTCATCCGTCGGATGGCGTCCTCCATCCGCAGCGTTCCAAGTTCCCGGACAAAGCGGGCCAGGCAGCGGGCATTGTTGCCATAACCCCGCGGATGCGGAATCCCATGCTGCCATCGCCGCACGCCGCTGTCCGCGGCCACCATGGTGTTCGGGTGCTTCAGATAGCCGATCAGGTCCTTTTCACTCATGCTATGAAAGACCCCCGAAGCCCCTCCGCGGGCATTGATCTCCAGGATCATCCCGATCTGCGCATCCAGCGAATCCGATCCCTTCGCCTTCCTCGCCGCCTGCATCACGTTCAGTCCGTTTAAACCGGGGTCGTGCTTGTAATACGCGATCATCGCGTAATCGAAATTCTTGTGCCCGGACTTCGCCAGCGCCTCCTTCATCTCGGCGACCACCCGGCTCCTCGTCTCGGCGTCCTGCATCCGCTCCTTGAATTTCTCGCGTCCGCCTTCCCTCGCCCAGGTCGGAATGCGGTTCTGGATGCCCGTGCTCGACGCGGGATACATGTATTGATCCTGGGTGATGTCCAACCCCTCGGCGCGGGCCTTCTCAATCCTCGCCAACACCTTGTCCGTCTGCCCCCAGTTCGCCTGCCCGGCCAGCTTGATGTGCGAAATCTGGGCCGGAAGATCAGCCTCGCGCGCAATCTGGATCAATTCCTCGATCGCCTCGAACATCTCCCCCGCCTCGCTGCGCATGTGACTGACGTAGATCCCGCCATGCCGGGAGACCAC
>JAYPGD010000774.1:0-1581 GCA_038126655.1 Verrucomicrobiales bacterium
CGCCGTAGAGGTCCCGCAGCGTGGCGCCATATTCCGCCTTGCTCAGGCGCCGGATGACGTAGGGACCCGGGTCTTTCGGGCTCAGATACTTCAGCTTGCCGATCCACTCGACGAACTGCCGACGCTCCTCTTCGCTGGGTTGCTTGGCCGCGTCCTCCGGCGGCATGTCGTTCACCTTCACGTTCGCCACCGCTTTCTTCCAATGCAGGAACGAGGACGCGCTGCCCGGGCTTCTGAGCGCCGACTTGAGATTGATCCCCGCTTTCGGCCGCGGCCCATGACACCGCATGCAGTAATTGTTCACGAACGGCCCGACCTTCTCCTTGAACGTCTTTTTCGCGTCCTCCCGAAGCGCTTCGTAATCCGCGTCGTCAGCGTAAAGGGAGGCCGGGCGCAAGGGCAGGGATGCGAGGACCAACGCGGCGATCAAAGACGCCGGCGCGCTGGTGAAACCAAAGCGCCGGCCGCCGGTGATTGAAGATTCAGGCATCCATCGAGAATAGGCGCCCCGACGGAAACCGCAACCACTCCCGCTTTACGCCCAAGGCTTCGCATGAGCTGCACAAGCAATCCCCATAGGCGAGTTGTAGCGTGCTCTCTGTGAGAGCAGTCGAATACTGTCGCAAGTTGGTTTCGCTTTTCGGCTGACACAGCCGACGCTACATCTGTGAAGCCGTTGCGACTGCCGTACACGCGTAGGCCCTGGCTTTACGCCGCGTTGGCCTGCAAGGGCTCCATGGCTTCGTAGACGACCTGCGAAAGCCGCGTGCGCGAATAGGGTTTTCTGAGAAACGCGCCGTCCAGTTCCCTCATGTCCACTCCCAGGAGATCCTCGCTGTAGCCGGTCGAGAAAATGACCCTGAGGTCGGGCCGGTCCTTCCTCAGGGCCGCGGCCACATCGCAGCCGTTCATGCCGCCCGGCATGACCATGTCTGTGATCAACAGATCGACCTTGTCGCGGATCTCCGGCCAGATGCGCGTCGCTTCCGGACCGTTCTCCGCGGCATAGACCTGATACCCGAGCCGCCGCAAGGCGGTGACCAACATGTAGCGCACGCTGGGGTCATCCTCGACCGCAAGAATGGTGCCGACGCCTCGTTTGGCCTCGCCGGAAAGCAGCTGTCCCACGCTCATCCGTTTCGGAGTCGGCATGGCGGGCCGCGCCCCGACCTTTTCGATCAACTCCGCAACAACGATCGGTTCGTAACTGCCCGGAGTCGTCGCGCCTCGCACGCGGATCCGATTTCCCTGCTCAAGGTTCCATTCCACATCGCCCAACGCAATGCGCGCCCCGCCCGTGCGATCCAGCAGAAACGCGAGATTCTCGCGATCGTCGTGAAAGGTGACGATGCCCTGCACATCGACCGGATACTCAAGGGAGGCCTGCTCCATCGTCAGCGTGAGCACGTCCGTCACCCGTTGCAACAGCGCCAATGTGGGCTCCTGCTCCTCCCCTTCCTGGGGAGCCTGTCGATAAAGCGATTCCTCAAGCACGGGGCGGTTCTCTTCATCCCGCGAAGGGAATCCCACGACCTCGATGATCTCCCCTTCCTCCAACGCTTCCGTCAGGGAACTCAAAAC
>JAYPGD010000775.1:0-1568 GCA_038126655.1 Verrucomicrobiales bacterium
CCCTGGTCGGCGACGGCAAGGTCTACCTGGGCGACGAGGACGGCGATGTCGTCATCCTGCCCGCCAAGGCGGACTGGGATCCGGAGAGCGACCCCTTGCTTGAGGTCAACCTGCAGGGTCCGATCTATTCCACCCCCGTCTACGCCAACGGCCGCCTCTACATCGCCACCCAGTCGCACCTGTATGTGATCGGGGAAAAGTGATCCCGGCGAGACGGCGTCGCCGGCGTCCTGCGGGCCGCTGAAATGTGGCAACGCGGGGCTTGGGTATTCGGGAGACGGAATCTATAGTCCCGCCCAGACGATGTCGCACAATCGGTCCACAAAGCCGTTTCCGCAATCGGAGCCTCGAACCCGGCCCCGGCTGGAGACGCCCGACCTGCCGCACGAGCCTTCCGACTCCGCCGCGGCGCCCCGCGCCATTCAGGCGCGGCTTTTCCTTCCGGGCGTCTTGGCGTCGACATTCCTTCTCCTGTTGCTGTCCGGGTTCGGCGCGTTCGCTGAATCCGGGACGCAAGCGGCTGTCATCGTCGTTGCCGGGGCCGGCGGAAACGAGGAATACACGACGGCCTTTTCCGAGTGGTCCCAGCATTGGGTGAAAGCCGCCGGCGCGGCCGGGGCGAAACTGACCGTGATCGGACTGGACGAGAAGGCGCCGGACGCCCCGTCGGACAAGGAGGCGCTGAAGGGCGCGCTCGAGGCGGAAACCAGGAACGGCGGGGCCGAACTCTGGATCGTCCTCCTCGGTCACGGCACCTACGACCGCCGGACCGCCAGGTTCAACCTGCGCGGGGAGGACGTGAGCGCCAGGGAATTGGCGGACTGGTTGAGACAGTTCCGCCGCCCCACCGCCGTGGTCGTCGCCGCGTCGGCCAGCGGGCCCTTTGTTTCCCGGTTGGCCGCGCCGGATCGCGTGGTCGTCACCGCGGCCAAGAGCGGCGACGAGATCAACTTTGCCCGGTTCGGGCGCCATCTCTCCGAGGCCATCAAAGACGCCCGCGCCGATCTGGACAAGGACGGCCAGACCTCGCTGCTGGAAGCTTGGCTGACCGCGTCGCGGCGGGTGGACGAATGGTATGAATCCGAGGGCCGGATCGCCACCGAACACGCGCTGCTGGACGACAACGGCGATGGCAAGGGCACCCCCGCCTCCTGGTTCCGCGGCATCCGCGCCGTCAAGAAGGCCAAGGACGGAACCTCGCTCGACGGCGCCCGCGCGCACCAGTTCCACCTGCTCCGCAGCGAACAGGAGCGCCGTATGCCGCCCGAACTCCGCGCCCGGCGCGACCGGATCGAACTGGAGGTCGTCAGGCTGCGCGAATCTCGGGAGACGCTCTCTGAGGACGATTATTATGCCCGGCTCGAACCCCTGCTTCTGAAACTGGCGCGGCTCTATCGCGAGGCCGCGGCGTTGCAGCCCTCCGCCGGCGCGCCGGCGGAGTGACCGGACCCGTCTCGCATGAACCTCTCGATCATCGGCCCGCCCGGAGCGGGCAAGGAAACCCACGCGCTCGCATTGACGCAGCGGTTCGATCTGCTGCTCGTTTCACCGGGGGAACAATTCCGCAA
>JAYPGD010000776.1:0-1557 GCA_038126655.1 Verrucomicrobiales bacterium
TTGTTGAGGTAGAGGGCTGTGTTGGCGGCGGTGTGGGCGTCGACGATCGCCATGCGCGCGTCGAATTCGGCCGAGGCCTCCGTGCCGAGGTCGCCGGCGTTTAGTGGCCAGTCGCCGGTGAAGGAGAAGCGGATGACATCCACCTGGGACTGCCCCATGAACTGAACGCCGCGGCGGACATTGGCTTCCTCGAGCCAGGCGGTATCGAGTCCCCAATTGGCAATGGCCTTGCTTTCGCCGTCGGCGTCGGCGTCGAAGAAGACGTTCCGGTCCTGGGCACCTGAAGGCGTCACCTGAACGTAGAGCGCGGCCAGACAGGTCATTCCAACGCACAATGGGATTCTGTAAAATGTCTTCATCATGACTGGGAGAGACGGAGGTTTATTCAAACGACAGATCCTGCACGGGTTTCAGGACAGTGCCGGGAGGCGGATCTTTTTTCAATGACTGCATGAAGGCGACGAGGTCGGCGATTTCCTGGGCGGGGAGGAGGACGCCGAAGGGCGGCATGGGGGAGACTTCGGCGGGGAAGCCCTCGGCGATCTTGGCCTGCGGGTCGATCAGGCTTTCGCGGAGGTAGGCGACGTCCTGGCGTTTGCCGATGCCGTCGAGGTAGGGGCCCACGAAGCCGCCCTTGCCGCCGACCTGGTGGCAACGGATGCAGGAGGCGATCGGATGCTCGTGAAAGATCTTCTCGCCGCGTTTCGGATCGCCTTTGAGGCTGGCCGTGTCCGTGGATTCGACTTTTAGGGTGACCTCCTGGAGGGCGACATCGTCGTAGAAGGCGCCGCCGGTGGATACGCCCCAGCCGCCGAACAGGCAGAGGATGGTCAGTTCTTCCTGGTTCCCGGAATTGAAGAACAGTTCGAGTTCCGTCCAGTCGTTCATCTTCTGCAGACTGCTGGTGATGCCGCCCTCGGGGATGCTGACTGTCAGGAGCGCGCCTTTCGCGTTGCTGACCCACTCGGTCTTCACCCAGCCGGAGAGGCGGTATTCGGTGTTGGGCTTTACTTTCACGACCGTGCGCCAGCCGGCGTCGGCGCCATTGCCGGAGCCGATTTTCAGGGACCGGTCGCCGCTGCGGACCTTGGACTTGTCCGAGACATGGACGAACTCGGTCCGTCCGAGGTCCTTCCATGTCTGCGGGCTCCAGCCAACCGGGGCGCCATTCTCAAACTGTTCGAAGGAGGGGTTGGGCAGCAGGTTGGAGCCGAGCGATGTGCTGAAGGCGTCGGCGCCTTGGTTGCGGGCGGCGGTCTTGAGCGCCAGGGCAAGCCAGGTGTCGCTGCGATTCATTGGGTCGCGGAAGAGGTTGGGCAGGGCGGCCTTCAGCGCGGCGTGTTTGGGAAACTGCGCCATCCGGGTGAAGGCGGCGCGGCGCACATGCGGATCGGAATCGGCCACGACCGCGGTGTCGAAGAAGAGCTGGATGGCCTCCTCCGAATCGCCGAGGGCTGCGATGGCGTTTTGCTTGAGGGCGGGTGATTTGCTCAACAGCGCGACCTGGTGGATGTCGCGGTCGAGCTGGCCCATGCCATGCAGGGTCCAGAGCGCGTG
>JAYPGD010000777.1:0-1546 GCA_038126655.1 Verrucomicrobiales bacterium
CCCGCAGCCGAGGCATCAAAAAAGGCGACAAGATCACGGTCGCCGGCAAGGAACTGAAGGTCGCTTCCACCCTGGCCGAGGCGGGCTCCATCGATGACCTGCGCCTGAGCGTTCACTTGAAGGACGCGCAGGCGATCCTCGACCTTCCCGGGCAGATCAACGAGATCCGGGCGCTGGACTGCTATTGCCGCCACCCGGACAAGGACACCCTCACCGTGCTCCGCGAGCAGTTGGCGTCCGTGCTGCCCGGCGCCACGGTCGTCAAGATGCAGGCTATCGCCATGGCCCGCGAGCAACAGCGCACGATGATGGAGGATTACTTCGCGCTGATCATGCCCAGCGTCGTGCTGGCCTGCGGCATCTGGATCGGCGCCCTGGCCTTGCTGAACGTGCGGGAACGCGTCGAGGAAGTCGGCGTCCTGCGCGCGCTCGGCTATGGCGGAGGAAATATCGCCGGCCTGTTCCTCGGCAAGGCGGCGCTGATCGGACTGGTCGGGGCCTTGTTGGGCTTCGGAATCGGCACGGCCGTCGCGCTCAAATACGGCCCCGAGATGTTCAAACTCACCGCCAAAAACATCAAGGCCGACTACGCGCTCCTGAAATGGCTCGTTCTTGGCGCGCCCTTTTTCGCCGCCGTGTGCAGCTTCATCCCCACCATGATCTCCGTCGCGCGCGACCCCGCCGACTCCCTGCGCCAGGACAATTGACCACGGAATTCCAAAGGCATTTTTAACCACGGATGAACACGGATGGACACAGATTTATTGAAGACCGCCTGACGGCGTCCGGGTTCAACTGGCGGAGCCGGAGAGACCTTGAAACAGGCGCCCACAACTCCGCATTCCCTGTTCTCTCCCGTTCAAGAAACATCCGTGAAAATCCGTGTTCATCCGTGGTTAAACTCCCATGATTCGCATTGAGCAAGCCTCCAAGACCTACCGCACGAAACGCGGCGAGGTGACCGCCCTGGCCGCGTTCGATTGCGAGATCAAGGCCGGTGAATTCGTGTCCGTGGTCGGCCCCAGCGGCAGCGGCAAGTCGACGCTGCTGCTCATGATGGGAGCCATGCTGCGGCCGACCTCCGGAACGGTGAGCGTCGCCGATCGCGACGTCTATGCGCTCAGTCAGAAGGAGCGGGCCGGACTCCGCGCGACGGAGATCGGCTTCGTGTTCCAGATGTTCCACCTCGTGCCCTACCTTTCCGTGCTCGACAACCTTCTCCTGGCCGGGTTGCGCGGCGACCGGGGAGGAGCCCGAGATCGGGCGGAGAAGTTGATCGATGAAATGGGCCTCTCGCATCGTATCGCCCACAAACCCTCCGAACTCAGCGCCGGCGAACGGCAGCGGGCCGCGATCGCCCGCGCCTTGATCACCTCGCCCAAAGTCATCCTCGCCGACGAACCCACCGGCAATCTCGATCCCGAGAACGCCGCGGAGGTCGTGCGCCACATGAAGGCGTTTCAGTCTGCAGGAGGCACAGTGGTTTCCGTCACTCACGGAGCGGCCATCAGCGAGGCCGCCGACCGCGTCATCCCGCTGGGCTCCC
>JAYPGD010000778.1:0-1529 GCA_038126655.1 Verrucomicrobiales bacterium
GGCCGGTCAGACGCTGGGCCGCCGGATTGACATCCACGACCCGCAGCGTTTTCGGATCGAAGACAAACAGGGCGTCGCCCACCTCCTCGAAGAAACTGCGGGCGAGTTCCTGGTGGAATCGGGAATCCTGCTGTCGGCTACTTTCCATTCGTGTTGGAGGGGGGGACGGTAAAGCGTTCCGCCAGCGCCTGCCAGCGTTGAATTCCGATGCCGGGCACATCCATGGCGTCGTCGATCGTCCGGAACCCCTGCCGTTCGTTCCGCTCCTGAATGATGCGCCGCGCCAGCACCTCGCCGATGCCCTCGATCTCCATCAGATCGACCACCGTGGCCTGATTGATGTCGGCTTTCGTCGGAGACGGGGGGAGTTCGGGGGCGGTCTTGGCGACCGGATCGGGTCCCTGTGGTTCGGGGCTCTTGTCCGTCCGCGCGAGGAAGGCGATGGCCGCGAGGAGCGCGAGGAGAGCCAGCGTTCCCGCGAATGCCAAGGGGCTTCGGCCGGGAGGCGTTGAGTCGGCCGTCTCGCTTTTCGGAGCTACGGCGGCCTCGAATCGTCGGAGGAATTCCTCCGCGGACGGGCAGCGTTCGTCCGGGTCGCGGCGCAACGCGCTTTCGAAGGCGGCGTCCACCTCGCGCCCCAGTCCGGGATCGTGGATGGACGGGGGCTCGAAGACGCCCAGAGGCAGTTCGCCCGTGAGCATCTCGTAGGCGATCACCGCCAGGGCGAAGATATCGGAGCGCTTGTCGACGGGCAGTTTCTGCCGTTGTTCGGGCGACATGTAGTTCAGTGATCCCTGCCATTCCGCGCTCTTGGCGGCGGTGTCGAGTTCGGGAGCCAGGCCGGCGAGTCCGAAATCCGCCACCTTGGGGGTTCCGGCGGAATCGAAGAGGATGTTCTCGGGCTTGAGGTCCCGATGGAGCACGTCGTGCGAATGGATGTGAGTCAGCGCGGCGACCTCCGGACGGAGGATTCGCAGCGCGGCGTCGGGCTTCATGCGCAGCCCGGGTTTCAGGCGGTCGCGGAGAGTGTCGCCCACCACCAATTCCATGGAAATGAACGGTCCTTGGTCGGTTTCGCCGCGGTCGAACACCGTGACGATATTGGGATGGGAAAGGGTGGCCAGGGTGTGCGCTTCATTCCGGAAACGTTCGAGACGCTTGGCGCGGCCCTCTTCGGGGCCGGGTTGGAGCAGCTTCAACGCCACGTCCCGTTCCAGGCTCTCCTGTCGCGCCCGATAGACGCAGCCCATCCCGCCGCATCCGATCAGGCTGTCGAACCGGTATCCGGGGATGCTCAGTTGGTCGGCAGGGAAGGGAGGGTTTTCCATTTGAGTGGCACCGCGTTGGCGACGTCGCTCGCCTCTGCGCGCGTGGGACGGCTGGCGGTGATCATCGAATCCAACATCTGCGTCGCCACAATTACCGGCTTTCCGGCCTGCCGACACAGTTGGATCGCTCGCGTTTGAACGAGCGGAACCTGCTCTATCGGAAGTTCGACTCCGAGGTCTCCTCGAGCGACCATGATTCCG
>JAYPGD010000779.1:0-1527 GCA_038126655.1 Verrucomicrobiales bacterium
CGCCGTTCATGTGATCGCGCATGTGCTGGGAATTGAGGGCCTCCGCCGTGACGCCGTACTGCAGGGGAGCCTTCTCCTTCCAGGTCGTGACCTGCTTCTGCCACTTCGTGAACTTCCTGCGGATCGGCTGTTTGCGGATCATTGCGTTGAGGCGGCTCAACGCATATTTCACATCGCTGATCACCGGCAGGTTGGCCGGCTTGTTCTTGTTGATTTCCGAGGGGTCGATATCGACGTGGACGATCGTCCCGTTCTCGCAGAACTTGTCGACCTTGCCGGTCACGCGGTCGTCGAAACGCACGCCGAAGGCCAGCAAGAGGTCGGCGCCGTCGGCAACCTTCAGGCCATTCTCGAACTCGCCGTTGACGGCCCAGTTTGCGTAGGCCGTGCCGTGCATGCCCAACCAGCGGAGGGACATGGGCTCCGTTTCGGGAAAGACGCCGCAGCCCATGATGGTGCTGGTCACCGGGATGCCCGTCGCCTTGGCGAACCTGCGCAACTCGGCGGAGGCCTCGCCCGAGATGATGCCGCCGCCCACATACAGGATCGGCCGCTCGGACTGCTCGATCAGTCCGATGATCTCGTTCAACTCGACGTCGTCCGCCTTCTTGTCGGGGCGATAACCGCGGAGCTTCGGCTCCTTGGCGAAGACCGGCCGCGTCTCGGAAAGCTGGATGTTCTTGGGCACATCGATCACGACGGGCCCCGGACGTCCGCTTTGGGCGACATGAAACGCCTCGTTGACGATCCGGGGAATGTCGTCGATGTCGGTGACCAGGTAGCTGTGTTTCACGATCGGCAGGGTCATGCCGAAGAAGTCGGTTTCCTGGAAGGCGCCCTTGCCGATCATCGCCTGCGGCACCTGGCCGGTGATGGCGACGAGCGGGACCGAGTCCATGTAGGCGTCCGCGATGCCGGAGATCAGATTGGTCGCGCCGGGGCCCGAGGTGGCCATGCAGACGCCGACCTTGCCGGTGGCGCGGGCGTAGCCCTCGGCCGCGAAGACGCCGCCCTGTTCGTGACGCGGCAGGATCGTGCGGATTTTCCCTGTCTTGGTCAGGGATTGGTGAATCACCATGCTGGCGCCGCCCGGATAGGCGAAGATGGTGTCGACGCCCTCGCGCTCGAGGGAGGCGATCAGGATGTCGCTGCCGCTCATGCGCGGACCGGTCTCGATGCCCGATTTCCTTGCCTTGGCGGCGGGCTTTCTCTGTTTCGTCTTTGTCTTGCTCATTGCGTTCTGCGGGTTTTCAGCCGGCGGTCCCGGGCCAAGAAAAAACCCACGACCGTTGCCAGCCGTGGGTTCTTGTCGAAATTCGTTTCACCTTCGACAGGATACCACGGCGTCGCTGACTACGACGACCCGAAGTTCCAACTGTCGAATTACACTGTTCACATTCAAAAGCAAATGAGCGCGGACGTTACCGATCCCGCCGCGCCGGCGTCAAGGATGGATTCACCGCGAAACAGGGGCGCGTGTTGACTCATAAAGAAAGACACCGAAGCGAGATTCGGTGAGGGAAGCTT
>JAYPGD010000780.1:0-1522 GCA_038126655.1 Verrucomicrobiales bacterium
GACGAACAGAAGGACAAGTAGGGCATTCCGTCCGTAACCGGAAAGTGGAGCCCGCTGCGAGAGAATCATGAGCAAATCAACCGATGTAAGCTGTCGCTCCGCGGCGGTCTGGTTTCTTCCCGTGCACACCCGCATGCCGTTGAAGTTCGGCGGGGAGACGGTCACCTATGTCACCTGCGCGCGGGCGAAGGTCGGGGTCGCCAACGCCGCCGGTGAAACGGCCGAAGGCTGGGGAGAGACGCCGTTGAGCGTGACCTGGGTCTGGCCGGGCGGCCTGTCCTATGAGGAGCGCCATGAGGCGATGAAGTCCTTCTGCGTGAAGTTGGCCGAAGCCTGGGCGGAGTTCGACGGCTGCGGACACGCATTGGAGGTGGGGCATGATTTCCAGGAGGACGTTCTTCCGGGCTTGTTGGAGGAATTCAATGCCGGACGCGGAGCCGATACGGAGCCGATGCCCCTGTTGGCGGCGTTGGTCTGTTGCTCCCTCTTTGATATCGCAGTCCACGACGCTTACGGGAAGTTGAACAAGCGCCCCATCTACGAGACCTATGGTCCGGAATTCCTGAGCCGCGACCTGGCCGCGTTCGTGGAGCCGGCTGACGGAACGGATGTCTCTTTTGCTGGGAAGTATCCCTGCGATTTTCTTGCCGCGGAGGCGCCTTCCTCCCTGCCGGCCTGGCATCTTGTTGGCGGCGTCGATCCGCTCGATGAATCGGAACTGAGCGGCAATGAGCCCGACGACGGCTATCCGGTCTTGTTGCGCGACTGGATCGAGCGCGATGGATTGAATTGCCTGAAGATCAAACTGCGCGGCAACGGCGCCGAATGGGACTATGCGCGCACGGTCAAAATCGGTGAAATCGCGATCGAGAAGGGCGTCGATTGGCTGACCACCGATTTCAATTGCACGGTCAGCGAACCGGACTACGTGAACGGGATTGTCGACCGATTGCGCGACGAGCATCCGCGCATTCACGGCATGCTGCTCTATGTGGAGCAGCCTTTCCCCTACGAGTTGGAGCACAACCGCATCGATGTGCACAGCGTTTCGGCGCGGAAGCCGCTGTTTCTCGATGAGAGCGCGCATGATTGGAAGTTTGTGCGCTTGGGGCGGGAGCTGGGCTGGACGGGCGTCGCCTTGAAGACCTGCAAGACGCAGACCGGCGCGTTGCTGAGCTGTTGCTGGGCCAAGGCGCACGGCATGACCCTGATGGTGCAGGACCTGACCAATCCGATGCTGGCGCAGATCCCGCATGTCCTCCTGGCCGCGCATGCCGGGACGATCATGGGCGTGGAGACCAATGCGATGCAGTTTTATCCCGAGGCTTCCGGGATCGAGGAGAAGGTTCATCCGGGAATCTACCGTCGGCGTGGCGGAGTTCTGGACCTCTCGAGCATTTCCGGTTCCGGCTTTGGATACCGGGTGGAAGAAATTGAAAGGGAGTTGCCGGAGGTCGCTGCGAGCTTCGGGGGCTGACCCGGGCGCATTCGGCGCTTGAACGCAATCCGGCGGCCGGGGTCA